>NZ_SMBR01000008.1:0-396093 GCF_004346455.1 Bradyrhizobium sp. R2.2-H
TGTGTGCCGGCCTCCTCGTCCAGCACACAGGGTGAATCAGATTTTGACTCCCATGGGAATCCCTCCCGATCCAAGTCGGTCAGATTTTGCTCTAGAGTAGTTGTGCGGACGCCGTCGCGATGCGCCGACGGGTCTCTTCGAGTTCTGCAGCCGAAGTTGCGTAGGAGATGCGGAAATACGGCGCGAGACCAAATGCCGACCCGGGAACGACTGCGACGCTGACCGTCCGCAGCAAATATTCTGCAAGGGCCATATCGCTCTCGACGATGCTGCCGTCGGGCGCCTTCTTGCCGATGAGGCCTGCACAACTCGCGAACGTGTAGAACGTCCCTTCGGGCACGCGGCAGGTGATACCCTTGATCTCATTCAATGCGGAAACGACGAGATCGCGGCGTGCCTGAAACGACCGGCAATGGTTGCGCACGATGTCCTGCGGACCGTTGAGGGCTTCGACGGCTGCGGCCTGTCTGATAGACGATGGACAGGACGTCGACTGGCTCTGCACCGCGGCCATGGCGCGAATCAGCGCGCGTGGTCCGCCGACGTAGCCGATGCGCCAGCCGGTCATCGCATACGCCTTAGAAAGACCGTTGACCGTCAGAATGCGGTCACGAAGCGCCGGCTCGATCGCAGCCGGGGTGACAAAGCGAAAATCGTCGGAGACGATATGCTCATAGATGTCGTCGGCGATCAGCCAGACGCGCGGTTGCCTCAACAGGACGTCGAGCAACGGCTGATGGTCCGCCGCGGAGTAAGCGGCGCCGGTGGGATTCGACGGCGAATTCAACATCACCCAGCGCGTGCATGGCGTGATCGCCGCTTCGAGATCGCCCGCGGAGAGCCGGAAGCCGTTGGCTTCCGAACATGGCACCAGAACCGGCTTGCCGCCTGCAATGAGGACGATGTCGGCGTAGCTCACCCAGAACGGCGTCGGGATGATGACTTCGTCGCCCGGGTGTCGCCCGGGTCGAGGGTCGCCATCATTGCATTGTAGAGAACCTGCTTCGCACCGCTTGAGACCGTGATCTCGTCCTGAGCGAAGTCGAGGCCGTTGTCGCGGTGGAATTTGGCGCGGATGGCGGATTTGAGCGCGGGCGTACCGTCGAGCGCGGTATATTTCGTCGCGCCTGCGTGCATGGCGCGCCGCCGCGTCCTTGACGTGAGCGGGCGTGTCGAAGTCGGGCTCTCCGGTGCCGAGGATGATGACATCCTTGCCCTGGCGCTTCAGATCCGTGGCGAGGCCGGTGAGCCTCAGGATCTCCGAGACCCCGATCGCCGACAGGCGGGAGGACGGCCGGAAATGCGACGACGTCTGCAGCGACACGTTCACGGCGATTTCCGTTCATTCGACGTCGAACTTGACGCCCTGGGCGAGCGGCAGCGTGCGGCCATAGTTGATCGTGTTGGTGGCGCGCCGCATGTAGGCCTTCCAGGCATCCGACCCGGATTCGCGCCCGCCGCCGGTTTCCTTCTCGCCGCCGAATGCACCACCGATCTCGGCGCCCGAAGGGCCGATGTTCACATTGGCGATCCCGCAATCGGAGCCGCGCGCCGACAGGAAGGCTTCGGCCTCGCGCAGATCGTTGGTGAAAATCGAAGACGACAGTCCCTGCGGGACGGCATTGTGCAATTCGATCACGGCATCGAAGTTGCTGTATTTCATTACATAGAGAATCGGCGCAAAAGTCTCGCGCTCGACCGTTCCGGTCTGTCCGCTGATCTCGACCAGCGCTGGGCGGACGTAGAACGCCCCGTCGGCGCCCGAGACGGCGACGCGCTCGCCGCCGAAAACGGCTGCGCCTGCGGCCCTGGCTTCGCCAAGGGCGCGCTGCATCGATTCATAAGCGAAGCCGTCGATCAGAGGGCCGACCAGATTGTCGGCGAGAGGATTGCCGACGGAGACGGAGGCATAGACCTTCTTCAGCCGCGGCACGAAGCTGTCATAGACGTTCTCGTGAACGAAGAGGCGTCGCAGCGTGGTGCAGCGTTGACCGGCCGTGCCCATTGCCGCAAAGGCGACGCCGCGCAGCGTCAGCTCGAGGTCGGCAGTCGGGGTCACGATCGCTGCGTTGTTGCCGCCGAGCTCGAGAATAGCGCGGGCGAAGCGCCGGGCGAGTTTCGGCGCGACGGCGCGTCCCATCGCCGTCGCACCGGTCGCCGAGACCAGGGGGACCCTGGGGTTGTCGACGACGGCCTCACCGATCTCGCGTCCTCCGATCAGCACGGCGGACAATCCGTCGGGTGCCAAGCCTCCGTCGGCCTTGAAGCGCGTCAGGGCGCGTCCGAACAGCGCGTCCGTCGCCAAGGCGGTGAGGGGCGTCTTCTCCGATGGTTTCCAGACGATGCTGTTGCCGCCGATCAGCGCCAACGCGGCGTTCCACGACCAGACCGCGACCGGAAAGTTGAAAGCCGAGATGATGCCCGTGACGCCGAGCGGATGCCAGCTTTCCGCCATTCGATGCTCGGAACGTTCGGTGGCGATCGTCAAGCCGTAGAGCTGGCGGGAAAGCCCCGCGGCGTAGTCGCAAATGTCGATCATCTCTTGGACTTCGCCGAGACCTTCGGACTTGATTTTGCCGGCCTCGATCGAAACCAGCCGGCCGAGCGTGCGCTTGTTGGCGCGCAGCTCCTCGCCGAGCAGTCGTACCAGTTCACCGCGTCTGGGAGCAGGGACCAAGCGCCATGCGCGAAAAGCTGCGTGAGCCTTTTCGATGGCCGAGGCCGCGTCATCGGCATCGACCTGCCTGACATGCGCCACGGTTTCGCCTGTGATCGGCGTCGTCG
Source organism: Bradyrhizobium sp. R2.2-H (assembly GCF_004346455.1). Taxonomy (NCBI): domain Bacteria; kingdom Pseudomonadati; phylum Pseudomonadota; class Alphaproteobacteria; order Hyphomicrobiales; family Nitrobacteraceae; genus Bradyrhizobium; species Bradyrhizobium sp. R2.2-H. The sequence goes on from NZ_SMBR01000008.1 coordinate 2,785, forward strand.
CGACCAGCGTACCGCCGGTGTAGCTGGCGGGTTCGACGCCGAGTTCAACCAGAAGCGCGTCGACCTCGGCCTTGAGCGAAAGCTTTCCTGCCTGGTCGGACGGTTTGACTGACATGAGGCGTTCCTTTCAAAGGGCTCGCGTTGATTTCAAAAGAGGCTGCTGTCAGCGGTTGGCTTGAGAGACGTCACGATCGCTTTCTCTCGGGGGCGGGGCCCGTGAAGGCGATGTCCCATCTCGTAGAGAGGATAATGACCCGGCATTTTCAAACGATAGAAGTTCAAGAAGTCATTCCTGCGTTGAATGACCGAGGGGAGCCAAGCTGATATCGCTCGGAATTGAGGGCCGGTCCGCAGACCCGCCCCTTGTCAGGGGGACCTTCAACGATCCGCTGCCGTTTCCAGGAGAAGCCATTCCCGGAAGGCAACAAGTGGTGGATGGGACGCCCGGTCGGTCGGCCACACCAGATAGTAGGCCTCGGTGCTTTTCATTGGCAGATCGAGGGCGCGCACCAGCTTGCCGGTGCTCAGCTCTTCCTCGATGAGAAATTCGGGAAGCAAGGCAATGCCTAGTCCGGAAATCGCCGCCTGCGCTGCGGTGGCGAACTGATCCAGCAGCATACCATGGACGGCATGGGCGTCTACGCCGTGCAGCGTCAGCCATTGCTCCCACGCGTCCGGGCGCGTCATCAAATGCAGGAGGGGAGCCTTCCGGAGATCGCCTGCTTCCTTGAAACTGTATTGGCGTCGTAACTCGGAACTGCAGGCGGGTACCACGGTCTCCGACCGCAGCAATGCCAGTTCGCCCCCTTGCCATTCCGGGCGGCCGAAATGGATCGCGGCGTCGACGGGCTCCAGCCTGAAATCGAAACTCGACAGCCGCGTCACCAGATTGATGGTGATGCCGGGATTGCCCGCAAGGAATTTGGGCAGCCGTGGCGCCAGCCATCGTGTGCCAAAGGTCGGGAGGATTGCGAGAGTCAATGTGCCGCCGAACGGATTGGCTCGCAGGTTGAGCGAGGCCGTGCTGATCTTGCGCAGCGCGTCGCGGATCTCGCGGGCATAGGCGTCTCCGCCCACGGTCAGGCGGATGGTCTGCCGCTCGCGATGAAACAGCTCGACTTCGAGCTGCTCCTCCAGTGCCTTGACTTGGCGGCTCACGGCGCTCTGCGTTAGCGACAGCTCCCTGGCCGCGGCTGTGATGCTCCCCGTCCGCGCCGCCGCTTCAAAGGCGGCCAGCAGAGGCAGCGAGGGTAAGAAGCGGCGAGGGCCCTGCACGTCATTCTCCGGGCGAATGAGGTCTTTACCAAACATGGCTTGGCCCGTCGCCGCTGGCAACGCTAGATTACCGCCGGACCCGCAGTCTAGGTGCTCGGCACCCCGCAACGGTCGGCATCCCACTTGCCGATTTGGAATGAGCCAGTCAACGCGCCTCGGACAACCCGACCCGCGGGCGGACGCAAGAGAGGACGTCGGAGCCGATGCTAGGCAACGCCAGATCCCACGGTCTCTGGGAATTGACCGCACCACCGGCGCCTGACACCGCCGGGCTGAACGGCTTGATCAAGGTCGACACGGCCATCGTCGGCGGCGGATATACTGGCCTGTCGGCCGCGCTCCATCTCGCTGAGGCGGGTGCCAATGTCGCGCTGCTCGAGGCGGTGGAGATCGGCTTTGGCGGGGCCGGCCGCAACGTCGGGCTGGTTAATGCCGGCATGTGGGTGATGCCGGACGTCCTCAGCGACGTGCTCGGCGGCGACTACGGCGAGCGTCTGCTCGAACTGTTGGGCGACGCCCCGAAACTGGTGTTCGATCTGATCGAACGTCACGGCATCGCGTGCGAGGTAGAGCGTGCTGGCACGCTTCATTGCGCCGTCGGTCTCAAGGGGTTGAAGGAGTTGGAGCAGCGCGTTGCGCAGTGGAGCCGCCGCGGGGCGCCGGTTGAGTTACTGGACGCGAACGAGACCGAGACGAAGATCGGGTCGTCAGCCTATGCCGGATCGCTACTGGATCGGCGCGCAGGAACGATCCAGCCGCTGGCCTATGCGCGGGGCCTTGCCCGCAGCGCCTTGAGTGCCGGCGCCAAGATATTCACTCGCAGCGCGGTCACCTCGGCCGAGCAGATTGACGGAAAGTGGAAGCTGCACACGGCGGGCGGCCGCGTCATTGCCGATCGCGTCATCGTGGCGACCGATGCCTATGCGACAGGGCCCTGGTCCGAAGTGAGAACGGAGCAGATCCATCTGCCCTATTTCAACTTCGCCACCCAGCCGTTGTCCGACAACGTTCGCGAATCTATTCTTCCCGAACGGCAAGGTGCCTGGGACACTAATGAGGTGCTGAGTTCGTTTCGCTTCGATCGCGCGGGCCGCCTCGTGTTCGGAAGTTGCGGCGCGCTCCGAGGGACGGGTGTTGCGGTTCATCGATCCTGGGCACGACGGGCGCTGAAGAAGCTATTCCCGCAGATCGGTGACGTCAGGTTCGAAGCGGAATGGTACGGCCTGATCGGCATGACCGACGATCACCTGCCGCGCTTCCACAAGCTCGCCGAAAACGTGTTCGGCTTCAGTGGCTACAACGGGCGCGGCATTGCGCCCGGTACGACGTTCGGACGGTTGCTCGCCCTCTACGCGCTCGGACGACTCCACGAGAAAGATCTGCCGCTCCCGGCCTCGGCGCCGATCAAGCCGCCGTTCCGGAGCGCCAGGATGGCCCTGTACGAGGTCGGGGCACAACTCGTCCATCTGATCGAGGGGCGGCGGTAGATTTCCCGACGGGCCTAAAAATTCAGCATTCTGCCAAAAATATCTTATCGGAATAAAGTTGACGATAGGAAACCTATGATCGAGGATGGGGCCGCGGTCTGGTCACCTTCGTTTCTCCGATCCGACATCCAGGCGTCAGCAAGGCAAAGGCATGATGGACGGCGTCGCTTATGCTTTGGAGGCCCGCGGCCTGAGCCGCGAGTTCGGCGGCTTCTTCGCCGTCAAAGACGTCAACTTCCGCCTTGCCCGCAACAGCATGCACGCCGTGATCGGCCCGAACGGAGCCGGCAAGACCACCCTGTTCAACCTTCTGACGAAATTCCTCCCGCCTACAGCCGGCGTGATCCTGCACGAAGGCGATGACGTCACCCGCCTTGGCATGCCGGCGATGGCCAAGCGCAGCGTGGTGCGCTCCTTCCAGATCTCCGCGGTCTTCGCCGGATTGACGGTGCGCGAGAATATCGAGCTCGCGCTGCTGCGCGAGCATGGTCTCGCCTGGAATCTGCTCGGCCGAATTTCGCGTCATCGCAGCGTGCTGGACCGTGCTGATGCGCTGCTCGCGCGCTTCGGCCTGTCGGAATATGCCTGGACGATGGCGGGCAGCCTTTCCTACGGCCGCAAGCGCGTGCTCGAACTGGCGACGACGCTTGCGCTCGAGCCCAAGGTGTTGCTGCTCGACGAGCCGATGGCGGGACTCGGTCACGAAGATATCGGCCGGGTGACGCAATTGATCCACGAGGCGGGGAAGGACCGCACGGTATTGCTGGTCGAGCACAACATGAATGTGGTCGCCGAGCTCGCCGACACCATCACCGTGATGGTGCGCGGCGAGGTGCTGGCGGAGGGAAGCTATGCGGAAGTCTCCTCGCGCGCCGACGTGATGGCGGCCTATACGGGGCAGGCGCATGGCTGAGACCCTAACGGTCGGCAAGCTGCAGGCCTGGTACGGCGAGTCCAAGGTCTTGCACGGAGTGGATTTCAGTGTCCGGGCGGGCGAGGTGGTGACGCTGCTTGGCCGCAACGGCGCCGGCAAGACCACGACGCTGAAGGCGATCATGGGTCTGCTGGACAAGCGCGCGGGCTCGATCGCGCTTGACGGCCACGAGCTGATCGCTGCCGCGCCCTACGACATCGCGCGCAAGGGAATCGCTTTCTGTCCCGAGGAGCGCGGCATCTTCGCGAGCCTGAGCGTGCGCGAAAACCTGCTGCTGCCACCGAAGGTCGCCGCCGGCGGCATGACGGTCGCACAAATCCTCGTGCTGTTTCCAAATCTGAAGGAGCGCCTCGATAGCCAGGGAACCAAGCTGTCCGGCGGCGAGCAGCAGATGCTGGCGCTCGGGCGCATCCTGCATACCGGCGCGCGCATCCTGCTGCTCGACGAGCCGACCGAAGGTTTGGCTCCCGTCATCATCCGCCAGATCGGCCGCACCATCACGGAACTGAAGACGCTAGGCTTTACCATCTTGCTGGTCGAGCAGAACGTCGGCTTCGCCGCCGGTCTCGCCGATCGGCACTACGTCGTGGAGCTCGGCCGCGTCGTCGAGGAAATTCCGGGCGCGGAGTTCGAAGGCAGGCTTGGCGCGCTCAAAAGCTATCTAGGACTCTAACCGAACGGACATCATGACCACGATCCTCGGCGTCCCTTCCGCTGTCCTCTATGGCCAGCTCCTGCTCGGGCTGATCAACGGGGCCTTCTACGCCATGCTGAGCCTAGGCCTCGCGGTGATCTTCGGCATGATGAACATCGTGAACTTCGCCCACGGCGCGCAGTACATGATGGGCGCGGTGGGCGCGTGGTTCCTGCTCAATTATCTCGGCGTCGGCTATTGGTGGGCGCTGATCCTGGCTCCGCTCGCCGTCGGCGCGATCAGCATTGTGATCGAGGTGGTGCTGCTGCGACGCCTTTACAGGCTCGATCATCTCTATGGCATGCTCCTCACATTCGGTCTCGCGTTGATGGTGCAGGGCGCGTTCAGCAACTGGTTTGGATCTTCCGGCCAACCCTATGTGATTCCACAGGAGCTGACGGGAGGTCGCAATCTCGGCTTCATGTTCCTGCCGAACTACCGGGCCTGGGTGATCGCGGCATCGGTGGTGATCTGCTTCGGCACCTGGTACGTCATCGAGCGGACCAAGCTTGGCGCCTATCTGCGCGCCGCAACCGAGAACCCGATTCTGGTTCAGGCGTTCGGTATCCGCGTCCCGCGCATGATCACGCTGACCTACGGCGCCGGCGTCGCGCTTGCCGCGCTGGCGGGCGTTCTGGCCGCGCCGGTTTACCAGGTCAGTCCGCTGATGGGCGCGGACCTGCTGATCGTCGTCTTCGCGGTGGTGGTAATCGGCGGCATGGGCTCGATCATGGGCGCGATCGTGACCGGCTTCCTCGTCGGCATCATCGAGGGTCTGACGAAGGCCTTCTATCCCGAAGCCTCGACGACGGTTGTCTTTGTCGTGATGGCGGTGGTGCTGCTGATCCGTCCGGCCGGATTGTTCGGCGCGAAGCTCGAGGCGGGGCAGGGTCAACCGCAGTCCAGCCTGTCGGCGACTGCGTCGTCAACGCGCAAGCAGACGCTGATCTTCCTGGCGCTCGCCTGCTGTCTCGCGGCGGCGCCGCTCGTCGTCTATCCCGGCTTCATGATGAAAGCGATGATCTTCGCGCTGTTCGCCTGCGCCTTCAACCTGGTCGCCGGGTATGGGCGGCTCGTCTCCTTCGGCCACTCGATGTTCCTTGGTTCCGCCGGCTATGTCTGCGGTCATGTCGCCAAGATCTGGGGGCTGCCTCCCGAATTTGCGATCCTGGCCGGGACCGCAGTTGCGGCGATGCTCGGCCTCGTCATCGGCTGGCTCGCCATTCGTCGCAGCGGCATCTACTTTGCCATGGTGACGCTCGCCTTCGCGCAGATGATCTATTTCGTGGCGCTGCAGGCGCCTTTCACCGGCGGCGAAGATGGGTTGCAGGCAATTCCGCGTGGCATGCTGTTCGGCCTGATCGATCTGTCGCGGCCGGCCAATCTCTACGCCTTCGTGCTGGCGATATTCCTCGGCGGCTTCTTCCTGATCATGCGCCTGGTGGGCTCGCCGTTCGGGCGCGTGCTGAGGGCGATCAGCGATCACGACGCCCGCGCCCAGTCGCTCGGCTTTGAGACCAGCCACTACAAGCTCGTTGCCTTCGTGCTCTCGGCGGCGCTTGCGGGCGTTGCGGGTTCGACCAAGGCGATTGTCAGCCAGCTCGCCAGTCTCACCGACGTGCACTGGTCGATGTCGGGAGAGGTGCTGCTGATGACGTTTCTCGGGGGCGTCGGCACGCTCTACGGTCCGCTCGTCGGCGCTTTCATCGTCGTCGCCATGCAGAACTATCTGGCTGCCTTCGGGCAATGGGTCACCGTCATTCACGGCCTGATCTTCGTCCTCTGCGTACTCGCCTTCCGGCGCGGTATCGTCGGCGAGCTGATCGAGTTCTGGCATAGCCTGCGCCGAACCCCGGCGGCTACGCCCGCCGTGCTCCATGAGGTGACCGTCGCGCCGCAGGAATGGGCTGAGAGATTTCGAATAGTGGCTTCGCCGTCGGGGCGGAGCACGACAGGACCGGGCCAACCCGCTCGAGAGAGTGGATCTGACAATAGGGAATAGATGATGCAACAGACGCCTTCCAAATCCTTGCGCGGGATCGCGGCCGCGCTCTGTCTGGGTTCGTTCGCCGTCGGCGGTCAGGCCGCGGCCCAGGTCAGCGACGACGTGGTAAAGATCGGCGTGCTGACCGACATGTCCGGCCAGTATTCCGACCTGAACGGACCGGGCTCGCTCCTGGCCGCGCAGATGGCGGCGGCCGATTTTGGCGGCAAGGTTCTCGGCAAGCCCATCGAGATCATCGGCGCCGATCATCAGCAGAAGGCCGACATCGGCGTCGGCATCGCCCGGCGCTGGATCGAGAACGAGAAGGTCGATGCGATCTCGGACGTCACCAACAGCGCCATTGCGCTCGCGGTGCAGCAGCTGACGCGCGACACCAATCGTGTCGCGCTCTTCTCGTCGCCGGGCACGACGGATCTGACCGGAAAGCAGTGCTCGCCGACCGGCTTTCATTGGGTCTACGACAACTACTCCAACGCGGTCGGACCGATGAAGGCCCTGATCGACAAGGGCAACGATACATTCTTCATCATTACCGCCGACTTTGCCTTTGGGCATTCGCTCGAGAAGATCGCGAGCGAAGCGATCACTGCGAACGGCGGCAAGGTTCTGGGCACCGTCCGCCATCCCTTTGGCGCGAGCGATCTCTCGGCGTTTCTCCTGCCGGCGCAGGCATCGAAAGCAAAAGTCATCGTGCTCGCCACCGCCGGCAAGGACATGACGACGGCAATCAAGCAGGCCAATGAGTTCGGCATTATCGCGGGCGGCCAGGCAATCTCCGCGCCGGTTATGTTCATTACGGACGTTCACGCTCTCGGCCTGTCGACCGCGCAGGGCATCTCGTTCATCGAAGGCTTCTATTGGGACCAGAACGACGAAACGCGCGCCTTCGCCAAGCGCTTCTTCGAGGCGCGCAAGGCGATGCCGACCGCGCCGCAGGCCGGCGTCTATTCCTCGATCCGGCACTATCTCAAGGCGATCCAGGCCGCCGGCACCGATGAGGCCAAGGCCGTGGCTGCCAAGATGCGCGAGCTGCCCGTCGACGACTTTTTCGCCAAGGGCGGCAAGGTGCGCGAGGACGGCCGCATGGTCCACAACATGCTGCTGGTCCAGGTCAAGAAACCTTCCGAATCGAAGCAGCCATGGGATTATTATAATGTCGTGGCGACCGTTCCCGGCGAGCAGGCCTTCCAGTCTCTTGCCCAGAGTGAATGCCCTCTCGTAAAGAAGTGAGGCAGGGTCCCGGCGGTCACCACGTGCCGCCGGGACCGCCCGCCGGTCATGGAAGCAAATCGAGAATAGACGGAAGAGAAACGCGATGAAGAAGTCTGCGACGCGACCGTCGCTGAGGGAGACCGCGGCCACCGAGAGTGTGCCTGCGCGTTTTTCGGCCGACGTCGCGCCGGCCGAGGGAGACGATGACCTCGGTCACAGGCTGAAGCGCGTACGGATCGACAAGGGGTGGACGTTGAAGGAGGTAAGCGAGCGAACGGGCGTTGCGCGCTCGACCCTGTCGAAGATCGAGAACGGCCAGATGTCGCCGACCTATGACGTGCTCCAGAAGATCACGCGCGGCGTCGATCTCGACATCGTCGAGTTGTTCGACCAGCGTCGCCAGAACGCGCCGTTTGGCCGCCGCAGCGTCACCCGAAAGGGGGAGGGCAAGCCGCATCCGACTGACACCTACGACTACGAGGTGCTGGCGACCGACCTCTCGCAAAAGCACATCCTGCCGTTCAAGGCGCGGATCAGGGCGCGCAGTCTGGACGATTTTCCCGGCTGGGTGCGTCACGAGGGCGAGGAGTTTTTGTGCGTCCTGTCCGGTACCATCCGGGTGTTTACGGAGTTCTATGCTCCCGTCACGCTCGAAGTCGGTGACAGCACCTATTTCGACAGTAACATGGGCCACGCCATCGTGTCGTTGAGCAAGGAGGATGCTGAAGTCATCTGGATTTGCACCGGCATCAGCGCACTTTCATGATTTGGACGGGATGATACCGATGCTGCGCAGTTACTCCGCTGCAGACGTCCATGCCGCGCTCGCCTTTCCCGGGTTGATCGAGGCATTGCGCGCAGCTTTCAGACGCGGTGGCGAACCGATGCCGTTGCGGCAGGCCTACGAGGTCGGTGTCGACGGCGCGCCCGCCAGTCTCCTGACCATGCCGGCCTGGATCCGCGGCGAAGCCCTCGGCGTCAAGCTCGTCACGGTGTTTCCGCAGAATGCGGAGCGTGGTCTCGGAGCGGTATCGTCGCTCTATTTCCTGCTCGATGGTCAGACCGGCCAGCCGCGCGCGATGATCGACGGCGAGGCCCTGACCAACCGCCGCACGGCTGCCGCTTCAGCTCTTGCATCCGACTATCTGTCCCGCACTGACAGCCGCACGCTGCTTGTCGTCGGAACCGGCCATCTCGCGCCTCACCTCGTTGCCGCGCACTGCGCCATTCGTCCGATCGAACAGGTGCTGATCTGGGGGCGCAATCCTCAGCGCGCGCTGGCCCTGGCCGAGACGCTTGTCCGGCAGGGCGTCAACGCAACTCCCGCGGCGGACCTTGCCGAGGCTTTGCCGCAGGCTGACATCGTGAGCTGCGCGACGACCTCGACCGAGCCCTTGGTCAAGGGGGCATCGCTGCGGCCGGGAACCCATCTCGATCTTGTCGGCGCGTTCAGGCCGCAGATGCGCGAAAGCGACGATGAGGCCATCTCGCGCAGCCGCGTCTTTGTCGATACCTTTGCCGGAGCGCTCGCCGAGGCGGGAGACCTGCTGCAACCCATCGCGGCCGGACGCTGGAGCGCCGACAGGATCTGTGGCGATCTGCATGAACTGACAAGGGGCACGAGGCCGGGTCGCCTTCACCACAACGAGATTACCCTGTTCAAGTCCGTCGGCGCGGCGATCGAGGACCTCGCGGCCGCGAGCCTGCTGGTGAACGACGCCACATCGGGTTCCCTCGTTCGGCCTTCCGAGCGAGGGCGCGCGACAACGAAGGCCTGACCATGTCCAAGCAGGAAATGCCCGGCTTCTGCACGTTGTGCCGCTCCCGCTGCGGCACGCTCAACCTGGTCGAGAATGACAAGCTTGTCGCCGTGCGGCCGAATCCGGCGCATCCGACCGGCAAGGCGTTGTGCCCAAAGGGCAGGGCCGCTCCGGAGATCGCACACTCGGCCCGGCGCCTGAAGACGCCGTTGCGACGCACCGCGCCGAAGGGGGCAGCCGATCCGGGCTTCATGCCGATATCCTGGGACGAGGCATTGAGCGAGATCGCTGAACGGCTTGGGCGCTACCGGGAGGAGACCGGTCCGGAATCAGTCGCGTTCGCCGTGACGTCGGGCTCCTCGTCCTCGACATCAGACAGCCTGGACTGGATCCAGCGCTTCATCCGCGGCTTCGGCAGTCCCAACAACTGCTTCTCCACCGAGATCTGCAACTGGCACAAGGACCACGCCCACGCCTTCACCTTTGGCTGCGGCCTGCCGACAGCGGACTATCGCAACTCCGAACTGATCCTGCTCTGGGGCCACAACCCGGCCAATGTCTGGCTGGCCCAGGCGGAGGCGATCAGCGCTGCGCGGGCGCGGGGCGCCAGGCTTGCGGTGATAGATCCGCGCCGGACCGGCTCGGCGCGTGATGCCGATCTGTGGCTGCGGATACGTCCCGGCACCGATGCTGCGCTGGCGCTCGGGCTGGCGCGCTGGCTCATTGTCAACCGCGCTTACGACGTCGCTTTCGTTCGGCATTGGACCAATGCTGCCTTTCTGGTCCGCAACAGCGACGGCCGGTTTCTGCGTGCCGGCGATATCGGGCTGCTGGGTGACGGCTTCCTGGTCTGGGACGAGGGCGCAGGTAGCGCAGAGCGCGCCGAGAATGGACCCGCTGCGGCTGCGCTTGAAGGAAGCTTCGAGGTCAGCGGCCCCGACGGACCTATCGCCTGCCGCACCGCTTTCGATCACTATGTTGCGGCGGCCGCGCCTTACGATCCCGCGACGGTCGAGCGCATCACCGGTATCCCGGCGGCGCAGGTCGAGCAACTCGCGGCTGCGATCGCGGCCGCGGCATCAGTCAGCTACCACGGCTGGACTGGACTCGGACAGCACACCAACGCCTCGCAGACCGAACGCGCCATCGCCACGCTTTATGCGCTGACCGGCTGTTTCGATGCGCCGGGGGGCAATGTCAGGATGCCGAGCCTTCCGGTGCCGTCGCTGCATTCCATCGCGATGATCCCGCCGGAGACGAGGGCGCATACGCTCGGGCTCATGGAGCGTCCGCTCGGCCCGCCAACGGACGGCTGGATCACCTCCAGCGATTTCTACGACGCGGCGCTGACCGGAAAGCCCTACCGAGTGCGCGCGCTGTTCGCATTCGGCTCCAACCTCCTGGTCTCGCATCCTGCGCCGCAGCGCGGACGGGAAGCGCTGAAGGCACTTGATTTCCAGGTCCACTGCGATCTGTTCCTGAATCCCACCGCCGAAATGGCCGACATCGTGCTGCCGGTGTCGAGTCCCTGGGAGCACGAAGCGCTCCGCCTAGGCTTCGAGATCTCGCCCGAAGCGCAGGAACTGGTGCAGCTGCGCCCGCAGATGATTCCGCGGCAGGGCGAGGCTCGTTCCGACATGTGGATCGTGTTCCAGCTCGCCAAACGGCTCGGCATGGGCGAACTGTTCTTCGACGGCGATGTCGAAAAGGGCTTTGAACATCTGCTCGCCCCGCTCGGACTCGACCTCGCGGCGCTACGGGCGAAGCCGGAGGGCATTCGCGTGCCGCTCAAGCATCTCCACCGCAAATACGAGACGACAGGCTTCGCCACGCCGACCGGCAAGGCCGAGCTCTATTCGGAACTGCTGCATCGCCATGGCTATCCCGCGGTGCCGCGCTTCGTCGAACCGGCCGAGCCGCGCGACGAGGCGTTTCCGCTGACACTGTTTTCCGCCAATAGCGGGTATTTCTGTCATAGCCAGCATCGCGGCATCAATGCGCTGCGCCGCAAGCGCGCCGAGCCGACCGCCGAGATCCATCCCGAACTCGCCCGCCGCAGGAATATTCTGGAGGGTGACTGGATGCTCGTGCACAGCCGCTTGGGCACGATCCGGATGCGTGCCGTCTGCAACGACGCGCTCGCGCAGGATGTGGTGGCGAGCGATTACGGCTGGTGGCAGCCGGCGCCGGATCTCGGCTTGCCGGGCTATCTACCGGACGAGACGCGCACCGTGGGCGCGAGCTTCAACGCCATCATCTCGGAAGACGGGCGTGATCCGCTCAGTGGATCGCTGGCGCTGCGCTCCTTTGCCTGCGATGTCGAGCGTGGCGAGAGCAGTGCCTGGCGGGGTTGGCGATCGTTCGTCGTCGCGGAGCGCCGCGAGGAATGCTCCGATGTGGTGGCGCTGACATTGCGGCCAGTGGACAACGCTCCGCTTCCGTCCTTCCGGCCGGGCCAGCATATCAGCCTCCGGATGGGCGATGCGATCCGCTCCTATTCGCTCACCGGAGCCGCGGTCGCCTCGCCCGATGGCTATGACATCGGGGTCAGGCATATCGAGCGTGGACGGGTCTCGACGGCGATCAGGCACGCGCTCGCGCCCGGCGACGTCGTCGAGTTGCAGTCGCCGAAAGGTGGCTTCGTCTTGCCGCTGCGCAACGAATTTCCGGTCGTTCTGATCGCTGGCGGCATCGGCATCACGCCGTTCCTGTCCTATCTCGAAACGCTGGAGGGGAATGCCGGCGAGCCGCGCATCGCGCTGCACTATGGTTGCCGGGATGACCGGAGCCGGCCGTTCCAGAATCGGCTTGAGGCGCTGCAGCAGAGGCTGCCGAACCTGACGCTGGTCACCCATTTGAGCCGGCCGCAAAGCGGCGACCGCTTCGACCGGCTGGGCCGATTCACAGTGTCGGACATCGATCCCGAACTATTGCGCAAGCGGGCGCGCTTTTACATGTGCGCATCCGATGCGATGATGGAAGAAGTCAACGCGGGACTTCAGGCGCGCGGCGTGCCTGCCTTCGAGATATTCAGGGAACGCTTCCGTTCGCCTGCGCCACCTGTGCTCGATGGCCTGATGCCGCGCCAGCTTCATTTCGCTCGCTCTGGCCGCACGCTGACATGGTCGCCGCAGGCACCGCTTACTAGCATTCTTGCGGTGGCCGAAGGCGCCGGTCTCACGCTGCCGAGTGGTTGCCGCGTCGGACAATGCGAGAGTTGCGCCGTGGTAGTAAGGACCGGCGAGGTTCGTCATCTCATCGATTGTCCGGAGCTGGATGAGGAATATTGCCTGACATGCCAGGCGGTACCGCTTTCCGACGTCGTCATCGACGCGTGAGGTGGTCTGCCGAAGTCGCGTTTATTTTCGGCTGCTACTCCGAGTTTGCGCAGGTTGTCGCTGCTTGCTTCAAGCTTGCTCAAATTGGCCCATGATCGACTGGAACGAGAGTTCAGATGTTTCAATCGGTTAGAAGGCGACGTGTGCACAACGTGTGCACCGGGAGATCAAGAAAAATCCGATGAGAGCAAGCGTGGGCTCAGTCGCGCGATCTGCCGCGCATCAATACACCTGTCGAAATACACGCGCCACAATCTCGTCTGCCGAACGTAGCCTGCGGAAGTCTCTGCTCGAACGTAACACCGCTCGCCCATAGTTTTGACGGCCGAGTTTGGTTTGGAGCGGCTTCGAAGAAGGACCGGTTTCGCTGCAGACCAGGAGCAACCAACGCGGTCCTCCGGCCGGAGCAACGCGCCCGGCATCGCCATCGGCATCGCGGGTGCCGCGCCAATTTCCGAACTCTGCGAGTATCTCGACTGGAAGATGGCGGCAAAAACGAAAGTCCAGCGCAGCTGATAATCGATACCGAGCCCAGCGCGAAATTCGCAAGCCCTCAATCCGCACGAGAATCTGCCCAGCAACGAAACGTCCCGTGAACGAATGAAGGATTGACGTTGAGCGAGACGCCAGTCGATGGGCTCCGCTGCTGCTGCAGGGTCCAAATTCATGGCTCCGCCCGCTTAAGAGTCCAGACGGACCTTCGAAGGCCATTGTAGATAAAGGTAAAGCTGTCCAAGCCGAGCGGCTCCGCAGTAACATTCTCAAGCGAGGTCAAGCAGGTCTCAGTGTTGTACCGGCCAACGTTGCGGCCCCGGCTGGGGCATTGGGGGCTTTTGAGGCCGGGGCCGCTTTGCCGGTTTGGGGAAACCGACGTAGTATAATGGCCTCTCTCAGCAACCCTTCCGTATATGACGGTACGGTGCCGCGCCCAGCACTTAACGCCTCGATCTCACGCGAAATTGCTGTGTATGCCGGCGGGTGCTGCCAGTGCTTCGTTCGATCGGAAGGAAAGATCGCACTAAGCCGCGTCAAGTTCGGCCCCCGGTGAGGTAATCGACGCAAATGGCCAGTTGGTTCTAAGGAACTGATCGGTCTCGAGGCGTCTTCCTGAGAATCCGGTGCCACCGAGACTTCTGATTATCAGGCTGAGCGGAGCTAGAACTCCGACCCGAGCTTTGGCCACAGCACAACGAGAGGAGCTCTTGCTCCTTCGCACGCGCTTGACCTTTCAGCTGCACGTTAAATCGCTGCAATTCGTCAGCGGAGGCAGTCGGGATTCTCGCCGCTGCAAATGCTTTAACTGTCTGTCTCAAGTAGCCAAAGCGAAGCAGTTCTAGAGGGCCCAGCGATCCTCTCGTTTGCGAGCCGCGTTCTCGTTGAGGCGTTGCGCTATGTCTTCTGCCAACCGGACCGACCGCGCATTGGCGACCTTCGTTCCATCTTGGGTGACCAAGGCATCGCCATCGAGCATGAGAGGAAAATCTTCAGGATGCAGTTCCGCTTTCTCCATGTGAGTGCTCCAGCTTGTGCTCTCGTTAATCGATAAAATGGGGCGCGCAGCCGTTGTCCACGCAATGCGTGTGTCGAATGGCAGCACGAGACGTCCGCGCGCATGTTCGCTTCTAGTTCACCTGATGCACGTCAACCCGGATATCGACTATCCGTTTCGAGTGGCTTTTGCCGCGCCTTGTGACTTAAGAGCGCACTGCCGTCGCGTGTTTTCGGCGCTCTTAGGCAGCCATCGGCTGTGGTGCTTCGTGACGTAGCCATGGTGGCCGGATGACGGAAGGACACGGCCTTGACGAGCTGTCGAACGTTCCTTCAGTCGAGTGTGCTTCGCCCGATTTGTCGAACCTAAAGCCCGGAATGACCGGGTCACATCCTGTGCCTGCGTGCTTTTGAGCTCTGCCCCGCAGTCCGCCCGCGGCAGCGTCAAGACGTTAGCAAGTTTCTCTCCTGTCCAGGCGGATTTAGTCCGGTCTCCTCCGTCAGTTCCGAGAATTCATTGCGCAGATCGCCCTCAGCGGTGCGTGCCATAGCTCTGTCGTGGGGGGGCGGCGGCGTCGTCCAACGGTCGATGTTCGTCTTCGCTGCATCGGCCTGGATGATTGGGACGCCGTTCGGGAACACCACCTCGCGAGCCGGGTCCGGAAGCTCGATCCCAGCGTCGATCAGCGCATCCTTCGTCAGACGCATCAGAGACGAACTGATCTTTTCGGGCGAGTAGGTCGCGCTGGCGAACCAGTAATAAACCCGGAGATTGATGGTAGCGGCGCCCAGCTCCTGGACCAACACGAGCGGCTCCGGGCTCTTCAGTACCGCGGGATGCTGCCGCAGAACATCAGCAATCAAGGCCTGTGCCTTGACTGTCTGCGAGCTATAGCCAACGCCTACCGTATATTCCGCGCGCCGACTAGCCGCGCTGTTGTAGTTGGTGATCGTGCTCTTGAAAACGATTGCGTTAGGAATCTGAACGTAATTGCCATCCAGCGTCAAAAGAGCAGTGGTCCGCATGTTCAGATTCCGGACTATCCCTTTCTTCCCGTTTACCTCGATCAGGTCGCCCGTTCGAAACGGATTCCTGACGCTAAGCAGAACACTCGCAAGAAAATTCTCGGCGATATCACGAAAGGCTAAGCCGGCCACGATGCCGACCACCCCAGTGCCGCCAAGCAAGGTCAGCGCAAGCCGCGTCAGGCCGGACACGCGGAGGACGAAGTAGATGCCGAGTAGGAACACCGGGATCGAGATGAGGCGCGCGACCACGCGCAGGAGAAGGGGCGAAGCAATGCGAGTCGCGAGAAGCCGCAGGGCAGCGCGGCGTACAATGTGGAACAGCAGCCAGGACAGGAGAATGATCGTGATCGCAAGCACCACCCAAGGCCATGTCTGCAGAGCCTGCCGTCCCATCCGCGCAAACTCCGCGCGTGCAAAGCCAAAGGTCAACTCAGTGTCGGTTTCGACCTCGATGCGATTGACCACCGCGACTGTGCCTTCCGTGCTTTCCGCAAGTCGGCCGGCCCAGCGCCGATGTTCAAGCGTATCGGTGTTGCCGTTAAGGAACACGACGCCTTCACGAACAGCAACATGGGCGCGTTGGAACCATGTCGTGGATGCCAGAATGCGCTCAATGCGTGCGGCAATCGCAGCGTCGCCGACCTTCGGCTCTACGCGAATCTCTTTGCGTGGCTCTTGATCGGGCGGATCGCCTCCAGGTCCGGCTGGCAACTGCGCGGTGGCGGCAGTCGAGTTGCACATCGTCAGTCCGGCCCAGATCGCGAGCAGAATGCCGAAGGCGCGTAGCCGGAATGGGGCGCGAAGCTCACGAGCCGTGCCGAGGTGACTTGGGCAGGGTTGCCGCCCCATTTGGTCCTCCCGAAATGAAATCAACGGGAAGGTGGGTCAGCATGTTCCATGGCGTCCAACACGGCGATGTCCATGCCGGATGAGCGGACGCTGATCTCCCGGGAGTGGCTGCATCGGGGTTGAATGGTCGCGATTGGCTGCGGCGGTCGGTAGGGCGCTAGGAAATGAAGGAGAGTTTGTTCTCTCGCAAACATGCAAAAGAAAGTCACCCTGGGCACAAATATGATGCCCGTGGGAGCCGACCTGCTGTGACAGGGCGACCACCCGCAGTGCGATGCGGCTAGGGGACGCGCCCGACGACTAGGCGCGTCCCAAGTAGCGGCGCACAGACGATGTTGCCGCGCAAATTTCGGGATCGCGCTATTTCCGGATGCGGACCGACTGAGCATCGTCCAGCACGGAGCTGTTGGGAAGGCGGTCTTCCCAGTCCTGCATGTTATCGATGTCCTGGTCGGTCAGGCCGCTGACGACGAGGTGGTCCCCTTTTGCGTGAAACCGTTCGACGGGCAGTGCGACTTCGTCCTGGAACAATCCGAGAAAGCCGCCGCTCGCGAGGATTACGAACCGTGCATTCGTGTTTTCATCAACGACGACCTCCTCGACCTCGCCAAGCTTCTGTCCGCGCGCATTGTACACCGGCATGTCGTTGATCCGGCTAACGAGCATCAACGTAGCGCTGCTATCAATTCCGGCGCCTTGGGTGAGGTTGCTGTCGGCGCTTTTGTCGCTCTTGCCCCGACCGGAAGTCGTGCTGCTTGTCTCTTCCGCGCGCGTCAGTTGGCGGGCGCGATCACGCCAATTCTGCTCACCCTGACGCTCCCGCCGAGCCGTCGCGGACTGCTGCGCATCGGTTTGCGCATCCGAAGACTGGGCAGTGCTGCCGCTCCGCGAGCTCGCCACCTGCTGCTGCCGAGTGCTGGCCGCCGACTGACGTTCGGATTCATAGCGGACCTTTGGCTCTTGCTCGGTGGGGCGATAGACGACGCGAGGTTCACCGGCCCGTTCGAACTTCACTTGAGGGCGCGCGCGCTGATATTGCACCTGGGCCGCTTCGTCGGCCGCTTCGTCAGATCGACCTTGCACCTGCACGCGCGCGGAACCCGCTTGTTGTTCGACATTGACCTGCGGTGGCGGTACGTTCACCGACACTTTCGGTTCGCGGTCCTGCACGTCCACATTCGGCGGGGGCATGTGAATGACGACTTCAGGAGGCGGCTGATCGATGGTCACGGTCGGGGCCTGCTGGCGCACCGTGACCCGCGGTCGGGGCTGCTCGACGTTCACTTGCGATCGTGGGTCCGTCACCGTCACTCGCGGCCTTGGTTGCTCCACAACGAACCTGCGGGCGGTATCGCCGTCCCGGGTGCGGGATTGCTCGGAGCGCCCATCAGCGGGACTCCGCTGGGACTGGGATGGCTGATTGGCGGCAACATCAGGCCCGGATTGCATGGTCTTTCTGATTGACCGTGCCGATCTCAAGTGTGTTTTCAACGTGGGCAAGTTCTCCTGTGCAAAATGCAGAAGGGGCGACCCACCGCGCTCATCTTGCTGTGTTGCTGCTTGGGTCGACTGATCCTGTGCCGTCTGTCCGGCCTGAGATCGCGTGTTGTTGCTCCCCCCATTCGCCTGATCCTGTCGCACTTCGATGAAATTCTCGAAAAGGTCGATCGCCTGCTCGTGTCCGCGGACCTGCATGCGGATGAAGCGCCTATCGAACCGATCGTCCGACGAGCTGTCGAGCCTATCAATAAGGCCGGAATGTTTCTTGTCGAGCTGCGTGGGTATGTCCGTTTGCCCGGCTAATTGAGCAATCCGATCTTGAATCCTTCGGTGATCATTGACGATACGCTGCGAAAACTCTCGTAAGTCCTGATGCTGAGATCGGTCGAGAGCCATCTTGCCGGCACGTATCTCGAACATGTTCACGATTGCGACCTGTTCAATGAAGTCGCGATCGCTCATCTTCTGGTTCTGGGAGGTCCGAGGGGCTTCCGCGCGCTGCTGCTGTCGCTGGTCGGATTGCTGCCGCTGGTCAGACTGGGTCAGGTTCTCGCTGCGGGGTTGGGCCTGCATCGCACCGGTTGCGGCCAGTGTGACCACAAGGGCGGTTGTGCCAAGCAGCATCTGTAAGTTCGGGCGCATCTCGTACTCCACTTGCTTTGGACATCGGCCGAGCCGACGATTTGCACACGTCTCGTGGCTCTGGCGCCACTGCCAGGTTGAAGGCCGTTCTCGGAAGGAGACGGCGATGTCCCGGGCAACTTCACCCGGAAGCCGACGTTCCTGATGAGCCGGTCGACAGCAGGTACGAAAGCAGACAATGCGCATTACTGCCGATGTCGATTGGCAATGCGTCATCCGAGCTCAGGGCAGAGTCCGCTTACACAGCATAAGAAACGTTCGACCATTTGCCGCACATCTGGTCGGTTCGAGACGGCTAACTCAGCCTACCGTCGTGGAACGGTACGGAAGCAGACGAACAACAGTTATCGTGCACACATGCAATCATGAACCGTTGTGGAAGCCTGGCGTTGGGCCGGTATCGTTGAACAAATGGAGAGAAAATGATGTGGCGAACGATTGTAGCACTGCTCGCAACGACGGCGCTGGCAGCTCCGGCTGTCGCGCAGCAGGCAAAGCAGAATCAGAGCACTCAGAAGAGCCAAGGTACGCAGCAGACGGAGCAGAACAACCAGCAAGCCGCGAAGCAGAGCGGACAGCAGACGACCAGCCGGCAGCAGAGGAACGGGCCCAGCATGTCGTACGATGTCCAGAGCCTGGATGAAAGCCAGATCCGTCAGATACAGCAGGCGCTGAACAAGAAGGGCTTTCACGCTGGAAATGCAGACGGGACGTGGGGTGAGGAAACACGTCAGGCAGTCCGAAATTTCCAGAAGGCGCAGGATATGAAGGAGACCGGGCACCTCGATGAGAGGACCGTTTCAGCCTTGGGCGTTCAGTTCGATCAGGCGTCCCTGCGCTACGACGTGCAGAACCTGAAACCAGAACATATCCGCGCGGTTCAGCGAAGCCTGAATCAGAAGGGATTTGACGCGGGAGAGGTCGATGGTACCTGGGACGACGAGACTAGATCGGCGCTGCGCAATTTCCAGAAGTCGCAGAACATGAAGCAAACCGGTGCCCTCGACCAGAAGACTGCAACCGCACTCGGAGTTCAATTCGCGCAGCAGGAGAGCGGCGGCCAGACGACCGGAGCCGCAAACCAGCAGGGAAGCAAGTCGAGCCAGCAAGGCACCGGGCAAAGCGGAGCACAATCTGGCAACCAGAAGTAAGGCTGAATAGGCGTTCGTAAACGAAACTGCCTAGCTGGGGATTCGATCGGGTCTCCAGATGGTTCTCAGGAAGGAGGAACGGCTCCTGTCAAAGGGGCCGTTTCTTTGTGCTGAGTTGTAAGCTCCGAGCCGCGGGACCCCCTTTCAAGCCCACCACACCGAGCTGCTGGCCTGCCGGCGAATGCGTCGACTCCTCAGCGGCTGGTCGCGCATCATCCCGCCTAGGTGCGTTAGGCTGAAGGCCCATCCTTTTTCAGGACAAATGTCGATAGGCGCTTGGCCTCGTTTAGGAGCCCCCGGGCGACATGCAATAGGCGACGATCTGGCTCGGCCTATCTTGCCGACAGGCCACGCTTCGCTCGTCCAGAATGTCGGTGGAACCTCGCGGGCAATATGCGTTGATGGCGTACTCGCCGTTCTGGCAGACGACTATGCAGTCACGCTCACAAGGCTGCTTGACGACACGAAGTAGGGGGGTGCGCTCGGAAGCGGCTGAAGCCGAGCCGTTCTCTTTCGATACGTCGCCGAGCTTCGGAAGAGGCGCATTGCAGTTCGTGATGTAGGTTGGCCGCTCGTCGGCGCCTGCCCGAATTTGGGCCAAGCAGTCGCCTGGCAAATACCTCACTCGGAAGGTGAAACGACCGTAGCCATTGGTCCATTCGGAATAACGTCCATCAAGCGTGACGCGCTGGTTAGGTTGGGACGTTTCGCCTCGGATCGTAAGGACACCCGCGCTGTAGTGGCTCTCCTCAATTGTGATCTCGGCCAGGGCATCCTGCATTGGAACGAGCGCAATGAATGGACTTAGAGCGACTGTGATGATGAGCCATCGAAAGTTTCTCATGTTGCCCCCCTGCAACCTTCGAAGCGACCGCTGCCGATACTGGCATCGGATTGCGCAACCCGCTCATCCGTGACGTGAGGTTGGCCGTAGCAACTAAAGCGGGGCTCGCAGCAACCGATGGTCTCGGGATAGCTGAACGCGTCCATGCTCTTCATCCTGTGCCGACTAAACCACTAGCCATCGCCAAGGCGACTACTGGCGTAAAGCTTTCGCGTGATCATCCGTTCGCATTTGAATTGCCCGGCGGTACGTTATCGGACCGACGTTCTGGGGGTAAGCCGTCAAAGATGGGCCGGCAGTTCCGAGTTCAAATGCAGGGCCGAGCTACTCTTAGAATGACGTACGCGGCCGAGCAGCGCTTCAGCGCGGAAGGCCAGAGCAGCGCGCCCCCGCTCTGCGACAGCTCTGGGCGCCGACGGCGGCCAGGCTGCTCATTTCGCTCGTTGCGCAGAGTGTGAACTACCGACGTCGTTGATGCACGGCGATCCGCGCCGGCCAGGAACGGGCCGTTGTTCGACGCGTTCAATTGCACGACCGCCACCGCGAGCGATCAGGAGGTCCACATGAACCGTCAATGCGTGCTACTGCTCGGAGGAGTTTTGCTGGCTTGCTCAACGGGCGCGGAGGCACAGCAACGGCTGACAGGGGAGGTTCCGGGCGACCGGGGCGAACTCGTGAAGCCAATCGTTCCAGGGCCGCCGACCTATACTGGCGACGCTTCGCAGAAGCTGCGACGGCAGAGCGATCAGCTGTGTGAACTGCCGGAAGAGGGCTATCTGGATCCTCGTGTCGCAAAGCCAGCGCCGCCGCTCGTGCCTGCGCAGCTTTACTCTGGATGGCTCGCAAGATCGCTTTTGGGACAGAAAGTGTATGGCCGGGAGGGCCACCAGATCGGCGAAGTAGAAGATATCCTGTTTGGTCCGGACGCAAGCGTTGCCGCAATTATCGTCGAGGGCGGAGGTTTCCTGGAAGTCGGCGTGGGAGCATTCCGAGTTTCGTGGGACCAGGTCGATCTGACCCCTAGCCGGAATGGCGTTGCGATTAATCGTAGCGAGACCGAGGTGGAGCGCATGGACCTGTTCGATGATGGCAAGGTTCAGAACGATCGTCACGAATTCCGTGTCTCACAGATCATCGGAGACTGGACACGCATCGGCAATGAGACCAATCCTTGCTTCATCAAGCGCGGTTATGTCACCGACGTCGTGATCGATCGGGGCGGAACGCTCCGCGCAATTCTAGAGTCGCGATCATTCCGGCTAGGTGGAGGGATCTACGCCTATCCGTTCTACGATTATCAAGCTGGCTGGAGACCTCACTACGGCTACTACGACCTTCCACTGGAAAATATGTCGCAGCCCGCTCCCAAGGTACGGCGAGAGCGCTTCGCCGGTCTTTGACGGGGACCCGGCGCCAATCTAGCCTCGAAGGGAGCCCGATTGGGGGCGTTGCATGATCACCAAGGACCTGACGCCCCGAGTTTGAGTGGCATCGGCATCGGTGACGGCAGCCAAACCAGTCCGTTGGATTCGGCTGGACTGAGCTATGATCCATCATTTGCCCAGCACTTCTGGCTTTCCCGAACCTGCAGGCGGCAGAGCGGCGGGAGCGATGTTCATCTGCGGTGGCTCTGGGGAAGTCGCTTCGCTGGAAGAGCCGGCAGGGGAGGTGGCCTCCTGCTGCCCAGTCGCGCTCTGCCCGCGACCGCCCGCAAGGCCGACCGTGATCTGATCCGTCCCGACCGGCTCCGGTGTGGAGCTGCCATCGGCAGCGGCAACGCGCCAGACCTTGTTTCCGGCGTCGTCCGCAACGAGCAGCGCGCCGGTGCCGTCGATCCTGAGGCCAACGGGCCGACCGCGCGCCCGATCGCCGTCGAGGAAGCCGGTCACCACGTCGCGCGCCTTGCCGGCGGGCGCGCCGTTCTCGAAGGGAATATAGACCACCTTGTAACCGGAAAAGGAGTTGCGGTTCCAGCTGCCGTGCTGGCCGACGAAAGCACCACTCCGATATTCTCCTGGAAGGGCTGAATTCAGCGTGAATGTCATTCCCAGCGCGGCAACGTGGCTCCCCAGCGCGTAATCAGGAGCGATCGCCTTTTCGACCATATCAGGACGCGGTGGGTGGACGCGCTCGTCGACGTGATGGCCATAGTAGCTCCATGGCCAGCCGTAGAATGCCCCCTGTTTGACCGAGGTCATGTAGTCGGGGACGAGATTGGGACCGAGTTCGTCTCGCTCAGAGTTCGCGCGTTTGCGGATGGAATGTCAGGCCGTTGGGGTTGCGCAGGCCAGACGCATAGACGAGGGAGGCGCCGGTCTGCCGGTCCACCTGCCAGATGGCGGCGCGTCCCTTCTCGGCCTCCAGCCCTCTTTCCGCTACATTGGAGTTGGAGCCAACCGACACGTAAAGAAAGCGGCCGTCCGGACTGAGCGCGAGATCCTTGGTCCAATGATGGTTGATCGGTCCGCCGGGCAGCGGCGTGAGCACCTTCGGCTGCGGAGTGATATTGACGTCGCCGAGCCGGTAGGGATAGGCCAGAATCGCATCGGCGGCGGCCACATAGAGCGTATCGTCGTACCACGCCACGCCGAAGGGTGAATTTAGGTCCGTGAGCAGGTCACGGCGCTCGTCGACCTCGCCGTCGCGGTTCGTATCACGCAAGAGAGTGATGAGGTTGCTCTTCTTCTGTTCGCCGCCACCTCCTTGCGCGTACGACATGATCCAGCCGCGGATGAGGTCTTTGGGGCGCGCGACCGGCTTGCCGGATGGAGCGCGTGACTGAATGACGAGAACGTCTCCGTTCGGCAAGGTATGTATCGTACGGGGATGAACCAGGTCGCTGGCATAGGCCGTGATCTTGAGCCCGCCGGCCACGGCCGGCGTCTCGCCTTCACTCCAGCCGACCACTTCAGCCACCTTCAAATTGGTCAAAATGGAGTGGCTCGGCTTCGGCAGGAGAGGCTCAGGACCGATCTGCTGCGAAATGTCGAAATCCGTGCCGCCGTCGCTGCAGCCCGCAAGGGCTGCGACGAGCAGGGAACTGCTGACAAATGCGGCGCCCCGCAACCGGATACATCTAGTCATGTCGTCTCACTCCCACGCCGTAGTGAAATACGAGTGCACGGCCAAGCCAGTTGCTGATGACCATGGCGATGATCGTCGCAACGGAGAGAATGAGACCCCATGGCACAACGGCGATCCATCCGTCTCTGGCGTGAGCAAGGCTGTTGAGGAAGGCCAACGCGAGGACAATCACGCCACCAATGGCATGGGGCCATGCGGGTTTCGCGGCACGCACAGCCGAACTGAACAAAAAGGCGATGACGCCCGCAACCAAGGCAAGCGCGCCGGAGACTAGCCCGGCCAGGAGGAGCCAGGATGAGAACTCCTGCCACATGAGATAGGATGTTCGCCAGTATACGATGTCGGTGAACAGTGTCAGCGTGAAACAGACGGTCGGGAACTGCGCGAGCATCGAGTGAATCGGTTGACCGCCGATTGCCGCGGTCGCGGGGGGATGCATATGCGTCATCATGGTGTCCACGACGGTTACTTCAACCATCCGAATTTGCGGGCGGGCGCATCGTTCCTCCGAGCACCGAGCTAGGTCTGCAAGCGCACCTACAATTGTCGCCAACGGAGCTTGCGAACCGCATGCCCAATTGTAAATCGGCCGCGCTCGATGCCGAGAAGTGGCTGCGGGGGACGAATTGTACGGTATCGCTCCAAACGGCGCTCACCTGCGACTTTCGGCGGAAGAACGAGACGACGGTTACGAGCCTGCTGAAGAGAAGAAGTCGGAGGGCCGCGGTCCTGTCGCAGGGCTGGAAACGGCAATTAGTTGGAGCGTCTCTCTCCAGGGATCGTGGTCTTCTCGCCGAGGGCTTCGCGGATCCACAACTTTTGCACGAGGACCATGACAACGACGGTAAGAGGCGTTGCGAGGATGACGCCTAGCATGCCTCCTAGCGCTCCGAATGCCGAGAGTCCCAGCAAAATGAGCGCGGGCGGCAACTCCACTGCACGCTTCTGAATCATCGGAGTGATAATGTTGCCTTCGAGCTGTTGAATGACGAGAACAGCGCCCACTGTCCACAATGCTATGCTAAGGTCCTGTGTTAGCGCGAATAGGACTGCCGGCAGCGCTCCGATGATCGGGCCGATCAACGGAATGAAGTTCGTCGCACCTGCAATTGCTCCAAGACCGACGGGAGAAGGCAATCCGATCGCCCAAAAGGCAAGCCCGCATAGCAGGCCGACCAGCGTCATGGAGGCGAGTTGCCCGAGAAACCAAAGGCGAAGTGCTGAGGCGGAAATGTCCAGCGCTTCTGCGATGCGGTCATGCTGCTCGGAAGGGAACAGCTTGATCACGCCGCGACGATAGACGTTCGGGTCAGCCGCAAGATACACTGCTACGACCGTGACCAGCAAAAGATCACTCAAAACGCCAAGCGCAGTATAACCGACGCGGGCGGCTCGGGACAGCAACTGTCCGCTGCCTTCGTTGGAAAGAGTTTCCTGAACCTGTTTGAATGCATCTGCAATGCCCAGCGTCGCGCCTGCAACATTGATTGCGCCGGGAAGTTGGTCGAAGACCCCTGATATCTGTCCGATGATTTGTGCTCCGAATAAGCTGAGCAAGATGCTGGCAAGGGCTGCCAATGACACGCAGCTCGCGGCGAGCGCCCAGCCAGTTGGCAGCCGGCTGTATCTTGCAACCGCGGCGGCAAGTCCTCCTAGCAGAACCGACAGGAGAACGGCAGCGAAGAGGAGGATGAATAGGTCAGCAAGCTTCCACGCGATATAGGCGATCGTGGTCACTGCTAGCGTGATGAGTACGCGGCGGAGAAAAATCCAGTCGGAGGCGGGGGCGTAGCTCATGTGCATGGAACCGACCCGGCGGAGGTGGCGCTACCGAGTGTTACCTGAAGGGTGAATGCCGGGTTGGACAACCGCGCTTTCATGTTACCTCCTCGATCGTTCGTCGCGGAGGAACTGCGGATTGTCGCGCTCGTTCCATTAGATCCAAACGACGTTGGTGCCGGGCACCTGACAAGCGCCACTTTTGGGCCAGGCACGTACCCGCTCCGAAGGGGCTGCGAATGAACGATCCCGCAAATGACCTGGACTCAGTGTGGTCCCTTTGCCTTGCGTCCGGAAACTCGGTCGATTCAGCAACGATCTGGTCGGCGTGGAGCATCGCGCCCGCCGTGACGGTTCCGTTGATTCTGTTCGGGGCCTTCTATGCTGCAGGAGCCTTCCGGCGCGCCGCAGAGCCGCATGATTCAGGAGCGTTGTCCTATGAGACAACGGCCGCGGTAGCGGCGATGTTCCTGCTCGCGGCTGCGGTCGTGAGCCCGCTCTGCCGGCTATCCGCTGCGCTCGCTTCGGCCCACATGATACAGCACCTCGTGCTGGTCATCTTGGCTCCGCAGCTCATTGTCGTTGCGGCTCCGATTCGAACGCTCGGAGCCGGACTAAGCAGAACCACGTGCGCGACCTCGAGCAACGGCAGGCCAGAGGTTCAGTGGAATCGACCGCTGCTGGCCGCTGGTGCCTACGGCTTCCTGATCTGGTTCTGGCACGCTCCCGCGACGTACGAGCTTGCGTTGACAAGCGCGGGCTGGCACCTTCTTTATCTTGGATCTCTCATGCTGGTCAGTCTCTGGTTCTGGACCTGCATGGTTCGAGCGAGGTCGACTGGTGCGGCCGCGCTCGCTCTGCTCCTCACGATGGTTCACACCGGTTTGCTCGGAGCGTTGCTGACCTTCGCTCCGCGGCCGCTCTACCCTATCATGAGCGGAGGAGCAATCGTGTTTGGACTTTCGCCGATCGAAGATCAACAGCTGGCCGGCCTCATCATGTGGGTACCCATGGGTTTGATCTATCTGCTCAGCGCGCTCTTGGTCATCAGCCGCGGATTCTCCGAGCAGTCAATGAGGCAGTCGTCTGCGACGACGGGTAGCGCCGACTGGAAGTGAGGCCCGAGGCCGCTCTCAACTTTGGACAAAGTAGAGAAGCATGACGCCAACCGCAAACGTCAGGAGGGCGGCAAGAGCGTCATAGCCCATCCGCAGGAACGTTTTGTTCGCGCGCTCGAGCAGACCAATCAGAAAGATCCCCGTCAGGATGATCCCGAGCGTTGCCGCGATCGCTTCGAATCGGCCGGCCTGGTTCAGGACCGGCTTGCCCGCATAGACGAGGTCGGCGAGAAAGATGAGTCCGAGCGTGAGAATGTTGGTGCCGAATACGTCCCCCAAAGCCATCTCGTAGCGCCGCAGCCGTACCGCCGAAACGATGGAACTCAGTTCCGGGAGCGATGTGGCAAATCCAATCAGCACAAGCCCAACGATGCCGGATCCCAGACCAGTGAGCTTGGCGACAGCATCACCGCTCTGCGCGAGACCAAAGCCGGCCACCAGGATAGTGGCTGCACACAGAGCCGTCAGCAGCGCCAGGGTAGTTAGCGAACGGTGGGCGCCGTCCTCGCTCTGATCGCTCCCGCCTTCCTCGCGCTGCTCCGGCTCATGGTTCTGGCGTTGCTGGACGCGCCAAGGGGCGCGCCTGCCATAACGTGCCGATATCCAGAATGCAAAGATGGCGTACGCAAGAAGCGCGAGCGACCAGGCGCCGAACAGGCCAAGACTCACATCGCCCGCCAAAACCGCAGCAATGGTGAGCGCCAGGGCGATGATAACAAGCACGCCCTGCATGATCGTCGTCGGCCGACCGATCGTCGACGTGATGGCGTCGCGGCCGAGCACGGCGTCGGCCACGGCGATCAATACGACATTGATGGAAACGCTGCCCAGCAGGTTATTGGTAGCAAGGGCGGCGTTTCCGATATATGCCGACGTTGAAACGGCGGCGATCTCCGGCAGGGACGTAATCGTGCCCATGAGAAGCATGCCGACGAATGCCTCGCTCAATCCCGTCTTGTCGGCGATCGCGTCAAGATATTGTGCCAGCTTGTAGCCGGAGAACCAGACGATGCCTGCAGCTGCCATGAAAATTGCAAGGTTCGCCGCAAGACCGAGACTGCTGAAATCGCCGAGATTCATTGTCGGATCCTCCTGGCTGCGGCCGCTTCCCTAGCCACACGGTGGCACCACAAGGGCCGGCAATCCGCCCCACCCAATTGCAAGGAGCGACAACAGCGCCACCGCGGCCGTCAGGTTTCGCAGGAAGTCGGCGGATGGCCCACGCGCATCGTTGGGGCCCGTGATTCGAAGTGCAATGACCAGCACGCCGATTACGCCAGCTAGGGCAATCGCAGTGGCCAGGCCGACCGTCAGCGGAACTGCGCCGATCCCGAACAGGTGCAGCCGATGAAAGCCGCGGGCGCAGGCAAGCGCGTTGAAGACGTAGACGAACCCGAAATGTGCAGCCCAGATAAGCAGCCCACCAAGCACGAAAACGGTCTTGCGAATGAACCCGGTGTTCTCCATGCGAGCTTACCCGAGGAGACGCGGAAACAGGTGAACGATCGCGAGCGATATGAGCCCTTGTGCAACGGCGTAGCACCAAAGGAGCTGGGTATTGTCGAAGGTGACGCGACGCTCGGCGGACAGGCGGCCCGTGAGTGAACGGGCAGCTGTATAGAGGCCCATGAGCACAAGCACAGCCGCAAAGAATCCCTGCCAGGCTGCAACCGTGTACACGACAGCGCCGTAGCTCGTCACTGACGGCCACAAACCAATGGAGCGCTGGCCGAGCACCTCAATGGCGACGGGCAACGGGATCAGCAATATGGCGGTAAGGAGAGCCAAGATGACGAGAGCGGAGCTTCCGCGCGGCACACGCGCGAGCAGCCGACCCGTGGCAAAGATTGCTGCGCCGCTCAGCAGATACAGAACAGCCGAAGCGGCCGGCCAGACGAGATGCGGCAGGCCGCTCGATTCGCGTGGCCAAAGCTGCGGGTTTACCGTCCATAGAAAGAAGTATGAGAACAGCAGGCAAGCGAATGCGGTAGCAGCGACCATGATCAGCACGATCATCGCCCACCAGCTATGGCTCATCGGACCCGTAACGTAAGCCGGAAGTACGAGGCCGCCGCCAATATCGACGGCCGGCACATCCGGACCCGGGTCCGTGTCCCACACCCACCAGATCACGCACGCAACAGCCAGTGCGCCGCAAGCGAAAGCCGGAACGTAGATTTTGAGCGTCAAGCCGAAAAAGAAGGCCGCGGTAAACAGCGCCGCCAACACGGGCGGCCAACTCGGACCCGGCATCCTCAGCACGTATTGTGGCCGCGCCTCGATGGGGCTGGTCACTATGGTCTCGCGCGACCGCGTCGGCGCGCCCGGCAGGTAATACCGCCCATCCTGCACGTCTGCGGCAAGGTTGGGCTGGTCCCAAAGCGGCTCGCGGCTGGTGACGATGGGGATCGAACGTGTTTGGTAGTTGCCGGTAGGCAGCCATTCGAGCGTTCCAGCATTCCATGGATTCCCGGCACTTGCTCCGAATGGACGGAAGTTCCTTGCAAGGTCGATCAGAAAGGTCAGAACTCCGGCGGCGATCATGAATGCGCCCACCGTGGAGATCATGTTCAGCGGGCCCCAGCCCATCGCGGCGATATAGGTGTAGGTGCGACGCGGCATGCCCATCAGGCCGGTGAGGTGCATGGTGAAGAAAGTGACATTCACACCAATGAACATCAGCCAAAACGCGGCTTTGCCCAGTCGTTCGGAAAGCGGCTTGCTCGATATCGTCGGCGCCCAATAGTAGAACGCGGCAAACAGCGGAAAGACCATCCCGCCGATCAGGACGTAGTGGAGGTGAGCAACCACGAAATAGGTGTCGTGTGCCTGCCAATCGAATGGGGCCATTGCCACCATCACGCCGGTCAGGCCGCCCATCGTAAAAATGAAGAGAAAGCCAAGACTGAAGTAGGATGGAGTCTTCCACTGCAGCGTACCCAACGCAAAGGTTGAGATCCATGCGAAGACCTGGATGCCGCTTGGTATCGACACGGCCATACTCGCCGCAGAGAAGAAGCTGATTGAAAGAGCCGGAAGGCCGGTGGTGAACATGTGGTGCACCCACAGCCCAAACGACAGGAAGCCTGTGCCGATGATGGCCAACACCACAAGCCGGTACGCTACGAGGGGCGCCTGCGCCATTGCAGGCACGATCATCGATACCATGCCCGCGGCAGGCAGGAAGATGATGTAGACTTCGGGATGGCCGAAGAACCAGAAGAGGTGCTGCCACAGCAGCGGATCGCCGCCCTTCTCAGCGACAAAGAAAGGCCAGTGGAATGCTCGCTCGAGCTCGAGAAGCACCGTGGCGATGATAATCGCAGGGAAGGCAAGAACGATCATCAGCGCGAAGATCAGCATTGCCCAGGAGTACACAGGAAGCTTGTCGAGCGATTGTCCCGGTGCGCGCGTCTTCAGAACGCCGACGATGATCTCGATCGCACCAGCGATGGCCGAGATTTCGATGAATCCTATGCCGAGAAGCCAGAAATCGGCATTGATCCCGGGAGAAAACGTGTAGCTCGTCAGTGGCGGATACATGAACCAGCCGCCATCTGGAGCAAGTCCGAAGAAGAGACTGCAAAAGAAGGCAAGGCCACCAACGAAATATGCCCAGAATGCATAGGCCGACAATCGTGGAAACGGGAGGTCGCGTGCCGCCTGCAAATTCGGAAGCAGGTACACGCCCATGGCCTCGACGGCCGGCACCGCGAAAAGGAACATCATCAGCGTGCCATGCATAGTGAACAGCTGATTGTAGAGTGCGTGGCCGATAAGCCCGCTTTCCGGGACGGCCAGCTGCGTGCGCATCATCAGCGCTAGAATGCCCGCCAGAACGAAGAACAACATCGCTGCGCCGACGTACCAGACGCCGACATAACTGTTGTTGACAGCCGAGATCAGATGGAAGCCGCGCGGCGGCGCCCAGATTCGCTCTAGCTCCTCGAGTTCGCCCTCTGGGCGCGGCACTGCATTCGGAAAGCCGTCAGTCCGGACGGATGTTTTCTCCGGCGGATTCGCGATAGCGGAGTGTTCGGCATTCGTCGTCACTTGAGACCCTCAAGATACTCCGCAATCGCGCGAAGTTCCTCTCCGCCCAGGTTGGAGAATGACGGCATCAAAGCGCCGGGCTTTAAATGCTGTGCGGACGCGATCCAACCTGCCACCGTGCCAGCGTTGTTGGGGAAGCTTCCAGCACCGATCGATTTCCGGCTGCCGAGGTGGGTGAGATCGGGACCGATCTGGCCCGACGCCGCCGTCCCACGTACGGTGTGACAGGCGCCGCAACCCGAGGCAAGGAACAGCTCCCTTCCTTTGACGCCCAGCTCGGTCACGGGATCGCTCGCGGGCCTCTTCTGGTCCGCAAGCCAAGTCTGGAAATTGTCGCGCTCCACCGCGACCACGTAGAACGCCATCAGGGCATGCTGGGCGCCGCAATACTCTGCGCATTGGCCGCGATAGACGCCGGTCCGCGAGGCCGAAAACTGATACCTGTTGACACGTCCCGGTATCATGTCGAGTTTTCCGGCCAGGCTCGGCACCCAGAACGAATGGATGACGTCGTTTGATTTCAGAATGAATTCGACAGGCGCGCCCACCGGAACCCGAATTTCGTTTGCGGACACGAGCTGCCGCTCGCCCCGGGGACCCAGATAGTTCACTCGCCACCACCAGCGCTCGCCGACGACTTCGATGCGGGCCGCGGGATTCCCGCGAGCAGCCGAACGACCCGTAAGCATCAGCCCATAGACCAGGAGAACTGTGAGAACAGCAACCGGCATGGCGACGCCGAAAATGATGACGAAGCGATGCCCGCTCATCCAGCCGCGCCTCGTCCCGCCAAACACTGCATGCGCCGTGAAGGCGAGGACCAACAGAAATAATGCCGCGCCACCTGCAAACATGATCCAGGTCAGGGTGCGGATGGCTTCCGCATTCGGACCAGCCGTGATCAGCGCTGACTGCAACCACATCAGCGACGGCCGGCTGCCATGGCTTTCTTCCGGCAGCATCCAAGTGCAGCCCGAGACGCCAGTGCCGATCACCAGAATTACCGAGGGAGAGGCTGCTTTCATTTTTTTGGGGTGTACTACAGATAGGCGGCGATATGCACCGCCTCTTGATAAGAGATCGGGAATTGCGGCATGGCCGTCTGCCGTATCAGCGGCGGCGCATCGCGCACCCAGGCGACAAGCACAGCAGGCCAGTTCGGAATCGCTTCCGCGATGTACGTTCGCTTGAACGCGCCATCGCCGGCCTTGCGGCTGTTCCTTCGAGCTCTTGGGTTCCAAACTTCGAATCTGTTTCGAGGCGGTTGACGTATCGTACCCCCGGATAACGAAGGATGTTGCTGAGCTCGCGACCAGCCGGTGCCGTGGCAATAGATGCAGCACCGGACGCCGAACTCTGCATTTTCGACAACCGCAATTGCTGCGCCGTGCTGCGACAGGGGCGGCGGCACCGACGCAAGTGCAGGCAGTGCTTTGCCGTAGCGCGATGCGCAGAAGGCCGACACTTGACGGTTCTGTCGATCAGAAAGATCTTGGGCGATCGGTGCCATGATCGGATTTATCCGTGTCCCTGACGAGTAACCGTTCACGATTGACGAGAAGCTCGAGGGGCGCTGCGGCGGTATCTCGCATGCCAACGTTCATCGGAGCAGACTGGACCTCACGCGTGCCCAGGGGTCACTCCCGCTTCCGCGCTCGAATGTCCCTCAAGCTCTTCAGATCGATGATTGTTCCTAGCGAAACGGCAGCGACTTGGTCCTGGCGCGGATTAGTTTAGCAAGCGATGATTTGCTGTACGTTAGGGTACATTGTTTCGAATTCGCGTCGGTTTATTGTTCTGCAGTGGTCGTTCCTTGAAGGGTGACTGCCCCCGTGACCCGGCGGAGCACTGACACGCTTTGCGAAGGTATTCTTTTCGCTAGCTGGATGTGAAGGGCCGCCACGTCGATCAAAGGAACAAGCTTTGAGAAAGCGAACCCTCAAGCAACGAACGAAACGGCATGGAGAAAGCGCAATCTGGCTCCGCTGCAGAGCCGTTTAAGCTGCAGCGAATCCCTGCTGTGATTGATGCGCTCGCGCCGTTCGGAAGTCCGAGTTGCCGATCAAGGCTCGGGGAGCGGCCTCAGGAACCAGGCTACGGAGTGCAGGTTGGTAAGACCGCGGTTCCGCCGCTTCCGCGGAAGGGTCGCTGATCAGGTGCGAGTTGGAAAGCCACGATGCGGAAGCTACTGTGGGGTACGCTGATCTCCATCTTTGCTGCGGCAACGGCAGCATTCCTGTTCGCTTGGTCGGGCATCTATAGTATCGCTGCGTCCAGCGGTCATCTTGCGGTCGTCAGCAAATTTCTCCAGTTCGGCATGCAGAATTCGGTCCGGACGTACGCGATGGGAATAGTAGTGCCGCCGCTCGGTCCCGCTCACGTCGAACAGGGCATGTTATACTTTCAGTCCGGGTGTGCGCCTTGCCACGGGGCGCCCGGCCGGTCGCGCAATCCGGTGGCTTTGGGCATGCTTCCGCAGCCACCGGATCTCACGGGTGTCTCCGATGACTGGTCCGATGCGCAGCTGTTCTGGATCGTAAAGCATGGGATCAAGTACACCGGCATGCCGGCGTGGCCAGCGCCGAGCCGCGACGACGAGGTTTGGGCGCTTGTCGGATTCCTTAGACGCATGCCACAGATTCCAGCTGGAGAGTACAAGGCCGCCACACGTCTGCGCGACGGCGAAAGCCAGGGCGCCCGGACAATGGCGAACGAAGGATTGATCGTGGGTCCGTTTGCCTGTGGCGGTTGTCATGGAGCGCGCGGCGAGGGAAGCCCGCTCGGTGGCGTTCCGAGGCTCGCGGGGCAAAAAACTGCGTATCTCGAGATGGCGTTGGAAGAGTTCGCAGCGGGTACCCGACCCAGCGGGATGATGGCGCCACCCGCCGCTAACCTGGACCGGCAACAGAGAGCCGAACTCGCGCGCTACTATTCGTCAATCAAGCTCGACGAGGTGGTAAAAAGCGACACTAGCGAAAAAACCGTAAAGTCGCGCCAGCTTGGGGCCATGCTCGCCGAACAGGGCGCACCAATGCGCGGAATTCCTGCCTGTCAGGCCTGTCACGGAAGGGATGGGCGTGCAAGCGATAACATTCTCCAGTATCCTGCTCTTGCGGGACAGCATACCATATATCTGACCAATCAGCTGCGGCTCTTTCGGGCGGGCAAGCGAGGCGGCCGCTTGGCGAACGTCATGTCGGCTGCGGCGCACGGCTTGACTGATGAAGACATCGAGGGTGTCGCAATATACTACAGCACACTCAAATGAGATGGACGAGGTAAGGCTGCAGACCGATGATGCGGCGAGGCTCCGGGTTGCTAATGGTGAATGGCCGCGCCCTGAAGTGTGTTGTTGCCCATCTTGCCGGCATTTCCTTCAGATAGAACGCTTATCGATCCATCTGTTTCAAGAACGGCAGCTGCAACGCTGCTGACGTCGGTGACCCCATGGGCTCGGAGCGCGGCAAGCACTTCTTCACGTGTCACGCGTTCCCTTCGCAGAGCATCGTCCAAAAGTGAACCGTCTCTAATGATCAAGGTCGGCTCAGCTTTGACCAGACGTTGTAGGTTTTCAGAACGAACCGACAGCCACGTGATAACGAATTGCAGGCTGATCAGTAGAGCCATTGCAAGCACGCCTTCCGACAATGTTACGGACTTGTTGAGGAGCACGGTCGCTAAGGTCGAGCCGAGCGCCACCGTGACGACAAGGTCAAATGCGTTAAGTTTGGTCAGCGTTCGTTTGCCGGAGATGCGGAGCAGAGCAACGAGCGCCAGATAGCTTGTCGCTCCGACACTAAGGATGCGCACCAAGTCCGTCCAGCTTTCAAACATCATGATGGTTTCTCTGCCCAGAACTGACGATGCAGCATTCGCTTGTCCCCTTGTGAACGGGGCGCGTTTTACAAGCTGTTGCTCCCGAAGGACGGCAGCCTCACGTACTCACTTTCCGACTGATGGTTCGAGGACATCGAACACTGCAGAACGCAACGCAATGTCGGTCGTCGGCCCCGCTATGACGAAGATGAAGTCACGTTGTGGATCGGCCCATCTCGGCAACACCAGGGTCACCTGCAAAGTGCCTTCCGCACTGGTCAGCGCAGAATCCAGGATCTTATAGTCGCCGCCGGGTTCACCACCTGCGATGTCAACCCGCTGAGTGGTCGGAAGTCCGATGGCCGACAGCGTCACCGGCGTTTCTGGAACTCCCTTCCTACGGGACAACGCAACTTGTGCTTCGACGCGTTCCATGCCGGGAATGCTCAGGCTATGGCCCAGCTTTCGCACGCGCAAATGCAAATCCGGATTCTGTTTAACGAAATTGTCGACCGATTGGGTAATGGTCTCGGCTGCTCCTTCAATCGACTGGCCAGCATCTTGGGCGTAGGATTTCAAGCGACCGAACAGCGATCCCGCCGCTTCCCGCGCTTCGGTGGCGGCGTCGTCTGCCGAAGGCGCGGCTAATTTCAAGAGCATTCCCGCCTGCAAGTCCTTCGATCCTTGCACTTTTGGATTGAGATCGAGAATTCTGGCTTCTGTGACGTTGCAGCGCTCGGCGAGGGCACTCAAGCTCTCGCCTTGGCGGACTTGGGCTTCATTGCCGCATTGGCTATCTGCCGCCGCGGCCGGTCCGAGCGTGATTGCAGAGCAGAGCGCTGCGGCAAAAAGGGGCGAACGCATGGTGGCTGCAGGCATGGCTGTGCTTACGGAACCTGGCGGGATCTGGTTGTTCGGCGCATCAGTCTTTCGACCGATGTTCAGGTTTCCCTGCGCGTTTTGTCGAGGCCATGTTTTTGAGCTCTCGCTCGCTCATGGACTGGTACATTGATTTCGACGCGCCCTTCAGATGCGAGACCTTCGTCTCCTTGCGTTTGGCGGACAGAGCTGCGCCGGCTGCCCTTTGTTGTGAACTGGATTTTGCAGGCATGCTCTCCTCCGATGTGTTGGATCGATCAAACCGCTAACCGGCATGTCGAGTAGGCGTTCCTGAGCATCCATCGTCGTCCGATGGGGCGCATCGATATGATCGCGACTAGAGAGTGTCTTGGCTGATCAGGATGATAGGTGGCCGCCGCTCCACGGCGCCTGAGACCAGCGCGGGCCCGTCGAGCTTCGTTTGAGTTAAGGTGCCCGATCAATCAACAAGATGCACTTGGGTCAGGCCGGCGAAGACCCTCCGAGCACCGGTTGACCAACTTCACTCGGTCGCTGGCGTGTTCGCATTGACGGAGGCGGCAGACGGCGAGGACTTGAGGCTTTGACTGCCTTGCGGTGTCGAGTTCTGGCTGGACCTCACCTCCGCCGGCAAGGCGTACGCCACTACAGCATCTCCTATGGGCGTCTCCATGAAATGATGACCGCCGGCCATGATGACGAGGTATTGGCGACCACCTGCTTCATAGGTGATCGGCGTGGCCTGCCCGCCGGCGGGAAGCACGTCGTCCCAGACAGTCTTTCCCGTCTTGATATCGATCGCGCGGATCAGATTGTCGGTCGTCGCTGCGATGAAGACGAGGCCGCCGGCAGTCACGACGGCGCCGCCGTTGTTTGGCGTCCCGATCGTGATCGGCAGCATCGACGGGATGCCGAACGGGCCGTTCGTCCGCGCTTCACCAAGTGGGCGATCCCACAGCGTCTTGCCGGTCTTCAAATCGATGGCGCGAATGCCGCCATAGGGCGGCTGCTTGCACAACAACCCGCTGCCGGGCAACCGCCAACCGGCATTGACGTTGATGGCATAGGGAGACCCGAATTGCGGATCGCCTGCGCCTTCTTGCCCGCCGATCTCACCGCGCGCCTGGTTGCGCGGAGCCCAGCCGCGTCGGTTGGCTTCGTCGCGCGGCACCAGCCGGTTGTAATTCGGCATGTCGTTGTAGTTCGCAACGATGACCTGACGAACGGGATCGACGGCGACGCCGCCCCAGTCGGAGCCGCCATTGTAACCCGGATATTCAATCCAGTGCGGGCTGGCGGTGGGCGGCGTGAAGATGCCCTTGTAGCTCGCCCGGCGAAACTGGATACGGCAGATCATCTGATCGATCGGCGACATGCCCCACATATCCTGCTCGGTGAGGTCGGCCTTCCGCAGGGTGTGGTAAAGCGAGAATGGCTGGGTCTTGGCACGTTGCGCAGGCTCGACGCCGCCTTGCGGCACCGGCCTCTCTTCGACGCCGACGAGCGGCTTGCCGGTGCGGCGGTCGAGCACGAAAATGTCGCCGCGTTTGCTCGGCAGCACGAGCGCTGGGACCGCCGCGCCGCTTTCGGTGGGGAAGTCGACCAGCGTGGCCTGAGAGCCGAGATCGTAGTCCCAGACGTCGTTGTGCACGGTCTGGAAATGCCAGGCAGGCTTACCGGTCGTGACGTCGAGCGCGACGAGGGACGTCGCGAACTCCTTTTCGCGCTCGGAGCGGCTGCTGCTCCAGTAGTCGACGGCCGAAACCCCAAGGGGCAGATAAACGAGGCCCAGTTTCTCGTCGCCGGAGGCGGTCGTCCACATGTTGGGTGTGCCCCGCGTATAGGTCTCTCCTAACGGTGGCGGCGCGCCGGCATCTGGCTTGACCATATCCCAGGCCCAGCGCAACGCGCCGGTCTGTGCATCGTATCCCTGGATCACACCCGAGGGAGCATCCCGCTTCTGGCCATCCAGCACTTGATGCCCGACGACGATGACACCGCGAACGATCGTCGGCGGCGACGTGATCGAAAACATGCCGGGATCGTGCTGGCCAATTCCGGTCGCGGTATCGACTTGACCGTCATATCCGAATGCCTCGCAGCGCTTGCCGGTCTTGGCGTCAATTGCGATCAGGCGCGCGTCGAGCGTGCCCTCGATGATGCGGCGGGCGCACGCTGTGTCCTGACCGGCATCGGGAACCTCGTAATATGCGAGACCTCGGCAAGCTGCAGTGTAGGGAATGAACGTGTCCGGGACACGCGGGTCAAATCGCCAGATCTGCTTGCCGGACTTGGCGTCCACTGCGAAAACGATGTTCTTGGGTGTGCAGACGTAGAGGTTGTCTCCCACTTTGAGCGGGGTATTCTCGGCGCCGTAGGTCCCTTCTGCGTTCTCGGTCGGCAAGTCGCCCGTATGAAAGGTCCAGACCTTGGTGAGCTTGGCGACATTCGTCGTATTGATCTCGTCGAGTGGTGAATAGCGGCGCGCACTGTAGCTGCCGCCGTAGGCGGGCCAATCTGCGCCCGTCTTCAAAGGCGAAGGGTCGGCCATCGCTGCCATCGGCGATGGCAGCGCGTGCACTGTCGCGTTTGCGGGGTGGAATGCCCCCGTCATCAGCGTAGTCGTGGCAGCCAACAACAGGAACCCGACGAGGATAGTGGCGATGGGCTCGTATCGATGACGTATCGGGCGGAGCTTCGGGGTGAGCGCCATAACGGCGACTAGCAACAAGCCTGGACCGACGGTCCGCGGGACCAGCGCCCAACCATTGGCGCCAACTTCCCAGAACGCCCACGCGAGGGTGAGCAGGAACAGAAGTAAGTAGAGCCATGCGCCCTCGACACGCCGGCGGGCCAACAGAGCACCCGAGACGATCAGCACGATTCCGCTGGGCAAGTAATAGAACGAGCCTCCCAACCAGAGCAGCCAAGCACCGCCGGCCCCGAGCACGAGGCCGATGAGAATCATGACACCTCCGAGAACTGATGCCGCCCAATCTGCTGCGCGATACGTTTGAGCCATTGCCGAACTACTCACGATGAAGCTGCCTGCTTCAGGATCCAAGGCAGGCCCAACGCATTCGTTCCTTCACGACTAGGTACGTTCCCGGACCGTGACTAAGGCCCTTGGCCCATTGTTTTGGCGCTTGGAACCTACGCAGCGACGGGAGGTTCTCCGTCCTTTCCTGCAAGCGCCACGATTCGCGATCGACGTGCCCAGAAGCGCAACCAGCAATGTTGAACCGGTGAACACCGATCGCTCCAGACCTGTGCGCAGATTTATCTCCGTCGCGGTCGCGGTCTGGGCGAGGCTCGCAGAGCACAACGTTTCAGTCCTGTCTGCCGCCGTTGCCTTCTATTCCTTTCTCTCGATCTTCCCTGCGATTGCGGCGCTCGTGTCCCTCTACGGCCTCGTCGCCGACACCGACGACATCGTGCGACAGCTCGATGCGCTCCAGGTCATCCTGCCGGATGAGGCGACCGCGCTCATTTCGGGACGGTTGAAGGCACTCGAGCAGGGCACGCGTCCGCCCTTCGGCGTAGGGCTGATGGTCAGCGTCGGGATTTCGATCTGGAGCGCCCGCTATGCGACCGGCACACTGATGACTGCCTTGAACGTGACTTACGGGGTCTCCGAGGAGCGGGGATTTGTTCTCTTCAACGCCGTCGCTCTGTCGTTGACCATGGCGTTGATCGTTCTAGCAGGGGCAGCCGTGATCCTGATCGCGGTGCTGCCTCTTCTGATCAGTTACCTGCCAGTTCCACCGGGCTGGCAAACTGCGGCCATATGGATCCGGTGGCCGCTCCTCGTATGCATGATCGCGGCCATAATTGCATTGCTCTATCGGTACGCACCCAATCGACCCCAGCCGAGATGGGACCTTGCTTCGGCCGGCGGGCTTCTCGCAACGACCGGGTTAATCGCGGGGTCATACGCATTCTCAACATATGTTAACACGTTCGCTGCTTATCAGACGACCTACGGTTCGCTCGGCGCAGTTGCCGTGTTGATGACGTGGCTCTGGGTCGCAGCCTATTCCATCCTCGCGGGCGCCGAGCTCAACGCCGAGATCGGAAGCCGGTTGGCTGAGCGATAGTCTCTGGACCATCGTCGCCGCTCTGCAAAGAGGAAACTTGTGCAGTGAATTGCCCCATCGGACCTGTGCGGACCATGAGGGTAAACGCTTGATACCGGCGCTCGACATCCTCCCTGTCGCTCGCCGAGGCAATCGTTCGACGCGCGTCCGCGAGGACGAGGTCAGCATGATGGGAAAGGGCCGCGAGCCGCGCGGGAGCGCGCTCACAGCTCGCGACTTGCGTCAAGACATCGATCAGCCGGATCGATATTGCCGGGTGAGCGGCCGCGCTTTGCCGGATCATATGGAACATGGTGTCGAGCAATTGATCATATTGCACTTGCGGTACGACCAGGACCGGCCGATTTCCCTTGATCGACACTCCCGTCGGAAGGTGCAGGGGAACGAGATCGCAGAGGGCCGCTCCGAGCCGGTCCAGCACTGCGAGCGCCGTGTGTGGGTCATTGATGCCGGGGGAGAGCGCCCTGACTGCGACCTCCACGAGCTGGCGAACCGCGTAGCGCAGATCGGAAGAGATGCTGCTGCTTCCGCCCAGCGCGGTCGCATTCC
The DNA here is from genome assembly GCF_004346455.1 of Bradyrhizobium sp. R2.2-H. Classification (NCBI taxonomy): domain Bacteria; kingdom Pseudomonadati; phylum Pseudomonadota; class Alphaproteobacteria; order Hyphomicrobiales; family Nitrobacteraceae; genus Bradyrhizobium; species Bradyrhizobium sp. R2.2-H. Next base: position 42,347 of record NZ_SMBR01000008.1, read on the forward strand.
GAATGGCGGTCTCGGCGTCATCGACGGGAGGAGTAACCACAGCAACGGTCGCTCCCGGGAAAACATAGTCGCCGGGGCCGATCAACAGGCGAATGGTCACTTTGTGCTTGGCCGCCCAAGTGGCTAAGCCATCTTCGTCGAGATGCTGCAGGTAGCCGCGCCGTGAGTCCCGCAGGGGCAGGCAGCCGATCCAATACTCCTCCGGGGGAGATTGTGGCTGCGGATCCTTGGCCGTAAGCTTATGGATAGCGGAGCGAAGGTCCTCACTGACGAGTTCGATGACCGTTTCCACGTTGATCCGGCCGGCGACATGACCGACGAAATACACCAGCATGGCAACACAAGCCAATGCGAGCACGATCGCAACGCTCATGGAGAGATGAGGGACGAAACCGCCCTCAGGCTCCGTCCGGATACTTCTCAGCACGACGAGGGCGTAGCAGAACGTGCCGAGCAACATTCCCAGCGTGATTTGGTTGCCGCGGTCGCTGGTGAAATTGCGCAGCAGCCGCGGCCCCATCTGACCGGCAGCCAGAGACAATGCGGCAATAGTGATCGAGAACACGGTCCCCGCCACGCCGACCGTCGCGCTGGCAACGGCGCCGAGCAGGGTCCGGGCCCCGGTCGCGCCGCCATCGTAAATCCAATCCTGCAGAATGGAAATCGAAACGGTATCGCTCTGGTCAATCTGAACGAGAGTGAAGGCGGCGATGAGGCTAGAAAGCACCATCAACATGGGCACCAGCCAGAATGTTTCTCCCAGATCAGCCAACAGTCTTTTGGCACGAGCGAGCATGACTTAGACAGCCGCAAAAATCGCAGACTAACCTCAATTCCGGTCTGTATGGAAAGTTGCAGAGAAGGAGCGGTTCGCCGAACCGCTCCTTCTGCGTAGTGCGCCGAGTATGAACGACAGCTTGGAGGTGGAAGTCCTCTATCCAGCCTGATGACGGCGAAGGATTAGCGAAGCGCAAGGGCGTCATCGTGAGGTGGGGTCTGAAGACAGCGTGGAGCAAAGCCGCGGCCCGATGGACAAACATCGGATAATGAGGCCTACCCGGCCGGACGAGCGAGCTACTGATCGCAAAGTCCACGGTCATCAAGAGCCGGGGTGGTAGATCCGGCGGGGGTGCGGTGAAGGCGGTCGGTCTTACCTCGGGAGGTCTACGTTGTGTCCCGGCAACGGGACTGGGGTCGCCGTAAGGCGATCTGACCGCAACGCAGAAGTCAGCAGAGGGCATAGTAGGCGGCAGCGCGCCGCCGAAGGCCCGAACGGTGGAAGAGGTCAGTAGAGCGGCAATCTCGTGCAGGCCATGCAGCAGAAGTTACGACAAACACTGGACTTGGGCCGCGACGCGACGGGTGAAGCCCGAAGCGCCGCCTCCCAAGGGACTGAAGCCGGCACGGCGGGAACCAGCCTCGAAGGCCCGGCGGTCGCAGGGCCGTCGATGGAAGCAGTGATCGAGCGTGAGAACCTGAAGACAGCGTTGGCGCAAGTGACGCGCAACAAGGGTGCGGCAGGCATCGACGGGATGACCGTCGACGAACTGCCGGCCCATCTGAAGGAGCACTGGCTCGCGATCCGCGCCCAGTTGCTTGACGGCACCTACAAACCACAGCCGGTGAGGCGGGTGGAGATACCGAAGGCATCGGGCGGCTTGCGGCCGCTCGGTATCCCAACGGTGCTCGACCGCTTCATCCAGCAGGCGGTGATGCAGGTGTTGCAGGCAGGTTGGGACGGAACGTTCTCCGAGGCGAGCTTCGGCTTCCGGCCGAGCCGTTCGGCGCATCAGGCGGTGGAACGGGCGCAGACCTACATCGCGTCCGGGCATGCCGTGGTTGTGGACATCGATCTGGAGAAGTTCTTCGACCGGGTCAACCACGACATCCTGATGGGGCTGGTTGCCAAGCGGGTAACTGACAAGCGTCTCCTGAAGCTCATCCGTGGCTTCTTGACTGCGGGTGTGATGGAGGGAGGGCTGGTCAGTCCGACGGAGGAGGGCACGCCGCAGGGCGGCCCGCTCTCGCCGCTGTTGTCGAATCTGATGCTGGACGTGCTGGACAAGGAGCTGGAGAAGCGCGGCCATCGCTTCGTGCGCTACGCCGACGACTGCAACATCTATGTGCGCAGTCAGAAGGCGGGCGAGCGGGTGCTGGCCGGGATCGAGAAGTTCCTCGAAAGGCGTCTTAAGCTCAAGATCAACAAGGCCAAGAGCGCGGTCGCCAAACCGAGCGTCCGCAAGTTCCTGGGCTTCAGCTTTACATGGGAGCTGTCGCCACGGCGGCGCATCGCGCCGCAGGCGATCGCCCGCTTCAAGGCGAGAGTCCGGGAGCTGACGCGGCGCACGTGCGGCCGAAGTCTCGCGCAGACCGTCAAGGAGCTGTCCGTCTATCTCAAGGGATGGCGCGGCTACTTCGGCTTCTGCCAAACTCCATCGGTGCTGCGTGCACTTGATGAATGGATCAGGCGGCGGTTGCGCGCCATCGCCTGGAAGCAATGGAAGTGCGGACCCGCTCGTTTTGCCGAGCTGCGACGCCGCGGCGTCGGCCGGGTCCTGGCGGCAAAGGCCGCCAGCAGCCCACGGGGCCCCTGGCAGCTCGCGAACAGCCCCGCGCTCAACATCGCTCTGCCAATCGCTATGTTCGGTTCGCTCGGCTTGGCTTCTGTCGCGGCACAACGACCCGCATAATCCGCCGAACCGCCGTATACGGACCCGTACGTACGGTGGTGTGGGAGGGGAGGGGTCGCGAGGCTCCCCCTATCCCGATCATTACCCGCTGCTTGGGGGTACCTGAATTCAGGCGCGACGTCGGCTGCTGCGGGCTCTCCTTCGCCCCATCTCCGGAAGGGGCCGGCCCGAAAGTTAGTGTCGTGAGGACGCCCTCCAAGTCATGGGCATGGATGTCTCACGCCGTCGTATCCCATGTAGGTCCCGGTGCTCGGGTCGTAAGACTTGTATCGTTGGGAGCAGTACGCGTTGTTCTCGGCTGCCTGCGCCCGGCTGTTGGCAATAGCGCCTCCGATCGCCGCACCTGCCACGAAACCACCTACAGCCGGCCCCCAACCGCGGCCGTAGCGGTGCCGGTATCCGTCCCGCCAATGATTGCGATGACGGTGATGCCTCCACTGAACTTCCACCACATTGGCGTGGTTCTTGGCTATCACGCTTGCAGGCGATATCGGGGCTGCGTGCGCGGGAGGAATTCCAATCGGCACTGCGAGGGATGATACGGCGGCCGCGGCACACAATCTGTTAAAGAAAGTAAAGTTCATCAGCTCTGCTCCTTACCGTTGATGCACAAAAGAAATGCGCAAGCGGGCGGCGCCGTTGCAGAGACAATTGGTACAGGTGTGTACCAGGGCGCCGCGTCGGTTGATTCATCGTGACGAATCTCTAGCCGTTCATCAGACGGACTCTGGTTGGTTCTTGTACAGAAGCGCACGATGTTTCCGCTGTTCGATGCGAATGTGGCTTGATGATCGACGATCGTCGATTTCAATAAGCGAGGGTTCTGACTTGCCGCAGATCCATGAGGCTCAGATGCGAATAGCCGTAATCGAAGATGAATACCTCATCGCCGACGATCTGATCACCGAGATCCGACGGCGAGGTCATGAACCCGTGGGCCCCTTTGCCGAGCTAAGCCACGCGTTACATGCAGCGAGCCGCGCAGCCTTCGATGCCGCGCTGCTTGACATCGACCTGCAAGGGCAATCGTCGTTCGGCATCGCCGACATCCTCCTGAGCAAAAACATCCCGTTCCTGATCTATACAGGATACAGCCGCGAGGTGATCCCCATGCGATATATTCCACGCCTTGTCGAGAAGCCAATCTCGATTGCCGACGTCGTGGATCGGCTCTCCGGAACGCGATGATGCGCGGCTTGGCGAAGCCACGTTAGGTCCGCAGCACCGCCAACTGTCGGCTGCCCCGGATGACCGAACACTCCGAGGTCCTTCCTTGTAGGATACAAGAGGCCTCGCCGCGCGCTCGCCTCAGCTCCACGGCGATATGGGGTACGCTGTCGCACCTTCCGCGCGCCATGGGGGACGCGTCTGGCTCGGAACACCCATTGGACGTGACGATTGTCGTCCAGGCAGGTGAGGGCCTGACAAGTAGGAGCTTTATGTGCTGAAGTGGGCGTTGATCTTCTTTGTCATTTCGGTTGTAGCCGGATTCCTCGGGTTCAGCGGAATCGCTTCAGGCGCGTCCACAATTGCGAAGTGGTTGTTCTTTGCGGCCATCGTGATCTTCTTGCTGTTCGTGGTCCTCGCCTTCTTAGCCGGAGAAGTGATTTTGTAACCGCACGAAGCGAGTGCCTGTGCGGATGTGCGGAGCTGATCGAGGGCGCCTGCTGCCTGCTGCAAGCCATTCGCTTGCAGCAGACCGGACGGCGCACCATCAGGGAAGGGGCGGCTTCTCTAGGCAAGGCTCCTCGACCTCGATCAGAGTCAGGGTAGGATAGGGCGCGTTTCGCTGCTCCGGACTGAACTTGGTGCGCATCTGGACGAGGTGAACACATTGCCACGCTCGGAGCCTACCTCCTCCTCGGGCAAGCCGGAATTGCTCGCCTCCTAAGCATCGGTTCCATTGAGAGAGTATTGATGTGCAAATGTAATCACACGATTGCAGTTACAGGATAACTCCTCGAGGCGCGCCTCGTCCAAGATGCGGACCTGAGCGCGACCTTGCTTGATGATCCCCTGTGCCTCCATTTTGCTCATTGTCGTCGTGATGCCAGCGCGTCGAACTCCAAGGGCTTGCGCCATGCATCGGTGCGTGAGCGGGATTTCGCGGGATGAGAATTTGTCCTGTGCAACCAACAGCCACCGCGCCAACCGCTGCTGCAGGCTGTGGCGCGAGTTGCATGCAGCTAGCTGCGAGCTTTGAATCAGTGTGGCCTGCACGTACCGCAATAGCAGCTTCTCGATTTCTCTATCCCTCCTTACGAGATCGATCAGTGTATCAGCTTCGATGCACAGGGCGGTGCCGGGAACCTGTACCATGCAACGGTGAGGGGAAACGCGCATGCCGAGTATCAGGGGGATGCCAATGAAGTCGTTTATCCCGAGGGTCTGAATTTCGACTGGGAGACAGTTACCGGCTCTGGCGGTCAGAGAGGCCGCGCCGTGCTCCAGAAAATAGGCATGCCGCAGCGGGAGGTTGCGCTCCTGAAGCAGTTGTCTCGGTTCCAATCTGACCTCATCGCAGCATACCAAGAGCCCCCTTTGTGATGAATGAGGAAGGTGACGGATCAGGTCGTTGTTCGGGTGGTGCGCATGCTGCGCTTCATTTCCCTCTCGTGTCCGACCGAGGGACGGTGCCGGACTGATTGTCGGAAGGCCGTGCTCGTGTTCGATCCTCAACATTCTTGTCTCCTCCGAAGGTGATCTTCGAATGATGTAGGGCGTGCGCCGTCCGGTCCCAGTCGGGCTGAAGGTGAACCCTCGTCAGGAGAAACCTGACGGGGGGCCAAACGACCGGGATCGACCTGACCAGAAATGCGTATGCAAATTTGGAAGCCGACTGCCCTCGGCGTCGAGAATCGTCAGTTCGGCACGCCGAGCAGATGTTGGGGCAGCAGGTATGACCGGGTACGAAGTCAATCGCTGGACCATTCCTTTGCACGGTAGCGAACCATTCTCTGAGAGCACCAAGAACGTCGATCGCCTTGTGCGATTAGGGTACGGTAACGCTGGACGGTAGGAGCACTGGAATGCGGATCAAGAGCAGGATTCCTATTCTAATTCTCATGGGTACAATCTCGACCTCTCTTCTGTCGGTCCCCGCACGGGCAGAGACGGCAACAGCAACTGCGAATGAGCAGCCGGCGCGATCGCAGTTTGCCACCACGGTGTACGACGGATATCGAGCGTCGCGATTGCTCGGAAGTGCAGTGTTCTCCCTGAAAGGACAGTATCTGGGAGCCGTCCGAAACGTGATCATGGCAGACGACGGCCAGATCGTTTCCTTGCTGGTCGAAGGCTTTCGAACCAAGAATGAGCCGGAGTTTATCTCCCGAGTTCCATTTGAGCGCGTACTGCGTCCGCTTCACCACGGCGCTATCGTGGCAGACTTTTCCGATTTGAGGTCGCGAGAATACGGCCTCTTCACCGACCCTGGCACCGCACAGTCCGAGCCTCACGAGTTCTCGATCTCCAAAGTCATCGGAGACTATGCGCGGCTGCAGGCAGGACAAGGCTACGGCTATGTCTCCGATCTCGTCTTCGACCGCGGCGGAAAGCTCGCGGCCATCGTGATATCCCGCGCAGCGGCTGCGGGCGGAGGGACCTATGCCTTCCCTTACCCCGGCCAAACCGGGCGATGGAGCCCGAAGCTGAGCTATTACGGCCTGCCTTACGCCACGGCAGATCAAGCAAACAAAGCAGGCCTGCGCCTCGACATGAAGGAGTTTCAGGACTCGTGAGCAGCCAAGCATCCGCGCGACGGTCCGCGGCGATGCGCGTCTCTCCGAAGGCTGCACTCGGGGCGTGCGCGCACCCCCAGAAGGACGTGGCAAGAGATGTCGGAGAAATGACGGTAAGGTGGCGGTTACTCGGCTGGGTGATGCCGGGTTGGGGCTTGTATGCTCCACTGGCGCTCGAATGCGAAGTGGCAGGCACATGGAGTGGCAGGCACATTAAGACGGCGGTCGGAACGGTCGCGGCAGCGGCTCTCTTTCTTGAGATTTTGGCTGGCTCGTTCGCAATCTATTCTCCAATTCGATCACGATCTCGTGGACCAAGCGGGCTGCAAGCGGGGTTGTAGCATCCTTCGCCAAGCTTTTGAGCTGGCCCAGGCGCCTCGACATGACGTGCTCAGTGTCGCATTTGGCCACCTTCGACTCCTTCTCCTAGGGCCTTTCACCGCCGGAATGCTGCCGCGGCTGCGACATTCTTTTACGCTCAGCTGTTGCGAATTGACCCCGTTTCCTATCTGTGCTCGCGCTTCTAGGATACCGGTCGGGCTCCCTCTCGGGCGGCATGCGCCGCGCGCTCGCCTTCAACCCCGGCATAGAAGGAAAGTGATCTGAAGTCATCTGCGATGCCTTCTGGCCGGCCGATGCGCTTTCAAGCCGTCGTACGAGCAGAATGCGCGTGATGGATATTGCAAGCGCCGAAACACCGGCGAGGACAAGTGTCACGATTGCGGTGCGGTCGGCGATACCAAGCATCCAAGGTGATGTGATCGATCCTGCGGCGAACGCCGCAACGATGTACAACTCCCACGTCTCGAAGGCGATCAGGGTGGCAAGTGAGGACACGGCGAGGCCCGCACCTATCACAACCGCCGTCTGAGTAGGTAAATCCGGAACCGCTGCCCCAAAGCCGAGAATCCAGGGAGAGATGAACAGACCGGTGCCGATCAGAAGCATGGCGACGTCGCAGGACCTTCCGAGTTGTTTCATTTGGGCCTCGTCGCTCGTTCGAGAATCTGCCGATGGAAGTCTTGGGGGGCGATGTCTTCGGGGTTAGTTCCGGCCTGGACGTCACCGCGGTTCACGTAAGCACCTTCTGCACTCGACATACGCGATTGGTTGGTTGAGCGGAGTGGGCTGCTCCGACGGATCAAGCTCAAGCCTTTGCCGCCCTTCGCCAAGGCACCCATCATTTGCGATAGATACCCTTTCGATATACGCGCGAAGCAAGGCGATGGACGCACGCGCACGAGAAAGACATAGTACAAAAGCGTACCCATCTTGTTGGACGCCAATGAGTTTTGAGCGCGAGCTCGAGCGTTCAGATCTGCTGGTTTCGAGGGCGAATTGACTTACGACGGCGAACCAATGGTGCCGTAGCCATGCGCGTCTCGTACGTCGCGTCGGTCTTAGTCATTGTCGTGCTCGGAAGGCCGCCGCGGACGCTCTACGGCTTTTGCCGTGATCGCAGGTCGGGCTATCTCGATCAAGCCAGTGTCGATTGGAACGTGCGGCGGTGCATGGCATTGCTGAGAAATGGGGCGTCAGCGAAGCGGAAGGAGAGATCACAATGAACTGGGATCGTGTTCAAGGAAATTGGCAGGAGATGAAGGGCAAGGTCAAGGTGCAATGGGGGAAGCTGACAGATGACGACCTGGATGTGATCGGCGGCAAGCAAGATCAACTCGAGGGCCGCCTGCAGGAACGATACGGCTACGCCAAAGATCAGGCAAAGAAGGAAGTAGATGATTGGTCGAGTAAGCTGAACTCGTAGTTCATGGGGCGATGTACCGAAGAACCGTGCAACAATCCGATGCTTGTCTGACCGACCCTGCGAATGGTGGACGGGGCTCCGCCGAGCACAAGGCTTACACCGCCCTTCCTCCGGCGGTGTAGGTCGGGGTGTCGCGGCGCGGGAGGGTCCGGACGAGGAAATCAGAAATGACTACTCGAGACGGCAATTTCGGAACGCTGTCGAAGAGACAGGATTGGCGATCATTCAAGATCAAAGGAGCATAGCAAGTGGCAATTCAGATTGTGATGGACGCGACGGGCGATACCCGGCATCATTTCGCTCCGGATAGTGCCAACGAGGTATCCGAAGCCGAGCGTCGCTTTAACCAACTGACGTCGAGCGGCTTCACTGCTGCGGCGCGCGTCGCTTCGGGTGACCTACGACTTGTTCGCTCGTTCGATCCGACAGAGCCAGAAACCCTCTTCTTCCCGCGGCTCGCAGGAGGGTAGCTTGAAACTTCTTCACTCTACACGGGCCGGCCGGAACGAGCCCAGGCTCGCCGCGCTGCGGGAGCTATATCGGATATCGGAGCGGGAGAGACCTCCTGAGGCCCGCGGCCGCCAGCTGTTGAGAAGCTGGCTTCCGCCCGGGCAACTCGAAACCTTCGACAAGGAGGGATATCTCGATGTGGTTGGGAGCGCCACCGGCCGAAGCTACCGAATCTACTACAGCACCGTATCGAACATTCGGGAGCTGAACGACGCAGGCGCTCCAGTCGAGGGGGGCTGCTTCTTTCCCGCGGCGGCCTTGCCAATCGGCGACGTCGTGCTCGCGCAAAAGATCATCCTGGAAGACGATGAACCACGAGCGCTCGCAATCGCCAACCGCTTTGCCTCCACATCCCGACCGATCCAACCTGATGACGTGCCCCGGGCGCGACGATAACCGTCCGACCGCGTCATTTTCCCCGGTCCAGCAGCTGCCCGGGGTCTAACGGTCGGTCTGGATTTCAGCAGGGCGCCCGAGCAGCAGTTTCGCTGCGACGGACGCTGCTGCAAAGATCATTCCCCAACGTCGATGCCACACATCGCGGACGGCGAGGGGAATGACACTGCATTCGCCTTCGCGCGATCTGATCGTACTCCATCCGATGGTCGCGAGATACGTCATCGCATTGCGCGTCAGCGCACCAGCTTATTCGAACAAACCCGGCCTTCGGAAGTTTGTGTGCTTAGGGTGCATGAAGCCGTGCACGACCATTCGACGGAGGGTTCTTGCAATGAGAACGGTTGCTCTTGCTTTCTCGGCGCTGATGGCCGCCACGTTTCTTTCTGTAGCACAGAATGATGCGGGGAGCTTGGTCCAGGGCCCTGCCGGCGCACCGGTGTAAGCGCAGGACAGCTCTCTTTCCCGGGATGCGCAAGAGTTCGTCAACAAGGCCGCAATGATCAATATGATGGAGATCGAGGTGGCTCGAGCGGTTTAGAAGCGAGCAAGCTCGCCCACGTATGAAGAGTTCGCAGCCATGATCGCCACCGATCACACGAACCTGGGTTATAACCTGAAGCGCATTGCCGCGGAGATTTCGAATCTGAGGGCCCCCGCGGAGCTGGATCAGCAGCATCGGCAAAGGGGCGCGCAGCTTCAGCAGCTCCAGGGCGACGAATTCGAGCGACAATACCGCCAAACCCAGATCGACGGACACAGGAAGGCAATCCGGATCTTTCAGGAGTTTGCAGACGGCAGCGCTGGGCGTGCAGATCTGCGGTCTTGGGCTCAGGCCTCCCTGGCCGTACTGCAAAAGCATTTGCAGAGGGCGCAGAACCTTCCTACCACGCGCGCGCAGGTCGCCGCAGCGACCATGGACGGCAACGAGGCCGTCCGCAACGACACGACGAGCGGAAACGCCGGTTCTGCTGCGCGGCCCGAACGTCCGGAGTCCGGTCGATGAGGCTGCCCAGCTGGTCAAGGGCTTGCAGAACGATTCGGAACGCGTCCAGACGCAAGCGATGACCACGGCGCTGAAGGTGAGCAACAAAATGTCACGAAGCAACCAGACGGAAGCTGCGAGAAATAGACCGATCGCGCTGACTCGGACGGTACGCTCGATGTGCCGGATGTGAGCTGTCGATTTGTCTTCCAACTGGTCTCCTTTGTTGGAACGGTCTGGATGCGAAAGTGGCGATTGCCGCCGTCGCCAGAAGAGGCTGCCCGGAACTGAACCTGCCACGGAGACGGAGCGGCCCACGCACAAGAGGAGGCCGTCCATAGGTACGCCGCGAGGTCTCGGATATATTACGCCGTCGCGGCCCTACTTGTTCTTGCCATCCAGGCAAAATTGGCAGCTTGCAATTGGGGCAGGTGCCGGAGCACTGCAAGCACCTCGGATTGACGGCCAGCGGCGAGGGTCTTGGAAGGAGAGGACATGAAGAGCGTTCTGATCTCTGGCGCTGGAATCGCCGGGCCCACGCTTGCCTATTGGCTGAGAGCGGCTGGCTTCGAGCCGACGCTCGTCGAGCGCGCGCCCGCTCTGCGTAGCGGAGGCTACGTCATCGACTTCTGGGGGCTGGGATATAGCATCGCCGAGCAGATGGGATTGCTCCCGGAGATCGATCGCGACGGCTACCACGTGCAGGAACTGAGGATCGTAGACGAAGCCGGCCGTCGATTGGCCGGCTTCGGTACCGGCGTCTTCGCTGAATTGACGAACGGACGATACGTCACCCTTCAGCGAAGCCGACTCTCGCGCCTTCTGTTCGAGCGGATCAGCGGGGGCGTCGAAACCATTTTCGGAGACGAGATCGTTCTCGTCGAAGAGAGAGCCGATTGCGTCGAGGTCCAGCTGGAGCGTGGCGGCAGGCGCAGGTGTGATCTCCTGGTCGGTGCAGACGGGCTGCATTCGGCCGTGCGCAGGCTGGTCTTTGGACCGCAGAGGAAGTTCGAGCGATATCTGGGGTATGTGGTGGCGGCCTTCGAGGTTCACGGCTATCGACCGCGCGACGAGGACGTCTATTTGATCTACGGCCGGCCGGGTCGCATGGTCGGCCGTTTCACGTTGCGTGACGATCGGACGTTGTTTCTCCTGATCTTCGCCGCGGATCGCGCAGTGTTGCCAGAAACGCCGGAGGCGCAGAAGGAGCTCCTTCGCGGAATCTACGGGAGCGATGGCTGGGAGTGCGATCGGATGCTCGAGGAGCTCGAACGCACCGGCGAGCTCTACTTCGACGCCGTCAGCCAGATCAAGATGCCGGACTGGTCGCGAGGACGAGTGGCTCTCATCGGTGATGCCGCCTTTTGCGTCTCGCTGCTGGCAGGCCAGGGGTCGGCGCTGGCGATGATTTCTGCCTATGTGCTGGCCGGCGAACTCGCTGCCGCCGGTGATCGATATTCGACGGCATTTGCTCAATACGAGGCCCGGCTGAAGAACTATATAGATCGAAAGCAGCAGGGCGCCGAGCGTTTTGCCGGGGCCTTGGCGCCGAAGACTCGCTTAGGGATGCACTTCCGCAACCTCGCGGTCAGAAGCTTCTCCGTGCCGGGGTTGGCGAAGCTCTCAATCGGGAGAGACATGGCCGATCAACTAGAGCTTCCGGGCTACCATTGGCTCGTAGCAAATGCTGAACCGCACTTGGGTTGACGACGTGGAAGCAGCATCTGCTCATTCATGTGCGGCGAATGATCGCGACGACAATTGTCGGTCTCGTCGTTCACTCCGCCTTCATTGGTCGGGCATAGAAGTGCGAACCGGGACACACGACAAGAAAAAATCATGAGGAAAATCGCCTATGGTCTCGCCGCCGCTGCTCTGTTTGCGGGAACTCAATTCCCGGTTCCCGCGAATGCGATGACGGCGCTTTCGGTCGGCGCAGCTGCAGCATCCGAGATGATGCAGGCCGGCTACTACCATCGTCGCCGCTACCATCGGAGGGTCTGCACGGTGCGGACCGTCATCAAGCGCGGCTATCATGGTCGGCGTATTATCAAGCACATGCGTGTTTGCCGCTAGGTGTGGACGTCGAGGGTCGGTCAGGCGGCCATCATCCTGCACGCGAGCAATCTTTACCGAAACGTAGGATGGGGAGTGCGTAAGTCAGCTACGCGTCCTGAGTAAAGCGTCGGGCTTACGTCGGAAGGTCACGATTGACAGCCCGGGAAGAGCTGCGGGCCGCGATCTCCAGCGCTGCGCCGCCGAGCGCCGTGAGCAAGATGCCGAGCAAGAGTAGCGCCAGGACTGTACCCATGATGAGACGATCTCCTGCCAATCCGGGCCACACGAGATGATCCGAGCGTCAACGTAGCGTGCAAAAAGCTGACGACCAGCGCGTCCTCGGAAAAGTACATTTCGCATACCTGCCTCCAGCAAGCTGATCTGATCAATAGGGCGCGCATTGCAGGAGCCGGAGACGCATATGCCGGTCGCGGGATCGCTTTGTTCTCCATCCGCTCCGGAAACGATAGCCTGTGCCGCCCAATCGGGCAGTCAGGAGATGAGCGTGACCTGTCGGGAAAATCCTGACGTCAATCCGTGCCGCATCGTCCACCCAAACCAGTTCAAGCCGGCTTCTCGCCGCCTGGGGGAATCCTTGCTGCAATCGCACGAGAGAAGACATTATCGCGATGGTCGAGTTCATCATTTGTGATCCTTCCGTCACACGCGCGATGCTCCATCGGAAGATGCGAAGCCGTCTCAAGCTGGTAGGATAGACCGTGCGCGCAAGCGTACCGCGAGGTCAGGCAGACGAAACTTCCCGCCGCGCGACGAGTTGACGATGATCCAACAACACAAGGAGAAATCGTCGTGAACAAATCTCTCTGCATTCTCGCATCCGCGGTGCTCATGGCCGCACCCGCAATGGCGCAGTCACCCCAAAGCAACGCGACGACCGCAGCGCCGAATATGCAGCCGGCGACTGCTTCGACGGCCTCGGTGCACAAGCAAGGCGAATGGCGTGCCTCGAAGCTTGTCGGCGTAAGCGTCTACAACAACAGCGACGAGAAGATCGGCGACATCAACGATCTGATCCTTGACTCCAGCGGCCGGGTTGCCAACGTGGTGATCGGCGTGGGAGGATTCCTTGGAATGGGTGAGCACAATGTTGCCGTGGCATTCGATCAGCTCAAATTTGCAACTGAGCCGATGAAGACGGCATCCAACGATGGGGCCGGTAAAGCCGGCAACGCCAGCTCGACAACCACGACAGGAAGCGCGTTAACGCCGGCTAACCGAAACGACAACTGGTATCCGGATCATGTGGTGCTGAACGTCAACAAGGATCAGCTGAAGAAGATGCCTGAATTCAAGTACTGAGGCCGATCTCAGGCGCTGCTTCAGCGCTGTTCATAAAGGCGGTGTCATCGAAGATGACGCCGCCTTTATCGCAATCAGCCACGAGAATATGCGGTGCTAAACCGTACCGATCCCTCTTCCGAAGAGCTGAAAATATGAAGTTATACTATTTGCGCGAAAATAGTATAAATGGGGTTCCCGGCATGACGACCGGCCGCCTCGATATCACCTATCAAACGCTGTATTCGGAATTGGTCCAGCGTAGCCTCGATGAGAGCTTCACCTCCGAATTCTCCTCGAATTGAAGGTTCGTGGCGGTCGAGGTCAAGGACAAGAAGTCCTGGTACTTCGACACACCAAAGCCAGCGGGGGCGGTCAGGATCGCCGCTACGTCGGTCCAGTTGACGATCCCGAAAATCACCAAACGGGGGCGCGACTTTCTATTTCGATTGAAGGCCAGTCGCATTCGCCGTTTTCATCGCGCCGCTCACGTGGGGTGACTGAGTGGGGCGAGCCGGATGTTTCCAGCAAGAGTCTATGTCGGTCAGATCGTCGTTGTGCTCGGCATCGTCGCCGCTTCGACCTCGGGCGCGACGCAATGGACCGCCGCAGCTCTCGGATATCAGCAGCGCTTGTGTGAGCCCTGGTTCCTGATCGTCGGCTATCGCGTCTAGACATATCGCTCGCATCGGCAGTGTCGTTGCAATAGCGGTCACCCTAACCGTAGAAGCTTCGCTCTTCGGTCACCGAGAACATGATGCGCGTTAGCAACTGGCCGGCAAAAATGATTATCGCGCCTACGATAATGAGCAGCCAGATATACAAGGAAGAACCAATTGGAGCCACGGCAGGAACCATGTAGGGAGCCAAGTACAGAGCAGCGAGGCTTGCACCACGAAAGAAGAAATAGACCGGCGCCCTAAGCCTCTCCAGCGAACTCATCCAATCACAAAGGGAAAATAAGCAGCCGTACATAAAAATGGATGTGAGCTGCTGCCGGTTTGATGGACACCGGGTTAAGCTAATCCCACCTTGCGCTCGAACTCAACCGGGCTGAGGTAACCGATGGTCGAGCGCCTGCGGGTCGTGTTGTAAAATCTTTCGATGTAGTCGAAGACATCGGCGCGTGCCTCGTCTCTGGTCTTGTAGGTTTTGGCTTCCGTCCGTTCGGTCTTGAGCGAGGAGAAGAAGCTTTCCATCGCCGCATTGTCCCAGACGTTGCCGGAACGGCTCATGCTGCAGACGATGCCGTGGTCGGCCATCAGGCGCTGGAACTGATCGCTCGTATACTGGCTGCCCTGATCGGAATGGTGCAGCAGCGCATCCGGCTTGCCGCGGCGCCAGACAGCCATCAGCAATGCGTCCGTCACGAGTTGTGCCGTCATGGCGGCACTCATCGACCAGCCCACCACTCGGCGCGAGAACAGGTCGATCACCGCCGCGACGTAAAGCCAGCCCTCGGCCGTCCAGAGATAGGTGAAGTCGGCGATCCACTTCTGGTTCGGTCGCTCGGCGGCGAACTGCCGATCCAGCAGGTTTGCCGGCACGGTCTCGAGCTGCCGATCGCCGTTATCCTTCGGCAAGCGTCGCCGGCGTGGCCGTGCCCGTAAGCCCTGGAGGCGCATCAGCCGTTCGATCTGGTGCAGGCCACAGTCAGCCCCCTCGGCGAGCACATCACGCCACACTCGGCGCGCGCCATAGGTGCGATCGCTTGCCATGAAGCTGGCCTTGACCTTGCCGCCGAGCTCCTCGTCGCTGCGGGATCTGGCGCTGGGAGAGCGGTTCAGCCAGGCATGGAAGCCTGACCGCGACACCCCCAACGCATCGCATAGCCATGCCACCGGCCAGATCGTCCGGTGCTTCGCGATGAAGACGAACTTCATGTCGCTTCCTTCGCGAAGAAGGCTGCGGCCTTCCTTAGGATGTCCCGCTCGGCCTTCAGCTTGGCGACCTCACGGCGCAGCCGCTCGATCTCTTGCTGCTCGGGCTTCATCTGCCCATGACCGGGGAAGGCCTGCGCCGGGTCGGAGCCGAACTCCTTGACCCACTTGCGCAGCACGTTCTCATGAACGCCCAGGTCGCGGCCGGCTTGTGCCACCGACACCCTGCGCTCCCTGACCAGCTTGACCGCCTCGATCTTGAACTCGCGGCTGAACTTCCGTCTCTTCATCGCCCACCTCCGGCTTCATGAAACACCTAATCCCGGTGTCCATCAAACCGGCAGCAGCTCAAAGCGCTGACGAGGGGAGAGCGGAGGCGGTGCGCAGGCTCGGCAAAGTCTCACGAGCAGGGCTCAGCGTCGGTCAAATCCCAAGATGTAAAGTGAGCTGCAGTGAGAAAAACAAAAGTCCGGCGTCGGGGTTCGAGTCGCTCCCCCGCTACCAATCATACGATTTTCTCGCCAAACTGCGATTGTATATGATGGGATACGCTTCACGGAGCACAGAAGGCGCGAAATGCGGTCCTCCTGCCTGCGTCGAAGCACGGCCTGACAGGGCGCTCTCCGCCGCTGGCGGTCTACTGCGGGTCGATACCGGCCGCTTTGATGATCATTCCCCATTTGCCGATCTCGGCTTTCAAGAAGCCTTCGAGGGCATCCGGCGTCGCGCGCTCGGGCTCGACCGGAGCCCTGCTGAGCTCGGCAAAGCGGTTGACCAGTACGGGGTCCCTCAGCGCGCTCTGCAACGCACCAACAAGTCGGTCGAGGACTGGCTTTGGCGTGCCGCGCGGCGCGTACAGGCCGTACCAGGTCGTGACGTTAAATTCTGGAACGCCAGCCTCGGCCGAGGTCGGCACGTCGGGCAAGGTCGCGACACGCGTCTTGCTGGTGATGGCGTAACCCCTGATCGTCTTCGACTGGATGTATGGCGTCGGTCCGGTCGCGGGATCGCAATAAACGTCGATATGCCCGGCGATCACATCATTCAGCGCCGGCCCGCCACCCTTGTAGTAGATCGGCGTGAGCTTCGTATCGGTGGCGCTCATGAACATCAGGCCGCAAAGTTGTGAGGCCGAGCCCAGTCCGACATTGCCGAAGGTCATCTTGCCGCCTTCGCCGCGGATGCGTGCGATCATCTCGCTCAAGTCCTTGGCCGGAAAGCTCGGCCGGGCCACCAGGATCATCGGGACGTCGGTGACGAGCCCGATCGGGGCGAAGTCGCCGACGGGGTCGAACGGCAGCTTTGCGTACAGCGCGGGCGCTGTCGCCTGGCCGACATGCATCAGCAGCAGCGTGTAGCCATCAGGAGCGGCTTTGGCGACGCGGTTGGTGCCGAGCGTGCCGCCGGCACCAACGGCATTCTCGATCACAATGGACTGTTTCAGCGCCGCGCTCATTGCGCTGCCGAGAATCCTCGCGATCACGTCTCCGGGACCGCCAGCCGAGAACGGCACGATGATCGTGACCGGGCGTGAGGGATATTCATCCGCGATGGCCGTGCCGCTGGGAGAGAGCAGGAAAAGCAGGATTAGCGATCGTACGAGATACGGCATCGAACACTCCCTGGCGGCATTGTTCTAGTCGTCGGAAGGCGCCGCCTCCTTGGCCGCCGACGATTTTTCGATCATGTCGAGCGCGGCCACCGCAGCCGCATTGATGTGGTCCACGCAGCAGCGCTCGGCGAGGTCCGCATCGCCGGCCTGGATCGCACGCCAGATCGCGGTGACTTCGCGCAGGCTCTTGTTGATGCGCTTCGGCTGCGACATCGATGTGATCCGCAACAGCTGGATGCGGTCGTGCAGCGGCTTGAGCATGCGCTGGATGAACGCATTGCGGCAGCCGCCGATCAGCGCCGCGTAGAATTCGGTCTTGGCTTCGAGGCATCCGATGAGGTCTTGCTTGGCCGCGGCCGCCTTGAGCCGCGTCAGGGCGTCGCCGATCCGGCGGGCCACCTCGGGGTCGTGAAGCCTGGCGCATTCGCGGCCGGCGAAGCCTTCGAGGACGGCGCGCGCGGCGTAGAGCTGCCGGGCTTCTTCGAGGCTGATGGTGGACACCACGGGGCCGCGGTGTGGCACCATATTGACGAGCCCGTCGGCCTCGAGCGCACGCAGCGCTTCGCGGATCGAGGGGCGGCTGACGCCCATCATCTCGCAGAGCTCGCGCTCGACCAGCCGTTGGCCCGGCTTCAGCGTTCCCGACATGATCGCCTCACGCAGCTTCTGCGCCACCATCGCCCGGACGGTCGGGACGTCCTCGATGCGGAGTGTCGATTGCAAGTCGCGGCGTCTTTCCATGTCCGGGTCCTGTTCGGGAAAACTCAGTACCGGTTTACAGGCAGAATCATCATTTCGGCAATTTGAACGTGGGCGGGCTGGTCAAGCGCGAAGACGATCGACCGGGCGATATCGGCCGGATCGAGCGCCATCCTGAACTGGTCGAAATAGTCCTTTTCCTTCTGCGTATCGCCGCGGTAGCGGGTCAGGATGATGTTGGTGCGGGTCAGGCCGGGCTGGAGCTCGGTGACCCGGATCGCGGTCTCCGCCAGCTCGCCGCGCAGGGTCTCGGTGAACATGTGCACGCCCGCCTTGCTGGCGCTGTAGGCCGCCATGTCGGGCACGATCCGTACCGCGTTGATGGAGCTGATATTGACGATGTGCCCGGCATCGCGTTGGACCATGCCGGGGAGGATCGCGCGCGTGACGCGCATCAGGCCGATCAGATTGGTCTGGATGATGTTGGACCAGTCGTCGGCAGAACCGATGTCGAAGCGAGTCCGGCCGCCGATGTCGTGGCCGGCATTGTTGATGAGGACGCCGACCGGCCTGAAATGATTGGGAATGGCATCGGGCAGGCGATCGACGGCCTTTGCATCGCTGATGTCGAGCTCGATCGGAAACACCTTGTCGCCCGCCGTCGCCGCCAGTTCCCGAAGCGCCCTGGCGTCGCGGTCGACCAGCACGACGCGGCGGCCGCTGTCGATCAGCGCCTTGGTGATGGCGCGACCCATGCCGCCGGCGGCACCGGTCAGCACGACGGTTTGGCTCGATTGTTCAGTCATCGCGAAACTCCCATTCCGGTGCTCATGCGACCGACCAGCCGCCGTCGATTGGCAGGCTGGCGCCGGTGATGTCGTTTGCGGCGGGGCCGCAGAGAAAGACGACCATGGCCGCAACCGCGCCCATATCGATGAAGCGGTGCGTCGGCTGGCGCTCGCCGAGATAGTCGCGCGTCACCTCGGCGACGGGACGGCCGCTGGTCTCCGCCATCCCCGCGATCTTGTTCACGATCGCTGGCGTTGGCAGCGTGCCGGGGCAGAGCATGTTGCAGGTGATGCCGCTGCGCGCCGTCTCGATGGCGACGGCGCGGGTCATGCCTGCGATCGCCGTCTTGGTGGTGACGTAGTCGATGCGGTCCTCGACCGCGCGGCTCGAATAGATCGAGCCCATGTTGATGATCCGGCCCCAGCCACGCTGCCTCATTGCCGGCAGCGCCAGCCGGATCAGGTGGAACGGCGCCGACAGATTGACGGCCAGCGCCTCGTCCCAGCGCTCCGGCGGGAACTGCTCGATCGCAGCGAAATGCCTGACCACGGCGTTGTTAACGAGGATGTCGATGCCGCCGCAGCGCTTGAGGAGATCCGCCATCCCGGCTTCGATCGCCTTGCGCCGGGACAGATCGACGCCGGCCGCGATGACCTCCACGCGGAAACGGGCGCGAAGGTCATCCGCGGCCTGCTTCGGCGCGGCGAGATCGTGAAGGACTATGTTGGCACCTGCGCCGGCCAGTCCTTCCGCCACGGCATAGCCGAGGCCCGAGGTCGCGCCGGTCACGAGTGCCCATTTGCCCTTCATTGCAGTCCTGCTCCGCTACTTCTTGTCGAGCTCTGCGAAGACTTCCTTCGCATTGCGGAACGCATCGACGCCGGCCGGCACGCCGCAATAGATCGCGACCTGCATGAACACCTCGCGAATTTCCTCCTTGGTCGCGCCGTTGGCGAGCGCGCCGCGGACATGCGTCTTCAGCTCGTGCGGACGGTTGAGCGCGCATAGCATCGCCAGATTGAGGAAGCTGCGCGTCTTGCGGGCGAGGCCTTCGCGGCCCCAGACGTAACCCCAGCAATATTCCGTGGTGAGGTCCTGCATCGGGCGGTTGAACTCGTCGGCGGATGCGATCGCCTTGTCGACGAATTCGTTGCCGAGCACGCTCTTGCGGATCTCGAGGCCGCGGTCGTAGGTCGCCTTGTCCATGTTGTTCTCCGTTTTTTGTTCGGGCGTCGTCAGCTCTTACGTCATCTCTTGGGCCAGAACGGCTTTGCCAGCGCGAGTTCGGGTGGGAATACCGTTACTGGAATGCCGGTTTGCCACTGCACGATGGTCATGCCGGCGCCGACGCGGCGGCCTTTCCCGTCGAACTTGATCTCGCCGAGCGGGTAATATTTGGATGGCCCGCCATCCATGGTGCGCAGCGCTTCGCCGACGGCGACGCGGTCGGCCTTGCCGGCTTTCTCCAGCGCGTCCTTGATCACCCACATGTCGCCATAGGTGGAGATCGCGTTCTGCGTCATCCACGGCTCCTTGTAGCGGGTCTTCAACTCGGCGATCAGCGCCTCATGTCCCTTGGCGCCCCAACTGGCGACGCAGGTCAACACGCCCTGGAGCAGTTCGGGGCTGACGGTCTGCAGCATGTCCGGCTCGGCGATCGCAATGCCGAACGAGATCGTCGGGATCTTGCCTTGGCCGAGGCCGAACTCGTTCATCTTCTCGAGCAGCAGTTTTGCGTCCGAGATCACGGTCGGCAGGAAGAACAGCAGGTCGGGCTTGGCCGATCGGATCTTCTGCACCAGCGAGGTCGCGTCTGCCAGCGGCGGCGTGAACGTCTCGTCGACGATCAACTGCAACTGGTTCTCCGCCAACAGGCCATCGCGCATCGCCTTGGCGGAAGCGATCGAGGCACCCGTGTTGTCGGTGAGGATCGCGACCGTTTTCGGCCGCTTGCCGGAGGCCGTCTCCGCCAGCTTGATGAGCTGGGGCAATGCCTGTTTGGCCTGCGACCCCGCGGTGGCCGCGGTCTGGAATACGTATTTGAATCCGCGCTCGGTGATCAGGTCGGAGTAGGAGAGGGTGAGCATGGGCAGGTTGGCACGCTCGGTGACCTCGGTCACCGCGAGGGTGAACGAGGACAGGTAGGCGCCGCTGGCCGCAACCAGATCGGTCTCCTGCGCCACCATGCGCTGGGCCGCGTTCTTGGCCTTCTCGGTGGTGTCGCCGGAATCCAGCACGACGAGCTTCAGCTTGGCGCCGCCGAGCGCCTTGATGCCGCCTTGCGCGTTGATGTGGTCGATCGCCATCTCGGCGCCTTCGCGCATCACTGTTCCCGGGCGGGCATAGAGCCCGGAGATCGGCACCAGCAGGCCGACCTTGATCTCCGCCGGCTGCTTCGCCCAGGCGCGGGATGCGATCAGCGTGCCGGAAGCGCCGGCAAGCAGGGTTCGCCGCGATATCGTGATCTTGCTCTTGGCAGTCATGACAGTCTCCTCCCCAGGATTTGCGCGACGCTTAGGACTTCTTCGGCCAGAACGGCTGCGCCTGCGCGAGCTCGGGCGGATAGACGGTGACAGGCACGCCCGATTGCCATTGCACGATGACGACACCGGCGCCGACGCGGCGGCCCTTCTCGTCGAATTTCAGCTGGCCGCCCGGATAGTATTTCGACGGGCCGGCATCCATGGTGCGGAAGGCCTGTGTGACCGCATTGCGGTCGGCCTTGCCGGCCTTCTCCAGCGCTTCCTTCATCAGCCACATGTCGCCATAGGTCGAGATGACGTTCTGCGTCATCCAGGGCTCCTTGTATTTGGCCTTGAGCTCGGCGATCAGCGCCTCGTGGCCCTTCGAGCCCCAATTGGCGACGATGGTCATGATGCCCTGCACCGTCTCCGAGCTCACGCTCTGCAGCATGTCGGGCTCGGCGATGGTGATGCTGAAGGATACGGTCGGGATCTTGCCCTGGCCGAGGCCGAACTCGCTGATCTTCTCGAGGCCGAGCTTGGCGTCCGACACCGCATTCGGCATGAACAGCAGCAAATCGGGCTTGGCCGAGCGAACCTTCTGGATCAGCGGCGTCGCATCCGACAGCGGCGGCGTCCAGACCTCCTCGACGACGAGTTGAAGGCCCTCTTGCGCGAACAGCCTCTCCTTCAGCGCCTTGGCGGTTGCGACCGACGTTGCAGTGTTGTCCATCAACATCGCCACGGTCTTCGGCTTCTTGCCCGAAGCATTCTCGGCGAGCTTCATCAGCGTCGGCAGGCCGAGTTCGGATTGGCGGCTCGCGGTCGCGGCAGTCTGGAAGATGTATTTGAAGCCGCGGTCGGTCAAAAGGTCCGAATAGGACAGCGTGAGCACCGGCAGCTCGGCGCGCTCGGTCACCTCGGTGACTGCGAGCGTGAAGGACGACAGATAGGAGCCGGTGGCGGCGACCAGATCGGGCTCCTGCGCCACCATGCGCTGGGCCGCGTTCTTGGCCTTCTCGGTGGTGTCGCCGCAGTCGATCACCACCAGCTTCAGCTTGGCGCCGCCGAGCGCCTTGATGCCACCTTGCGCGTTGATGTGCTCGATGCCCATCTCGGCGCCCATCTTCATCACCTGGCCGGGGCGGGTGTAGATGCCCGACAGCGGCACGATCAGTCCGACCTTCACCTCCGCCGGGGCCTGTGCACGCGCCACGCCCGCGAGGCCGACGGCGGCGGCGCCGGAGAGCACAGCGCGACGCGTCAGTCCTTTTGAAATCTTGTTCATTTCGTTTCTCCCTGCTCTTTGTTTTTATGGTGTTCACATGCCGAGATAGGCTTTGCGCACCCGATCGTCAGCACGTAGCGTGTCGTTGTTGCCTTCGAGTACGACACGGCCGGCTTCGAGGACGTAGCCGTGGTCGGCGGATTCCAGCGCTTCCGCGACGCGCTGCTCGACCAGCAGCATGGTCAGCCCGGACTGACGCCGGATATCGATCAGGCGTTCGAAGATGAAGTCAGCCGTCGAAGGCGCGAGCCCCATCGAGGGTTCGTCGAGCATCAAGAGCTTCGGCGAGGAGGCGAGGCCGCGGCCGATCGCGAGCATCTGCTGCTGGCCGCCGGACATCGTGCCGGCGAACTGATCGCGGCGCTCCTTCAGCACCGGCAGCCATTCGAAGATGCGCTCGATGTTGGTCTGCCAGTCGCGGCGGCCGCCTTCGGTCATCGCACCCATTTCCAGGTTTTCCATCACCGTGAGGGACGGGAAGACCTGACGTCCCTCGGGGACGTGGGCGATGCCGAGATGGGCGCGCTGCGGCGGTGGCACCGCGAGCAGATCGACGCCGTCGAACGTGATCGCGCCGCCGCTCGGCTTGACGATGCCGGAGATCGTCTTGAACAGCGTGGTCTTGCCGGCCCCGTTGGGGCCTACGATCGCGACGAACTGGCCGGCGCCGACTTCGATCGAGACGTCGTTCAAGACGGGTTTTGCGGAATAGCCCGCGCTCAATCCTTCAATTCGCAGCATGGCCCGCCCATTTCTTGCCGAGATAGGCCTCGACGACGCGGCTGTCGCGCGTCACCACCTCCGGCAGACCTTCGGTGATGACGGCGCCGTGGTCGAGCACGAGGAAGCGATCGACGAGGCGCACCATTGCCTGCATGGTGTGCTCGATGATGGCGATGGTGATGCCGTCGCGCGCGAGCTGCTGGATCACGGCGACGACCTCGTCGGCCTCACCATGGCCGAGGCCGGCGAGCGTTTCGTCGAGCAGCAGGATGCGCGGCTGGCCGGCGATCGCGCGGGCCAGTTCCATCAGCCGCAGCTCCTTGGTCGAGAGCTCGCCGGCGACGCGGTCGGCGACCGCGGAGAGCCCGACGCGGGCCACGGCGTCGGCCGCGAACTGGCGCGCCTGGTCGTCGGTGCGGGCGCGTATGTAAGCGCCGACCACGACGTTGTCGAGGATCGACATTCGCAGGAACGGCCGCATCACCTGGAAGGTGCGGCCGATGCCGGCCTCGCAGATCACGTGCGGCCGCTGGCCCGACATGTTGCGGCCGCCGATCAGCACCTCGCCCTGACTGGGCTTGAGGAAGCCGTTGAGGAGGTTGAACAGCGTGGTCTTGCCGGCGCCGTTGGGCCCGATGATGCCGAGGATCTCGTTCTTGTGCAGCTTGAAGTTGACATCCTGCACGGCCTTGAGGCCGCCGAAGGAGCGCGAGAGGTTGCGGACCTCCAGCACGACCTCGCCGGCTGCGGCACGCTGCGAGGCGGGCCGCAGGGGGGTGACATTGGCGGCGGCCTTTTCCACAGTGTCGCTCGCCGATGCCTTGGCGGCATTCCGCTTGCGCAGGAGATCGCGCAGCTTCCAGAACAGGCCTTCCGGCGCCAGCAGGATGACGCAGACGATGGCGATGCCGAAGATGACGCCCTGAATGCCGGGGATGCGTGCGCCGGCCTCAGCGTGCAGGACCTCGGCTAGCGGGATCAGTATCACCGAACCGATCACCGGCCCCCAGACCGTGCCGACGCCGCCGAACATCGCGACCGTCAGCGCCTGTGCCGATACCAGCATGCCGAACACCGATGCCGGGGTCACCACCAGCAGCACCTGTGCGTAGAAGCCACCGATAACCGCGGCAATCGCCCCGCTGAGCGTGATCGCGCGCAGCTTCCAGGCCAGCGTGTTGATGCCGGCCGCTTCAGCCGCGGCTTCGTTCTGCTTGATCGCGAGCAGTGCCATGCCGAAGCGGGATCGCTCGATCACCTGCGTCAGCACGATGGTGGCGAGCATGAGCGCCAGCCCGAGCAGCGTGTAGAGATGGGGATCGGAGAACTGCATATAGGCGATCGGCGCATCGCGCTTGATCGGCAGCGTCACCTCCTGGTAGCCGAGCCATTCGAACACGTATAGAATGGCGAGCGGGTAGGCGAGCATCGCCAGCGCGAAATAGTGGCCCTGCAGGCGGAAAGTCGGAAAGCCGATCAGGAGGCCGGCGATGCCGCCGAGCACGGCCGCGATCGGAATCAGGAGCCAGGGCGAGATGTCGAAATAGATCTGCCCGAGCGCAGTCGCATAGGCGCCGATGCCGAAGAAGGCGGCATGGCCGAACGAGATCAGCCCGGTGTAGCCGCTGAGCAGATTCCACGACAGGCCGAACACCGCCCACACCGGCACCAGCGTCAGGATCAGCTGGTAGTAGGAGTTGGTGACGCCGAGCGACACGACCGCATAAGCGACCGTGAAGAGCAGGGGAGGCAGAAAGGATCGCATCCGGAGCATGGTCATGTTCTCTCGACCATGCGCCCGAAGAAGCCTTGCGGACGGAAGAAGACGATGAGCAGGAAAACGGCGAAGATCGCGGCGTTCTGCAACTGCGTCGGCAGGATCAGCGTCGACATCTGCTGCACGAGGCCGATCGTCATGCCGCCCCAGAAGGCGCCGATGATGCTGCCCATGCCGCCGAGCACGACGCCGGCATACATGACGATGACGTATTCGAGGCCGACGAAGGGATGGAACGGGTAGTTGGTAGCGAGCAGGCCGCCGGCAATGGCGGTGATGCCGCAACCGAGCGCGAAAGCGGTGCGGTGCGCGCGGTCGACGTCGATGCCCATATAGGTCGCTGCGGTCGGATTGTCCGCGGCGGCGCGGAGCGACTTACCGATCCGGGTCCGCATGATCAGCAGCGAGAGCAGGATCATGATCGCCAGCGACACGATCATATCGATGCTGCGGGCCTTGTTGAGGAAGATGCTCATGTCGAAGAAGGGGCCGAGCTCCCAGGCAGAGCTGGACAGCGGCGTCCGGATCGAGGCCAGCACCGAGCCGAACACGATGAGGCCGCCGTTCTGCAGGATCAGAGCGATACCGAGCGTCAGGATGAGCTGGGCGTAATGTCCTTCGCCTTCGAGCGACGCGGTGCGTGTGCCCGACACGTGCGAGATCAGCGTGCGATGCACGAAATAGCCGAACACCGCGAGCACAGGCCCGGCCAGCAGGATGGCGACGAATGGCCCGACCGTGTTGCCGAACAGCGTCTGCACGCCGGCGGCGGTGAAGAGATAGAAGGCGGTGTACATACCGAGCATCATGAAATCGCCATGGGCGAAGTTGATGACGCGCATGACGCCGAAGATCAGGCCGAGCCCGACGCACATCAGGCCGTAGACGGCGCCGATCAGAAGGCCGGCGGCGAGCGCTTGAAAGAACCCTTCCATCAGCCTCGCCTCCGTGCGGTGGCCGCGCTCGCGACCGACGATGCTAGACTGGTCTTCAAATTGACCATGTTTCCCCCGAACTGTTCGGCACTTCTTATGATGCCGATCGTAAAACCCGTTCCGATACGTCCAGCCGGCACTGCGCGGCGATGTCGCCAGCATTGTCGAGTCGCTCGCAATCGTCGATCAGTTGCTTGAGCAGGCAGCCGCGGTCCTCGCCGAGGACATGCGTTGCCGAGCTGCGAAAGCGTGCGCGAATATCTGCAGGCGTTGCCGCGATGACGTCGGGCAAAGCGTGCCGGATGGTCCGGCCGCCGCGCAGATGTACGGTTACCTCCGCGCCCTGCTGGCCCGGGAAGGCGGCGGTGAAGGCGGCATCGGCCTCGAGTTCGGTGACTGCAATCAGGCGAACGATGTCGGCATCGCCGAGCTCGGAATAGTTCTCTTCCTCGATCTCGCCGCGCGCCAGCGTCGCTGCGACACTGAACGGAATGCTCATCTTGGCCTGGAGCGCATTGCGATAGGGCCCCATGGAATCGCAGCCGGGATAGCGCAGGGCGGCATCGGGCGCGCGAATCACGATGCGGTCGATCTCGTCCGTGCTGGCGAGCTCGTGTGAAGCGCGAAGTGCCGCCTGTGCCGCTGTCTGCGCGAAATTGCAGGCCGGGACCGGCTTGTTGTAGACGGCCATGATCTCGCATTCGCGGTCCGGGAACAGCGCGATACTCTCAGGCGCTGCCTGGCGGCGATAGGCTGCGAACAGGCCGGCTTCGCCTTCGAGGATCGTCTCCGAGCCGAACGCGCCGGCCGCGGCGAGCTCAATCGCCTTGATCGCATTGCTGGCGGCGAAACCCGGATGGAAATACATGTCGGAGCCGCCGGCGTGGGGCCACTCGTTGAGTCCGCTGGAGGTATTCGCTGCGATCGCGATCGCGCTGGTGGCCTGGTCCTCAGAAAGGCCAAGCGCAAAGCTTCCCGCGAGTGCCGCGCCCGGAGGCGCCACGAGGCCGGTCGGGCGATAGAGCCGCGCGAGGTCGGACGTCAGGAGCGCGCGGCCGATCCGTGCACCGGTCTCGTAGCCGATGATGGCGGCCGCGAGCAGCCTGTCCCCGCGCAACGGCGTCTGTTGTGACAGCGCGAGCAGGGTCGGCCAGATCACCACGCCGTGGTGCGCGATGCTGGCCGCATGCATGTCTTCCCGCACGAGGCCGTGCCCCATCACTGCGTTGGCGAAAGCCGCATCGGCCGGCGAGGAGGTCTGCGAGGTCCCGATGATGGTCGCGCTGCCGCCGGCCTGCGCGATCGCAACCGCCTGGCGGCTCCAGGGATGATGGCCCGCCTCGAAGGCGCAGGACAGGAAATCGAGCAGGCAGAGCTTTGCCTTGGCGACGACCTCAGGCCCGAAATCGCCAATATCCAGCGGAAGCACGCTCCGCGCCATCTGGCGCGCGAGCGGGATCTTGCCGGATGCGGTCGGGCAGATCGTCATCGTGGGTTGCTCTCCCGAAGGCTTGCGCGATCAGCCGCGCATCTCGACCCCGGCCCACTCTTCGAGCACCTTGGCGATCGAGGTGAAGTCGGACGAGGCACCGTATTTGGCGTTGGTGATCGCGAGCATCTGCCGCACCACCGCGCCGCAGACCATCGGCACGCCCATCGCCTCGGCCTCGTCAACGCAGAGACGGACGTCCTTGTAGGAGAGGCCGGTGGCGAAGCCGAAGTCGAACGTGCCGGGCAGCACGGCGCGGGGGAATTTGTCTTCCGAGGCGCTGTTGCGGCCGCTCGAGGCATTGATGATGTCGATCAGCACCTTGGCGTTGACGCCGCCCTTGACGCCCATCGCGACGGCTTCCGAGGTGATCACCAGCGCTGCCGCCGCCATCAGATTGTTGGCGAGCTTGGCGGTCTGCGCCACGCCGGGCTTGTCGCCGGTGTAGAACAGCTTGCCGAAATTCTTCAGGATCGGCTGCACGGTCTCGTAGGTCGCCTGCGGGCAGGACACCATCACCGCCAGCGTGCCGTTGACGGCGCCCTTGATGCCGCCGCTCACGGGCGCATCGACCAGCGTCATGCCCTTGGCCTTCAGGCCTTCCGCGACGAACTTCGCCGCGCCGGGGCCCGAGGTCGAGAGATCGATGACGATCCTGGCACGGTTGCCGCTGCTGATGCCGTCCTGGCCGAGCGCGACCGCCTTGACGATGTCGGGTGTCGGCAGGCTGGCGAGCACGATGTCGGAGCGAGACGCGACGTCGGCGGGGGAACTGGCGAGGCTTGCGCCGCGCGTGACCAGCGGCTGGGTGGCCTCGGCCTGCGTGTCATAGACGACGAGCGAATAGCCCGCGTCCATCAATCGTCCAGCCATCGGACCGCCCATGCGGCCCGTGCCGATTACGCCGAGGATTTCTCCCGCCATCGTCCACTCCCTGTCGCGCGATCCCGGGCCGGGCGCGCCTTCTTGATCTCGTTGGTCAAACGCGTTCGCCGGCCGGCCGTCGCGGCCGCCGTCGTCGTGGCTGCGGGCTCCCGCGCCAACGGGCGGGATTGTTATGATTGTCAGACAAGCTGTCAAGCATAACATTTGGGGTCGACAGTTTGCCGCGGATCGGCATAAGGTCCGAACAAAACGAGGAAGACGCCCCGCGTGCCGCAACATTCCATTCCTAGCGTGAGCAGGACGCTCGCTGATTTCGTCGCTGCCTCATCATGGGTGGAGGTGGAAGCGCAGAGCTTCGAGGCGCGACGATCGATCCTCAATTTCTTCGCGACGGCACTCGGCTCCGCACGCGATCCCGTCGTCATCGCAGCGATTCGCACGCTGGCACCGTTCAGTGGTGCCGCGACATCGACGGTGATCGGTCATTCCGAGCCGATGGATGCGCTCTGCGCGGCGTTCCTCAACGCCATCTCGGCGAATCTGCTCGACTTCGACGACACCCATCCCGAGACGATCATTCATCCGGCCGCGCCGGTCGCAGCCGCCATATTCGCGCTCGCGGAGATGCGAAGGTTGTCGGGGCACGAGGTGCTGACGGCATTCATTCTCGGCGTGGACGTAGAATGCCGCATCGGCAATTCAGTCTCGCCGCGCCATTACGCGCGTGGCTGGCACATCACGTCGACCTGCGGGATTTTTGGCGCGGCTGCGGCTTGCGCGAAGCTCCTGGGCCTGCCCGCGGAGGGCGTTGCAAACGCAATCGGAGTTGCGGCGAGCCAGTCGGCCGGCAATGTCGAGAACCTGCCGACTGGAG
The DNA here is from genome assembly GCF_004346455.1 of Bradyrhizobium sp. R2.2-H. Lineage (NCBI taxonomy): Bacteria > Pseudomonadati > Pseudomonadota > Alphaproteobacteria > Hyphomicrobiales > Nitrobacteraceae > Bradyrhizobium > Bradyrhizobium sp. R2.2-H. The sequence continues at coordinate 71,203 of NZ_SMBR01000008.1, forward strand.
CCAAGAATGTCAGCGTCGGCAATTCGGCGCGAAACGGGTTGTTCGCCGCGCTGCTGGCGCAGCAGGGCTACGAGGCGGCGCCCCGTGCCATCGAGGGACCGCTCGGCTGGGCCCGCACCATGGGCGATGAGCCCGACATCGCGCGGCTGCTCGACGGTCTCGGCAGGACGTTCGAGATCGCAAAGAACACCTACAAACCGTATCCCGCCGGCATCGTGTTTCACGCGGTGATCGATGCCTGCCTCCTGCTGCGCAAACGGATCGCTGGACGCATCGAGCAGATCGAGCAGGTGACGGTGCAAGGCTCGGCGCTGCTGCTCGCCCGTGGCAACCGCCCGGTCAACAACGAGCGCGATGCGCGCGTCAGCATCCATCATTGCGTGGCATGCGGTCTTTTGCTCGGTGCCGCCGGGGTCGCCGAGTTTGTGCAGGAAACCGTAATCCGGCCCGACATCGTGCAACTGCGGCAGAAGGTGAGTGCGGAGCTCGACAGCGAAATGCGCGATGGCGCCGCGCGTGTGACGTTGCGCCTGGCGTCCGGGGATGTCCTCACCGAGACAGTCATTTCGCCGCGCGGCAGTCTTGCCGCGCCGCTCACGGATCGCGATCTCGAGGCCAAGCTGCGCGAGGGCGTGCGGACCGGCCGAAGCGACTGGGATGCCGACCGTGTCATCGACGCGGTCTGGCGGCTCGACGCGGTCGATGACGTCGCTGCTTTGCTGCAATCGCTGCGGCCGCTATTGCGTTCATCGACTTCCAACTCAACTCTCAAGACCTGAAAGGGACGATCATGAGCAAGACCGAACTGTTCGACAAGGGGCTCAAGGTTCGCAAGGAAGTGCTCGGCGAGGATTACGTCAATAAGTCCATCGCCGGTGCCGACGACTTCACGCGCACCATGGCGGAATGGTCGACCGAGTTCTGCTGGGGCGCGTTGTGGACTCGGCCCGGCGTCGACCGGCGCACGCGCTCGATCGTCAATCTGGCGATGCTCGGCGCGCTGAACCGGCCGCACGAACTGAAGTTGCACGTCAAGGGCGCCTTGAAGAACGGGCTCACAAAGGAGGAGATCAAGGAGATTTTGCTCCAGGTCGCCGTCTATTGCGGCGTGCCCGCCGGCATTGACGCCTTCCGTAACGCGCGCGAGGCGTTCAACGAGGTCGACGCGGCCGGCTCCTGAGCAGATCGCAGATACATGGCTGATCCGGTCTACGAGCTGTTCGCCATCCGCTACGCTACGCGGGAGGCGCAGCGCAGCGAGCACTTCATCGGCGGCGACCCGCATGACGGGCCGATGCCGATGGATTATTTCATGTGGCTGGCGCGGGGAAGCGGGCGCACCTTCGTCATCGACACCGGGTTCAACGCCGAAATCGCCAGGCAGCGCAGGCGGATATTCCTGCGCTGCCCGGTGGAGACGCTTGCCGCGTTCGATATTGACGTGGCCGACGTCAAGGACGTCATCCTCACGCATCTGCACTACGACCATGCGGGTAATTTCGACCGGTTTCCGAACGCGCGGTTTCATCTGCAGGAGCGCGAGCTAGCCTACGCCACCGGCCGCTACATGCAATATCCGAGGTTGTCGCATTCCTTCGAGGTCGAGGACGTCTGCGGCATCGTGCGGCTGAACTATGCGCGTCGCGTCCTGTTCTACGATGGCGATGCTGAGATCGCTCCCGGTCTGACGGTCCATGCGGCGGGCGGACATTCCGCGGGACTTCAGTTCGTCCGGGTCAACACGCGCCGCGGGCCGGTCGTGCTCGCTTCCGACGTCAGTCATTTCTACGAAAACCTGAGGGGCGAGCGTCCCTTTACGACAGCGTTTCATGTCGGCGACATGCTGGTCGGGTTCGACAGGCTGCGGGCCGCAGCGCCCGAGGCGGACCACATCGTTCCAGGTCACGATCCGCTCGTCATGATGCATTATCCAGCGCCGACCCCGGATCTGGACGGGATCGCGGTCCGCTTGGATGTGGCGCCGTCCGGGCCTGCTCATTCCTAGGGCGGCGAGAGGACCACGCAGCGCATCCTTGTCGAGCGTCTCTCCCAGGGTGATGGACAGATCTTTCGCTACTTAGCTCCAATTGGATATCGATTGCTTGTGCTAGCCCAAGCTTGCCCATGATGGATCGGAGCGAGAGCTCAAATTTTTCAATAACTTAGGAGCCTGCATGTGCACAGGGAGATCAAGAACAATCTTGCGGCAGCCAGCGTGAGCAAGCTTTCTGAAGCGCGCGGTGTGGTCGCCGGAAGCGTCAGTTCTTCATCTCGCATTCGCGTAGCTCCATCTGCGGCTGCCTCCAAGGCGCCGTGGCCGCAGTGTGGCACGCATAAAATCGGAGATCGAGCCACGTCCTTCGGAGGGCCATCCTTCCGAACGGACACAGAGTCTCAAGATTTGGAGTGGCTTTCAATGAATGCGGTCTCACGATTCGCCGATTTCAGCGCGCCTACGATGATGGAGGCGAAGCGCTCCGTCGCCGCACAGGCCAGCCGTTTGTAGATCTCCTAATCGTCATCGAAAGCGAGAGTCCGGCGAGCGAAAGCCTACCCCTAGGTCGCACTCGGACACTGTGCCAGTAACGCGTTCAGCGGCACTTGGTACCGCGCGCTGGGAACGACTGGCAGTGCGATCAACCTGCTCAGCCATATGGCGCTGCAATATCACCCATTCGATACAACGCGGAAATCCGATGGTACAGGCCGATCACGTCCTCATCGTGGATTAGGCTATGAGAGCGAGCAAAACGGGCAACCTGTTCTGTCCGTCGCCGCAGGCTGTTGATTTGCTCCAGTGTCGATTTGGATATTAAGGGTCTGTCGTTCCGCCTCCGCCATAAGCCCACACTATGCGTGGCGATCGCTTGCCACAGTCCGGGCCGTAAATCGTACGCAGATCCTGTGGTCGCTTGTCAGGCGAGGGCTTGTAGATGGCGATGTAGGGATGGGCGATGTCGTTCCGAGTCGGCCGACGCCGACTTTACCTGGATCGGCCTGGATACATCGAGCGGCAGTGCTCGCCGGCTGGAGACGTTGCGCACCGCGAGACCAGAGCGGATGCTCGCGACACCGGCGATCCGGGATATGCGTGCAATCAGATTCTCGAGGTCGGAGACGTCGGACACAATGGCACGCAACAGATAATCCTGATCTCCGACCATGAGATAGCAGTCCATGATTTCGGCGATGCGGCCGATTTCAGTAGCAAAGCCGTCGCGGACACTCTGCACGTGTTTTTCCAACGTCACCTGGATGAACGCCATGACGCGCAGGCCGACGATCTGCGGATCGACCACGGCGACGCGCCGATTGATCACGCCGAGCCGCTCCAAATTCTTGACTCGGGCAAGACAAGGGGACGGGGAGAGGTTGACGCGCGAGGCCAGCTCGACATTGGTGAGACTGGCGTCATTCTGAAGTTCTTGCAGGATCCGCAGATCGATTTTGTCCAGCGTGTCAAAGCTCATCGAGACCTCCTTAGCTTTCCCCAAATACCCGCCGGGCGAGTTTTTCTGGGTAAGAGCCGCAGCTTCGGGTATTCCAGGAAGGCTAAGGCGGCTCTGGGGGTCTGTATTTCGCTAAATTGTCATCTTATATCGAAAAACTGACAACCTTGAAATTTATGTCATGAGTCGCCCTTCGATCTGACCAATATCGATCCAATCGGCTGATCAGGAATGGATCAAATTGCTCAATCGGCGTGCTACATTCTCGCCAGGCTGGGTCGAAGGACCGGGAACGCGGTGCAGCAGAAAGGTCGGCACGGAGCGCTCCACGCAGTCGTTTCTGCCGTCGAGCGGGTCAAGCCTCTCACAATACGGTAGCTCATTCAACGCGGATCCCGTTAGCTTATCGGGCATGACGGATGCAGACATTCTCAAGATCAGGCGTGAACCGGACCTCGTCGTCCTCACGATGAACCGGCCTCCCGCAAACGCCCTCAATTATGCGCTGATTGCGCGCTTGCTCGAAGAGATCAGGCGCCTGGGATCCGAGCCGGAACCGCCCGGCATCGTTCTTACCGGCGAGGGAGATCGCTTCTTCAGTGCTGGCGGCGATATTCGCGAAGTCACCGGGCTGCAAGTCGCCGCGCCGCGCATTCGCTTTTTCCATGCAGTGTTGTGCGCGTTCGAGCGCTATCCGGGTCCCGTGGTCTGTGCAGTGCGCGGCTACGCGGTCGGCGGCGCTCTCGAATTTCTCCTGCATTCCGATCACGTGATTGCCGACCACAAGGCCCAGATCGGCTTTCCCGAGATCAATCACGGTCTTCTGCCGGTGGCCAAAGGCATGCGCCAGGCCGCGCTGCGGCTGGGAAAGCGGGCGGCGCAGGCCTTGCTCTATTCAGGAGTCCTCGTGGATGCGGGCAAAGCGATGCAGATCGGTGCCTTCGACGAAGTGGTTAACACCGACGCCGTACTGGATCGCGCGATCGATGTCTGCCGGGACTTCCGAAGCAAGGACCCAAAACTCTTTGCGGCCATCAAGCGATCGTTGAATTTGACGGGCCAGCTAAGCGATGATCAGCTTGAACAGATGACGGTCGACGACCTCGGCCAATATCTCGACAACGACGACTCCGCGGATGCCCGTGCGCGGTTTCTCGCCAGGAAATGAAAGCAAGATGATGGACGATGCATCCGCGGACGCTCTGAAGCTCGAGCTCATGACGTTCGAGGAGGTCGCGGCCGCGTTGAAGGACGGCTTCGACACCGTGCTCGTGCCGTGCGGCGCGATCGAGCAGCATGGACCCCATCTGCCCCTGTGCATGGATGCCGATCATGCCGAGCATCTGGCAGTGTTGATCGCTCGAGACCTTGGCAAGACGCTCATTGCGCCGACCATCAAGGTTGGCTGCTCGTCGCATCACCTAGCGCTGTCGGGGACAATCTCCCTGCGTAACGAGACGTTCGAGGCGGTCTGCCAGGATTATTGCACCAGCCTCGCCCTGCATGGCTTCAGGCGCATTCTGCTGTTCTCGGGCCATATCGGCAATTTTCCTGTTCTGGCGGACATGCTGCCGCGCTTGATCCGGGCAACCGGTGGCCAGGCCCGCGTCGCCGCCTATACGGACTCCCAAGCCTGGATCGGATGCTGGAGGCATGCCGTCCAGGCTGCCGGAGGCGATCCGGAGAACGTCGGTGGTCACGCGGATATCGCCGAGACGTCTCTGATGCTCAAGCTTCGGCCTGAGAGTGTCCGCATCGATCGCTTCGTGCGCGGCCATCTCGGCGCGTTGACACCCGATCAACTGGATCTGATGTGGAAGAACGGCATCGTGTCCGTGTCCAGAAACGGTATCGTCGGCGATCCGCATGGATCGACGGTCGCGATCGGAGAACAATGTCTGCATGATGTCGGCGGCCTTCTGGCGAATTTCTTTCGTACCATGGACTGAGACTTCCGCGTCGTCCTTGCCGGTATCGCATCAAGACCCCGCAACGACGTTGCGGGGTTTTTCCGTTCCGAATCCGCAATGACCGCGCATCACGGCGTGCAGCAGGAAATAGGGAAATTCATATCTCTCGGCGTCACCTTCGGGAGAAAATATCGTTCGATCTATGACAGTCTCTTTGCATCAGAGGCGAGGCGAAGGGAAACGATGCATGTCACTCAAGTTTGGATTGTGGTCGGAGCAGGAAACGCAGGTCGGACACAGCTATGCTCGCAGACTGCACGAACTTGTCGACGAGGCCAGGCTTGCCGAGAAGATGGGCTTCGACTTCGTCGCGCTGTCGGAGCAGCATGTTGCACTCGGTGGCATATCGAGTTCGGCTCCCGAAGTCGTCTTCGGCTATCTTGCGGCTGTCACCCAGCGGATTCGACTCCGCACTGCGGTGACCCTGATGCCTCAGCGCATCAACCATGCCCTGCGTTCGGCTGAGCGGCTCGCCGTCAGCGATATTCTGTCTCACGGGCGGATGGAAATGTATTGCGGCCGCGCGAACACGACGATCGCCATGCGCGCTTTCAACGTCGACCCCAAGGAAACCTTGCCGCAGATGGAAGAAGGCATGGCCCTGCTGCGTAAGGCGATGCGCGAGGACATCTTCACGTTCGACGGTCAGTACTATCAGGTGCCGCCGCGCATGCTGGTGCCGAAGCCAGTGCAAAAGCCATATCCCGTTATCGGCATTGCGGCGACGAGCGAGCGCAGCCACGCTTGGGCGGGCGCGGAAGGCCTCGCGCTCATGAGCGCCACGATTTACCAGGGTTTCGAGAATCAGCAGAAGCTGATCGATGCCTATCAAAAGGCCTGGAAGCGCGACGAGACCGGTCCTCTCGATCGCCCGCGCGTCGGCGTGCCGCTGTTCTTCGGCATCGGGAAGACCGATCAGGCCGCCAAGGACGACTACGCCGAAGCGCTGATGCACTACGCGCGCATCTCGACCGACGCCTATCCGCGTCTCGCCAAGCTCGCCGACGACTACTCCTATATGAGCGAGAGCGTACCCGCGATGGAGCGTGCAGGCCGCGATTGGGACTATCTGCTCAATCATTCGGGCACCACGGTGTGCGGCAGCCCCGATACCGTCATCCGCCAGATCGAGAAATTCCAGGCGATGGGCATCCAGGAGGTGTTGTTGCATCTCGACTCCGTGACTCACGAGAAGATCATGGAAGGCATCGAAATGGTCGGCCGCTACGTCATTCCGCACTTCAACGACCGCAACAACGTCGTTCGCCCGACCGACGAGATACTCGACAGGATCAGGGCGATGCGTCCGCAAAACGATTCGCCGGCGGCCAAGTCGGCCTGAGGAGACCGCCATGACGTCCTACAACTACACCTATCTGCTCGTCGACAAGCGTCCCAGCGGCGTCGCCGTCGTGACGATGAATCGCCCCGAGCTCATCAATGCCGTGAACTGGGAGATGCACCACGAGCTCGAGCGCGTCTTCGTCGAACTCGATTCCGACAAGGACGTCCGCGCCATCGTGCTGACCGGCGCGGGCCGCGGTTTCTGCTCGGGCGGCGACCAGAAGTCGCTCGACAAAGTCGCGATCCCGTCGCCGACGCGGGCCGGACGTCACCTGATCCGTAACATCCTGGAGGTCGAGGCGCCCGTCATCGCCGCCGTCAACGGCGCTGCCGTCGGGCTGGGAGCGACGCTCGCCCTGATGTGCGACGTGATCTTCGCCCATTCCAGCGCGCGCTTCGCCGATACCCACGTCACGGCGGGCGTCGTCGCCGGTGACGGCGGCGCCGTCATCTGGCCGCTCCTGATCGGGCCGGCGCGCGCCAAGCACTATCTGATGACGGGCGATTTCATCTCCGCCGAAAAGGCGGCGGCGATGGGGATGATCAACGAGGTGGTGACCGAACGCGACGTCCGCGACCACGCGATCGAATATGCCGAAATGCTGGCGAGCGGTCCGCGCGAAGCGATTGCCTGGACCAAATACTCGGTCAACAAGATCGTCAAGGAGTATACGCACTTGCTGCTCGACACGTCGATTGCGCTGGAAACGCTGACCTTTGCGAGCCCTGAGCGCCGCGAGGCCGTCGCTGCCTTCGCCGAGAAGCGCAAGCGATTCGCGGAGATGTGACGATGACAGAGCCAACGCGGACGTCTGGCGCTCAATATGCCGACGTGACGATCCCGAGCCTGCTGAGGGCCAGAGGCGCCGAGCGAGCCGGGGAGGTCGCCTTCTGTCAGAAGCGAAACGGAAAATGGCTTCGTACCACCTGGCGGGACTACGCTTCGCTCGTCTGCCGCATCTCCGCTGCAATGAAGGCGGTTGGGCTCAATCGCGGAGACCGCGTCGCGATCATGGGGGACGTGTCGCAGGAGTGGCTCTTGGCCGACATGGCCACGATCTGCTCCGGCGCCGTGACGGTCGGCATATACTTCACCTCTTCGCCGGAGGAAGTCGACTACTACCTGCGGGATTCGGGGGCGCGAATTGCCTTTGTCGGCGGCGAGCTGCAGCTTCGCGCCTTTCTCTCCGGCAGCCAGGCGACCGCACTCGAGAAGATCATCATTATGGATGCCGGCTGGAGCGGGGCTTCGCCGGCAAATAACGTCACAACGCTGGCGGACTTTATCCGCGGGGTCACGGTCGATGCCGGCGCGGCGCTGGCCGAAGAAGCCGCTACTGCGAAAGCCTCCGACGTCGCAACGATCGGCTACACCTCGGGAACGACGGGTTATCCCAAGGGAGCCATTCTGAGCCATACGGCTCTGCTTGCGGGGGCGCATACGAACATCACGTTCTGTCCACCGCTCGCAACGGAGCCGCAACGGGTTGTCGTGCATCTGCCGATGTCCCACACCGTCGCCCGCGCGCAAGCCACGACAAAGCCGCTCATCACGCGCGTCGTACCCTATTTCGGCGAGACCACGGCCGAATTCGCCGCGACGATTCGCGAAGTGAAGCCGACCTTCTACATGGCGCCGCCGCGGTTCTATCAGCGCAATGCGGCGCAGATCCTCAGCAAGGTCCAGTCCGGCTCGGCTCGGCTCCGCCAAGACTACAAGCACGCGATGCGGATTGCGAAGACGGTGCTCGCGCATCGCCAGGCGGGCCGCGAGGCGAATCCCTTTCTCGATGGTCTGTTCGAGGTGTGCTGCGAGAAGGTGTTTCGTCCTCTGCTCGCCGAGGTGGGCTTCGATCAGCTCACCTATCCTTACACCGCCTCGGCGCCGATGCCGTCGGAAGTCATGACCCTGTGGCAGCTCTGGGGACTGAACCTCAAGGAGTGCTACGGCCAGACCGAAATGGTAGGCGGAAATCTCGGCCAGATGGCGGATTGGTCGAAGGCCGGCACTGTCGGCATTCCGGTTCAGGACCCGGCATGGGAAACCCGGGTTCTCGAAGACGGCGAAATGATCGTGCGCGGCCCGGGCCTCTTCAGCGGCTACTGGAACAAGCCCGTGGAAACGCAATCCGCGCTGAGGGATGGATGGCTCTATACGGGGGACGTGGTCCAGGTTCAGCCCGATGGGGCCTTCAAGCTCGTCGATCGCAAGAAGGAGATCATCAACACCTCGGGCGGCAAATCGGTCAGCCCGACTCAGATCGAGAACGAACTGCGCCAGAGCCCTTATATCTCTGAAGCTGCTGTGATCGGCGAGGGCAAGAAGTATCTCACGGCCCTGATCGAAGTCGATGCCACAGCCGGGCTGGATTGGGCGCGGGCGCGCGATGATCAGGTAAGGGAATACAAGGACCTCGCCAAATCCGAGATTGTGATCCGCCTGATCGAGGGCGAAGTCGCAAAGGCCAACATGCGGCTCGCGCGCGTCGAGCAGATCAAGTCGTTCCGCATCCTGCCGGAAGAACTCTCGCCCGACACCGGCGTCATGACGCCGACGCGCAAGAAGCGCCGCAAGCCGCTGATGGAGCGGTACAAGTCGCTGATCGACACCCTCTATGACGATTCCGAAGAGCAACTCATCAAGGATCAATTGTCGTCGGCGTCGAAGTCGCACGGGATCAGTCCATGAAAATCAAGCACGCGTACCTGACGGCGTCGAACCCCGAGGCCCTGGCGCAATTCTATCGCGAGATCGGCATGCCGGTTCGTTTCGCCGATGGCGAGCGATGGATACAGTTCGCAACGGATGGCGCCGCATTCTGCATCGCGGGTCTGGACGAATCGGCCGTGGAGCCGTCCTCGAATGCCGTTGTCGTCTTCGAAGTCGAGGAGCTTGAAGGCGCTCTGGCAAAAGCCGTCGACGCGGGCGGGACGAACATCTCGGGCATCCGCGACATGGGCAGCCACGGCCGTGCGGCCCAGATCCGCGATCCCCAGGACAACCTGATCCAGTTCTTCGAGCGGGCCAAAGCATGAGAGAGGTCACTGTTGCCGCTCGCCTGGAACCGTGTGTCAAAGCCGGAAGAGACGCCATGACTGCCGAAGCCCATTTCGACCCGAATAATCTCGTCGACGGCGCATCGTTCAAGCGGGCGATGAGAAGCGTGGCTGGCGCGGTGTCGATCGTGACGTCCGGATCCTATCCGTCGCGCCACGGTCTGACCGTCACCGCCGCCTGTTCGTTGTCCATCGAGCCTTCGACGGTCCTCGTCTGCATCAACAAATCGGCAGGGGCGCACGACACGATTGTCAGGACGCGCTCGTTCGGCTGGAATCTGTTGTCCTCGTGTCATGTGCCGCTCGCCCAGAAGTTCGCCGGACTTGACGGCAGCAAGGGCGACATCCGCTTCGTTGACGAGGAATGGCGCTCGCTCAGAACCGGCGCGCCCATTCTGATCAGTGCGCTTTGCAGCTTCGACTGCCGCGTCATCGGGGTGCATCCGACCGGCACCCACACGGTCTTTGTCGGGGCGGTGCTGGCCGAACAGCATCGCGACGATATCGAGCCCCTTGTCTACAGGCACGGGCAATTTGCTGTGCCCGCCAGTCTCGATCCCGCCGACACGGAAAAGGCGACCTGAATTATGCACGCTTTGCTTCTCTCATAGACGGAGACCTCGATGACCAGCCTCAAGGGACCACTGATCAACCGACGTGCGGCGATGAAAGGTGCTGTCGGGCTCGCGGCTGCGACGATGGCGCCCTGGGTTCGCGCGGCAGTGCCGCCGCCCGTCAAGGTTGGTGCGATCATGCCGAGTAGCGGCATACTTGCGTTCCCCGGCCAGTCTTGCGTGCGTGGCATCGATCTCGGCGCCAAATTTGCCAGGGAGCGCTATGGCGTCGATATGACCGTCGTTCACGCGGATACGCAGAGCAAGCCGGAGAACGGCAGGATCGCGGCCGACTCGTTGATCCAGCAAGGATGCAACGTCCTGATCGGTGCGTGGGACTCCGGCGCGACCATCTCGGCCCTGCAGGCCGCGGAAGCGGCAAAGGTGCCCATGGTCGTGCACATCGCGAGCGCCAACCAGGTCACCTCGCAGGGCTTCACGCAGGTGTTCCGCTTCTATCCGCCCGCCGCCACGATCGTCCGCCAGTCGCTCGCCGAAATGAAAGCGCTGGTCACGAGCGTCAACGATCCTCCAAGGGGGGCCGTCGTCCTGCATCTGAGCAACACGATGGGAACGTCGACGGCGACCAGCCTCGATGCGGCCTGGAAGGAACTCGACCTGCCAGTCAAGCTTCTCGAATATATTCCCTACGACGAGAAGGCGCGCGACCTCTCGGTCGAGGTGGCGAAAGCGAAGGCATCCGGCGCCGATGCCCTGGTCTCAGTCACCCGCGTCAACGACGCTATCATGATCATCCGTGAGTGCATCAAACAGGCGTGGAATCCGAAGCTGATCTTCTCGCCGAACGGCAATGGCGTGCCGGACAAGGCATTCTACGACGCGCTCGGAAAGTATGCTGATGGTGCGATGTCCTCGAACCTCTGGTACAATCCGAAGGGCCAGGATGCGCGGACGATCGTGGATCGGTTCCAGTCCACCTATGCCAACGAATGGATGGATGCCAATTCGGGATGCGCGTTCGAGGCGGTCCAGATCGTGGCCGACGCGGTCGTGCGCGCCAAATCGGCGGTCTCGTCCGAAATTCACGCCGCACTGAAGGCGACGGACCTGAAGCCCATCCTCATGTACAGCGGTCCGATCAGGTTCGATGCCACTGGGCAGAACACCGGGGCAGCCGTGACCGTGCTGCAGGCAAAGGAGTCGAAGCCGCACGTTGTCGGGCCCGACGGCATAGCCGAGTACAAGGCGCAGTATCCTCTCGTGCCGTTCGAGAAGCGCTAGATGCTGACACTGTGGGGCAATGTGCTTGCAAGCGGGATCCTCATGGGTCTCGTTTACGGCATCATCGCGCTGGGGCTGACGATCATCTTCGGCGTCATCCGCATCGTCAATTTTGCGCACGGCGCGATGGTCGTGTTCGGCCTCTATGTCGGTTATTGCGCCGGAGCCTGGTGGGGGATTCCGACGATCGTCGCGGCCGTCAGCGCCGGCGCTCTGCTGTTCGTGTTCGGCTACGGGCTCGAGACGTCGGTGGTGAAGCGGTTCGTCACGCGGCCGCACCATATCCAGTTCATTTTGTTCATCGGCATTTCGCTGGTCCTCAGCGGAGCGCAGCTGATCACGTTCGGGCCCGACCCGCGCCCCTCGGTCTCGCATCTCTCCTTCGAGACCATCGCCCTTGGGCCGATCCGGCTGGACCTTGCCAGGCTGCAGGCGGCGACGGTTGCGGCAGTGATGATCCTGGCGCTCGCGGCGTTCCTCAAATACTCGACGTTCGGTCGGTTCATCCGTGCCGCCGCCGACAACCGGCTGGGCGGCCTGATGGTCGGGCTGCCGATCCCGAAGATCTACGCCATGACGTTTGGCATCGGCGCGGCCTGCGCGGGCGTTGCTGGTGCGCTGATATCGCCCTTGTTCGATGCCCAGCCGTTCCTCGCCGTCGATTTCACGCTGCTGGCGTTCGTCACGGTTATCGTCGGCGGTCTCGGAAGCTTCGTGGGCGCTCTCGTTGGCGGGCTGACCATCGGTCTCACGGAAGCAGTTGCGGCGCTGTTGTTTGCCCCCTCGCTGAAGTCCGCGTTGTCCTATGGCCTGCTGATGATTGTCCTGATCGTGCGTCCAAGAGGATTCTTCGGTGCAAAAGAAACGTGATGCCTTACCGGATCGTGGCGCAGTTCTCGGCTGTCTGGCCGCCTTCGCCGTCCTGGCGATGCTCGGCGGCGTGTTGAACCCCTATCTGATCTCGCTGCTGACGATCGTGTTTCTGTTCACCTTCATCGGTCAGTCGTGGAGCATCATGTTGGGGCTCGGCGGTCAACTCTCGATTGGTCACGCGCTGTTCGTCGGCATCGGCGCCTACTCGGTCGCGGTCCTCAACATCCGCTACGGTCTGAGCCCGTGGTTCGGATTGGTTGTCGGCATGGCGCTGGCAGCCATTGTAGGCGCGACGCTGGCCTGGTTGAGCTTTCGCTTTGAGGTCCGTGGCATCTATTTCGCGCTGCTGACGATCGCCGCGGCCGAGTTTGCCCGCGTCGTGTTCAGCGGCTGGGAATTCGTCGGAGCCATGCAAGGCTTGTTCTTCCCGGCGCAATCCGGGCCGAACTCGTTCTGGATGCTGCGTGGTGATGCGCGCTTCTACTATTACGTTTCGCTTGCCGCAGTTTTGCTCGGCGTCAGCGCCACGGCGCTCATTCGCCGATCCTTCCTCGGCTATGTGTGGCGCGCGATGCGCGACGACGAGGACGCCTCACGCGCGCTCGGTGTGCGGACGTTCCTGCACAAGATCCTCGTCGTCTCGTTCTCCGGCGCCTGGGCCGCCATCGGCGGGGGACTGCTCGCGCTGGTTCAAGGCTCGGTGTTTCCGGATTCGATCATGGGCATGGGCATCTCGGTCGACATCCTGGTCGGTCCCATCGTCGGCGGGCTCGGAACGGCGTTCGGGCCGCTGATCGGGACTCTCATCACGCTGCCGCTGGATCATCTCGCGAGCGCGATCGGCAACAGGTTCGGGATTCCGGGTCTCAACAACGTCGGCTACGGCCTCGCCCTGATTGCCGCAGTCTGGCTGCTGCCGGATGGGATCTGGCCAGCGATTGTCAATTCGGTCAAATCCATCACCGGGTTTTCCTGGTTCGGCAATCTTCAGAGGGGCATGTCAAGAAGTGACTGATCTTCTCGAACTCGACGCCGTCTCGCGCCGGTTTGGCGGATTGCTTGCCGTCGACAATGTGAGCTTCCGCCTGAAAGGCGAAGGCATCACCGCGCTGGTCGGACCGAATGGCGCCGGCAAGACGACATGCTTCAATCTCATTGCCGGCGCCCTCCCGCCGACGCAAGGGACGATCAGGTTCGGCGGCGAGATCATCTCCGGCCTTCCGGCAGAGGACATATGCCGGCTCGGTATCGGCCGCACCTTCCAGGTCGTCCGGCCCATGCGCGACATGACCGTTGTCGAGAATGTCATGATCGGTGCGTTCAGCTGGACCCGAAAGGTGAGTGAGGCGAGGGACGCAGCGCGCGAAGCGCTTGACATGGTGGGGCTCGGACCGAAGGCCGAGGCCGCCATCAGCAGACTGACGCTCCCCGACCGCAAGATGCTCGAGACTGCCAAGGCGCTATCGACCCGGCCACGCCTGCTTCTGCTCGACGAAGTGATGGCCGGGCTGCGGCCTCCTGAGGCTGCGGCCGTGGTCGCGGTGCTCAGGCGTCTGGCCGAGAGGGGATTGTCGATCCTGCTCGTCGAGCATGTCATGCGCATCGTGATGGAAGCCGCCGAGCATGTTATCGTTCTCCATCATGGCGCGAAGATCGCCGAAGGCACACCTCGATACATCGTCAGCCATCCGGAAGTCGTCGCCGGATATCTCGGGGAGGGATTCCGTGCCTGACGAGCCGCTTCTCACGGTACAGTCTCTTACGGTGGGTTATGGTGGATCCACGGCCCTCAACGGCGTATCGCTCAGCATCTATCCGGAGGAGCTGTTGAGCGTCATCGGCGCAAACGGCGCCGGCAAGACTTCTCTTATTCGGTCGATCGCCGGCGTCGTCCGGCCCCTGGATGGCGAGATACGTTGGCGCGGCATGAATATTGCGGGTTTTCCACCATGGGAGATCTGCGAACTCGGTATCGCGCAGGTACCCGAAGGTCGCGAGCTGTTTCGTAATTTATCGGTCGAGGAGAATCTGCTGATCGGTGGCTCGCTCAAGCGGGCAAGAGCCCGCAGATCGGGCAACATGCAGCAGGTTTATGGGCTCTTCCCGCGGCTCCTGGAAAGGCGGCTGCAGGCCGCGGGCACACTGTCGGGCGGCGAGCAGCAGATGCTGGCGATCGGACGCGCTATCATGGCCGAACCCGAACTCATCATGCTCGACGAACCGTCTATCGGGCTTTCGCCATCGCTGACTCGGGCAATGTTCGATATAGTCAAAATGCTGCACGCCAAGAAGACCACTATCATGCTGGTCGAGCAGAACGTCGCGGACTCGCTGTCGATCGGCGATCGTGGCTACGTGCTGGAGAACGGACACGTTGTACTCGAAGGTACGGGTGCCGCTCTGCTCACCAACCAGGATGTCCGGCGCGCCTATCTGGGGCTGTGAGAGCGACTTGCGCTGTCGTCAGTTCGTCGTCGAGATACCACTGATCTTTCGATCGGCCAGATACCGGCGGGGGCTCTTGCCCAGGGCCTTCTTGAACATCGTGATGAAGGCGCTTGGCGTCTCATAGCCGAGATCTTGTGAAACGGTCTGAACCGATATTCCAGCCGAAAGCCTTTGGAGTGCGACCAGAATATGCAGACGCTGGCGCCAGCGGCCAAACGTCAATCCCGTCTGCTTCTGAATGAGACGCGCCAGGGTCCTTTCGCTCATCGCGTATCGCTCCGCCCATTCGTCGAGCGTGCTGCGGTCACCGGGATCGCGCAGGAGAGCCGCGGCGAGTTGCTGCAGGCGGGTATCGCGTGAAATCGGCAGATACATCTGCTCGGAGTCCATCTGCACCAGTTCGTCGAGCAAGACCTGGGCGAGCCGGCTCGTCGGTCCGCCCACAGGATATAGCGGAGGGAACGAGGCAAGCCTGTCGATCAGCTCACGTACAAGGGGCGAGATCGTGAACGTGCAGCATTCGGCCGGCAGCTTCATTGCGCGGGGGTCGATGAAGACGCAGTAGATCTTGCCGAAGGACGAGACGCAGTTGCTGTGCTGGACGCCTCCCGGGATCCAGACCGCCCCCTGTGGTGGAACAATCCAGAGACCGTCCGGCGCCCGGCACATGACCGAGCCGCGAGAGGCTACGACCAACTGCCCCTTTTGATGCGCGTGCATCGGTAATTCGTCATCGTTCTGCCGGGTCTCAATGCAGACGGAGATAACCGGGCGGTCGAGAAAGTCGGGATCGATCGGCGTGTAGTTGATCCGCAGATCTGGCAGCTGCATCATCCGCAGGCCTGCATCGTCCCGTGGAAACCGTGCCTGCATTTCAGGTGGGCGGTACACGATCTTGCTCCGATGATTGGGTCTGCTCGTTGAACTCGGGCGATCTACCTGCCTTGTCGTGAGACGGCCACCAAATATAGCGGCTCTCATTCGGGTCCGCCAAGGACAAATCGCTCCTCTTCGTGAATTCACGGCATGATCTGCCGCCGCCAACGCGATCCACGGCAGAGACTGCGATAGCAGAGTGTGGAGGGCTGCCTTCAGCATCAGTCCGGTGATGCGTCTCCGGGGAACCGTAAGCGTGACCTTGGACAGCGCTTTCAAGCCTTCGAATTGGACGCTGACGTCGCGCGCGCCCAACTCCAAGTCACCGGAAGTCATCTCAACGCCTTCTCACTCGGCGCCAATCACAAACTGAGTTTTGCGTTGAAGGAGACGCTTGTAAAATTAGAAGTACCGTTCGTCGATATCGGAAATTATGATGACGTTGACATTCCAGGAACATTTCGTGGCCAAGCAACGCTGGTCGAAGCGCCCCTGGAGTCGCGGAACACCAGGACTGGAGTGAAGGAAAGACCGGTGCGAAGTCGGCAAGCGATTCCGGTCTCGTGACGGGCCATCAAAGCGCTTGCAGGAATCGCTCTCCCATCGCGACGGTTCCATCGGTGTAGGCCGATCCCAATTGTCGTGCGGTCTCGGTGTCGGAATGCGACGCGATCCATGCCGTCAGCAGCATGCGCCGGAGCATGACGAAAACGGGCAGCATGAGTTCGTCCTCGCGCGAAACCGGCGCAATCTCGCGATACCCGGCGAGCCAAGACGCCTGGAGCTCAGCCACCACGGGCTCATGCTCCATGAAGCTGACGGCGGCAGCAAAGTCGTAGAAGAACCAGGAGAAGCCGCAATCGTCGAAGTCGATCACGCCGAGACGCGGGCCGTCGACGAGAAGGTTGGCCAGCCGCAGATCGGCGTGGACGAGGCCGAACCGTTCGTCTGTGTTTCCGTAGCTATCAAGACGCTGCTTCAGGGTGTCGGCGACCCTCTCCAGCAATTTCAGGCCATCGTCGCGAAGGCCAAGGCCGGCGCGCCAATCACCCCACAACGGTCGAGTGCCCAACATTGCGTCAAAATCCCAGACCTTCCGCTGGAAGTCCGGCGGTCTCTTCCACCGGCGGCTATGCGCGTGAAGTCTGGCGCTGATCGCACCGAGTTGGCCGAACCAGGCGACGAGATCCTCTGATGGATCGGGCTCCTTGCCGCTGAGAAACTCGAATGCCGCAATCTGTCGCGGTGAGCCGTTCAGGACGATCTGAGATAGCGGTCGGCCCTCACCGTCGGCGACCGGGCGAGGCGTGACGACGGCATCTTCCGCTATCAGCGAGTCGATCCAGGCGAGTTCGGACCTGATCTCGGCGGACGTGTGATAGCCGATCCGCTGCACGCGCAGCACCAGGCTCCGTCCAGATGCCGTGTCTCGTGCCAGAAACGTTGTGTTCTCGGAATGGCTCAGGAAGGAGATTTTCGATTGTGATGAGAGATTCCAGAGCGGCAAGGCCGCGCCGAGATCGGTCTGCATGCGCGCGATCAAGCTCGGAGTCACCATGAGAGTGAACCGGGCATCTCGAAAAACTGTGCGGCGGATTGCGTCGAGTTGGTGGTGACGAATGCATAAGGCATGCCCTGCTCATGCCGGGCGCGAAACGCTCTGACCGAACTCGGGATCGCGGTATCTTCGCGATCGGCCACGCCGTCGAAGTCCGAGATGATGCCGCGAAGGGTGTGGCAGGCCGGGGACTCCTGTATTTCCAAGGCTGCATCTCCCAAGCTGCGATTTCCGCTCATTCGAAACACGGGATTATAGGTTCGCCGTCTCCGCGCCGCTGTTCCGAGCGTCCATTATTCTTGTCCTGCTCAGCGGAGAGGCGCGATTGCTTCTGAGTTGGGCGGTGCATTCTGGATCATCGGAATCCGCCGCGCGCAATCGCCGCATTGGGGAGCGTCAGCAACGGAATCGTGGAGCAGCAGGAATCGGGCGGGCGTGGCCTTTGGTCTACGCTTTGCAGGTTGCGACGAGTTGCGCGATACGATCGAAACGGCTGAGTGCCCCGCGCCCTCGGCAGCAGTTTCAGCGTTGCCAAAATCATCGAGGGATAGGACATGATCAACCGTAGAGACGTGATGTTAGGGGGGCTCGCCGGTGTTGCAGCGTTCGGCTTCGGACGGGTCAACCCGGACTTTCTGGTCAATTCCGCCTTCGCGGCCGAAGGCAAGGCGCTGCGATTTCTCGGCGCGGAAGCGCTGACCGGCAACTGGGATCCGACCACGCACACCAATCTGGGTCAGTTGATCGTCGAAGGATTCGTCTTCGGCTATCTGACGCGAGCGCCGATGCGGCCGGACAAACCGGACGAATTGATCTTCGAACTGGCCGAGTCCATGACGCCGATCGATGCTTCCACGATGGAGGTCAAGCTGCGAAAGGGCGTCAAGTTTCATGACGGCACGCCGTTTACGGCGGCCGACGTCAAGGCGACATACGAGTATGGCTGCCAGCCCGACCGGCCGGCGCAGTGGTATCCCGGTCTCGTCACCGTTGACGTCGTCGACGATTTCACCTGCCGCATCAATACCAAGGCGCACGGCTATCCGGCGGCGCTCTACTATTATCTCTCTTCGTTCCTTCCGATCATGTCTGCCAAGGACGTCGCCAACAAGGCTCAGTTGTCGGCTCGCATGAACGGCACCGGACCGTACAGATACGTCGAGCAGAAGGGCGACACGACCGTTCTCGCCGCCAACGCCGATTTCTTCCTCGGTGCGCCGAAGATTCCCGGCGTCGAATATCATTTCGTCGGCGACACCACGACCCGAACGCTGTCGTTGCTGAATGGCTCTGCGGACATCATCGAGCGGCTGGAGCAGGAGCAGGTCGAGACGATTTCCAAGGATGCGCGCTTCAACATCCACAAGGCGGTGTCGGTCGAGAACAAGTATCTGTTCTTCCGCTGCTCCAAGAAGCCGTTCGACGATCCGCGCATCCGGCTGGCGGCATGCCACTCGATCGACCGCAAGCAGGTGCTGGAGGTGCTTGGCGTCTCCGGAACCTACTCCAAGGCGCATATCTCACCGGTGAAGTTCGGCTACGCGGAGGTCGCCGATTATCCCGAATTCGATCCAGCCAAGGCCCAGAAGCTGTTGGCGGAAGCCGGCTTCCCGAAGGGCCAGGGCCTTCCCGAACTCACCTATTACACCTCGGTCGGCTTCTACCCGAAGACCAAGGAATATGCCGAACTGATCACCGGCATGCTTCAGGAGCAGGGTTTCAAGGTCAATCTCCAGACCCTCGAAGTCGCGGCCTGGGGCAACCTGCTCTATGACAAGCCGGGCGGCGGCGAAGGCAACATGATCGACTGCGGCTGGTGCACGGGCTCGCCCGAGCCGGATTTGGTGCTGCGCACCCACTTCCACTCGTCGTCGAAGCGCATTACCGGCATCGTCGACAAGGACATTGACGCGGTGCTCGACAAGGAGCGCAACGCCACCTCCATCGAAGAGCGCAAGAAGATCCTCCAGACCGAGACGCTGCCGACCATCGCCAAGAAGGCGCCGGCACTTGCGTTGTTCACGTCTGTCTTCATCCACGCCTACAGCAA
This sequence comes from Bradyrhizobium sp. R2.2-H, assembly GCF_004346455.1. NCBI lineage: Bacteria > Pseudomonadati > Pseudomonadota > Alphaproteobacteria > Hyphomicrobiales > Nitrobacteraceae > Bradyrhizobium > Bradyrhizobium sp. R2.2-H. The sequence goes on from NZ_SMBR01000008.1 coordinate 90,684, forward strand.
GAAGCTCGACGGCCTCTACATCTACCCGAACGGCATGCAGGACATGACGAAAGCCAAGCTGGCATGATGATTGCTCCGGCAGGTCGGACTCGTCCGACCTGCCGGTTTTCTCAGGTCGGGTGCAGGTCAGACAACCCCGCCTGCCGGAACTCTCGACGAATGCAAGGGTAGCTCTTCCCGATGTTGATCCTGGAATTCCTGGTCAAGCGAATCGCGCAGGGCCTCCTGATCGTCTTCATCACCTCGTTGATCATCTTTACATTGTTGCGCGTGGTTCCAGGCGATCCCGTCCGTCTGATCGTCGGCGGCATGGCGCCGCCCGATGTGGTCGAGAAGGTGGCGACCAAGATGGGGCTGCGCGATCCCATCATCGTTCAATACGGCCGCTATATGCGCGGTCTGCTCCAGGGCGACCTCGGACAATCCTATCTGCGGCCGCGCAGCGGCATGATTGCTGCCGGCGGGCAGTATGTCGATCCGACCAAGTCGGACATGGCGCCCGTGACCGACCTCATTCTCGAACGCTTGCCGTTCACGCTCCAATTGGGCGGCATGGCCCTGTTGTTCGCGCTGTTGATCTCGTTTCCGGTCGGAATAGCCGGTGGCCTGCATCAGCATCGATGGCAGAACGCCCTGGCGTTCGGCATGCAATCGCTGTTCGTGTCGATCCCGAATTTCTGGCTCGCGATCGTTCTGATCCTGTTTCTGTCGGTCAAGCTGAAGCTGCTTCCGGCGCTCGGCTACCAGGGGTTCTCTTATGTCATTCTGCCGGCCGTGGTGCTGGCGGTGGAGATCGCGCCCTTCATCATCCGGACGCTGACGACGTCGCTCGGTGAGGTGATGCAGGCGCCGTTCATCGATGAAGCCCGGGTTCGCGGCCTGTCGCGCCGCCGCATCGTCTATTCCCATGCTCTGCGCAATGCCGCGGTGCCGCTGGTCAACCTGCTCGGGATCCAGCTTTCGACCCTGATCGGCGGCGTGCTGGTGATCGAATACATCTTCGATTATCCGGGCCTCGGCAATTTGACCGTCGTTTCCGTCGTCGGGCGTGATTTCCCAGTCATCCAGGGCATCGCCATTACGACCAGCGCGGTGTTTGTCTTCATCAATATCATCGTGGACCTGGTCGCTTATCTCATCGATCCTCGTGTGGAGATCTGACCATGACGGCCACCACGGTCATTGCTGCGGAGCCCGAGCCCCGATCGGCCCGCGTCAGGTCGGTCAATCGGCGTATCCTGGCTGCAGCCTGGGGCATGTCGAGCTTCAAGATCGGTTTCTTTGTCTTCGTCGCGCTATTGCTTGCGTCCGCGATCTATCCCGAGGTGTCCTCGGTCAGCGCCACCAAGATGGTGGTGAAGGACAAATTCCTGGCGCCGGTCTATCTCGGCGACAAATGGACCTGGGATCACCTGCTGGGCACGGATCAGCTCGGCCGTGACATGCTGATGCGCAGCCTGATCGGGCTGCGCTATTCACTGCTCGTCGGCATCGTCACCGTGCTCCTGATCTTCATCATCGGCTGCGGCCTCGGCCTGTTCGCAGGCTTCAAGGGCAAGTGGTGGGACACCATCATCATGCGGATCACCGACGCCCAGCTCTCGATTCCGATGATCATCTTGGCTATCACGATTCTCGGCGTGTCGCGGCCGACCGTCCCGACGATCATCATCGTGCTGGCGCTGTCCGGCTGGCCGCTTTATGCGCGAGTGGCCCGCAGTGCCGCCGTCGCCGAGCGCGGCAAGGAATATGTGCGCGGCCTGCGCGTGCTTGGGGCCGGGGATTGGCGGATTCTGCTGTTGTTCGCGGCGCCCAACATCCTGCCGCCGATCGCGTTCGTCGCGGTGCTCGACGTTGCACGCATGATGATCTTCGAAGCGATCCTGGGCTTCCTTGGGCTCGGCATTCAGCCGCCGACCCCAAGCTTTGGCAGTATCATCGCCGATTCCCGCAAATATCTTCTCAATGCCTGGTGGATCGGGACCATCCCGGGCATCTTCCTCGCCGTCGCGCTCACCTCGATCAATCTCATGGGCTCGGCGCTGGAAAAGGCGCGCAACCGCATCTATGGAGGTCTCTGAGATGGATCTCTCGCTCATTCTCGAAATCGAAGATCTGACGGTTGGTGCCACGACACCGGGGGCGGCTCCGATTCTCGATCGCATCAGTTTCCGCCTCAGCACGTCGGAGATTTTCGGCGTCTACGGAGAGAGCGGCGCCGGGAAGACGGTGCTGAGCCGCGCGCTGGCGAACTGGTTGCCGGAGAGCCTGGAATATCGCGCCGGACGGGTCGCCTTCGCCGGACACGACATCCTCGGCGCCGGAGCGCGCGAAGTCCGGATCGGGCGCGACATCGCCTATATCGGCTCCAAGCCGCAGAGTTCACTCGATCCGACCGTGCCGGTCGGCGCCCAGATCGCGGAGAAGCTGCACAGCGTAAGGCCTGAATGGAACGGGCGCGAGTGCCGTGACCGGGTCATGCAGCTGCTCGGCGAGGTCCGCATCCCGTCGCCGAAGGAACGCTACTGGGACTACCCGTCGAAATTCTCCGGTGGCATGATGCAGCGCGCGATGATCGTGGACGCCATTTGCGCCGAACCCGCCGTGCTCATCGCCGACAACGTGACCCAGCCGCTGGACGTCACCATTGCCGCGCAGATCGTGGCTTTGCTCCATGACCTCTGCACGCGGCACAAGATGGCGACGATCTATTTGTCCTCCTCCTTGCCGACGCTCGGGCAGTTCGGCGATCGGACGGCCGTGCTGTACCAGGGCCGGTTCGTTGAGCAACAAGCGTTCGCCGAACTGCTGGCTTCGCCGCAATCCGACTACACGCGCAAGGCCATCGCGAGCGTGCCGCGGATGTGGGAGACGGCGGAGGGCCCGCTTGCTCGCCGTCAGGCTCAAGGCGAAGCCCCGTTGATGAAGGTGGAGAATGTCCATCGTACCTATCGTGCCCGCAAGCGCGGCACTTTCAACACCTACAGCAACGTGCAGGCCGTGCGTGGCGTGACACTCGATATCATGCCGCGCGAGAATTTCGGGATTGTCGGGGAATCCGGCTGCGGCAAGTCGACCCTGACCCGCCTGCTGGCCTGGCTGGAGACGCCAGACAGCGGCAGCATCGTCTTGAACGGGACCTCCCTCGGCGCTCTGTCATCGCGGGACCTGATCCGCAAGCGCAACGAGTTCCAGCTTCTCCTGCAAGATCCCTACAATGCCTTGCCGCCGCGCACAACGGTCGGCCGCATGATCGAGGAAAGTCTCCTGATCCGTGGCAGTTTCAAGCGCGCCGATTTGCGAAAGCGGGTGATCGCAGCGATGGCGGAAGTCGGTCTCGCCGCCGAGCTGTATGATCAGTTGCCCAATGCGCTCTCGACCGGCGAGCGCCAACGCATCTCGATCGCGCGAGCCCTGATTCTCGATCCCAAGCTCCTGATCCTCGACGAGACCCTATCGGCGCTGGACCAGCGCGAGCAGGGCAGGCTGATCGAGCTGTTCTCGAAATTGCAGGACAAGAACGACCTCACCTATGTCTTCGTCTCGCACGATTTGGCGATGGTGCGGAAGGTCTGCACCCGGATCGCCGTGATGTATCTCGGCGAGATGGTCGAGATTGCCGACAACCGCGATCTGTTCTTCGATCCGCAGCATCCCTATACCAAGGCGTTGCTGTCGGCAGCCCCAACTCTGGAAGAGAAGCCGTTTGATCCCTCCGATTTCCTGCTGGAGGGCGAGCCGCCCAGCCCGATCGACATCCCGGCGGGTTGCAGCTTTGCGTCGCGCTGCCCGAAGGCATTCGGCCGCTGCCGGGTGGAGACGCCGAGGCTCGTCGAGCATTCGCCCGGACGCCTTGCCGCCTGTCACCTTCTCGATGGCGATGAGGCGCAGGCGGCGGCCTGACCGTCAGGACCGCGGCTTGAAAGGCCAATCCATCGCGACGGGACGCATATCCTCCAGCGCCTTGGTCACCTGCAGCACGCCAAGATCATCGAAGCGATGGCCGATGACCTGGACCCCGATCGGCAGATGTCGGGAATCGAACGCCATGCAGACCGTGGCGGCGGGCTGGCAGGTCTGGTTGAACATGGCCGTGAACAGCGTGTGCTCGAGCGGCATTTCGCGAGAGACGCCGGGTTCCTCGGCCGGAAAGTTCACCACCGGCAGCGTCGGTGAGATGACATAGTCCCAGCCTTCGAAGGCCCCCAGCAGCGCCGCCTTCATTTTGGCGATCTGCCCCAGGGCCCGGTAAAGGTCGGTGCCCGAGTGTTTTGCTCCACCTAGGGACCACGCGCGAACGAAGGGATTGATGTCGCGGGGAGTGTCAGTATGTGAGGGCAGTGACGTGTATTCGAGATAGCCGCGGACCTGGAGGAACAGGTCGATGGCTTCGTAGGCGTCATGATCGAGCGGCGAGGTGAACGGTTCGACGTTGGCGCCTGCGCCGGCGAGCAGCTTTCCGGCCGCCTCGACGGTCTCGCGCACGACCGCCTCTGGCTTCATGCCAAAGCCCATGTCGGTAAGGACGCCGATCCTCAATCCCTGCACGTCGCGCTTGAGACGCTCGTGATAGCGCACGCCATCGGCGGGAAGGCTCCAGGTGTCGCGCTCGTCCTGCCGCGTCAGCACGGTCAGCAGGCGGGCGATATCGTCGACGCTGCGGCCCATGGGACCGGCCATGCGCATGGTATCGGCGGGCAGGTGCGGGACGCGCCCGTGGGTGGGCTTCAGTCCGGCGAGGCCGCAATGCGCGGCCGGAAGGCGGACGGAGCCCGCGATATCCGTGCCGACGGAGACATATCCGGCGCCGGCCGCGATGGAGGCGCCGGCGCCGGCCGACGAGCCGCCGGTGTTCCAGGCAAGCCCCCAGGGGTTGCGGGTGATGCCGTGCAGCGAGCTGATGCCTGACGCCATCAGGCCACAATCCGGCATCGTGGTCTTTGCAAAGATCACCGCGCCGGCTTCGCGCAACGCGATCGCCGGTGGTGAATCGTAGTTTGAGGGCGGCAGGGCGCGGTTGGCCCCGATACCGTGAAAGTAGGGCCAGCCGACCATGGCGACGCTATCCTTGACGGTCATCGGAACGCCATCGAGCGGACCCAGTGCAGCCCCGGCCTTCCATCGCGCTTCCGAGCGTAGCGCGCTGGCCATGGCCTGCTCCGGACGGAAGCAGAACAGGGCGTTGATCGCTGTATTGACGTTCTCGGAATGGCTGAGGGTGGCTCGTAGCACCTCCACCGGCGATAGCGTCCGCGAGGCGTAAGCGTCTGTCAGCTCGGCAAGGCTCATCCCGATCAGTTCTGCAGCGGACATGTCGGCCTCAATGGGTAGCGTCCCGGGTCACTGTCCGGATAGCGAAAATGACCTGCGTTGGGGTAGGGCCGTTGCGTCAACGGCATGATTTGGTGGAGCCCGAGGCATCCCTTTTGCATCTGTCCTGATCAAAATTTGTCCTGATCAAAATCTGTCTTGATCAAATTTGGCAGACACGAAGGTCGGCTGAACGGCAATCGCAAGAGATCAGAAGTCGCCATGAGTCAATCTGGAACGGAACTGGCCACCATCCGGAATTCCATTGCCGAGCTCCCCGGATGGGGGGCTGGAGATGTCGTGATCGAACCTGCCATCCCGATCCTGGCTTCGCCAAGCTGGCGAGGTGTCGACGGCTTTCCCTGGCGCGCCACCAGGAAGGGCGGTAGCGAAAGCATCTTCATCAAGAGCATGGATCGTGATGCCGAGCTCTATATCGACGTGGCATGTGCCTTCGAGGCGGCGCAGCGTGCATCCGATCTCGGCATCGGGCCCAAAGTTCTGATGGCCGACCCGAAGGCGGGACTGCTGGTGATGGAGGATCTCAACCAGGGCTGGCGGGTCGGTACATTGGAACGGATGCTCGAGCCCGATATTGTCGATGCCGTCATTGCGGCGATGCGGCTGTTTCAATCCGGACCACCGCTGCCACGCCGCAAGAGCGTCTTTGACGAGATCGAGCATTTCTACGCTGCGGCTGCGGCCGCGAAAGCCCAGTTGCCGTCGGATGCTGAATGGCTGGTCAAGGAGTTGCTGTTTGCGGCCGAAGCCTGCCGGACGCTGGATATCAAGGCGGTGCCGATCCACGGCGACGGCAATGTTTCGAATATCCTGATCAGTGACGCGGGCGAGGTCCGCCTGATCGACTGGGATCGCGCGACAACGACCGACCCGTTGGAGGATATCGGCAGCTTCCTCGTCGAGGCCTGTGCACAGGAGCCTGAGGCGCGCGACATTTTCACCCGCAGTACCGGCACATTCGAGGAGGGGGCATTCAATCGTGCGCGGATCTATGGCGTGGCTGATGATCTGCGCTGGGGATTGATCGGTGCGCTGCTCGCCGCCAAATCGGCGCGCAATACGCTGGAGTTCTACAAATTCGCCAGCTGGCGCTTCGTGCGTTGCCGCATGGCGGTTCGGGAGCCCCGCTTTGGCGAGATGCTTCGGAGGATCACATGACCGTTCGCAGAAAACTTGGCGAGGGGACCACGCTTCACGAGCGCAACGTCGAAGCGGCTATCGCCCGCGTCCCGCAATGGAACGGCAAGCAGGGCGCCTATGCGCCGCTGGTCGGAGGCCTGTCGAACCAGAACTGGCTGGTCGAGATTTCCGGCGACGGGCGCCGCTATTTCGTCAAGGTGCCGGGCGAAGGCTCGGAAATGTTCATCAATCGCGTCACCGCCAACGAAGCCGCGCGCAATGCCCATGCTATGGGTGTCGGGCCGGAGGTGATCTTCTTCGACGCGGCGGATGGGCTGGAGATCAGCGAGTTTCTGGAGGGCTATCGCGCCTGCACGAACGCCGATTTCGGCGATCCCGCCATCCAGTCCGACGTTCTCGCTCTCTATCGCCGCTTGCATGGCGGCCCGAAGCTCGGCCAGACCAAGACAATCTTCGACATGATTGAGGAACATATCGAGCAAGGCAAGGAACTGGGGGCGCATTTCCCGCAGGACATGCCCTGGATGATGCATCGCTACAATCAGGCCAAGTCGGCCTTCCTGGCGTCGGGCCTCGACCTCGTGCCATGCTTCAACGACCCCATGCCTGGGAATTTCCTCATTTCGGCTGAAACCGGCGCGCCCAGGCCGATGAAGCTGATCGACTACGAATTTGCCTCCAACAATGAGCGCAGCTACGAGCTCGGCGTGCTGTTTGCCGAAATGTTCTTCGACGAGAAGCTGACGGAAGCCCTGATCGAGCAATATCTCGGCGAGGCTCGTCCGCAGATGATTGCGCGCGTCATTCTCAACCGTGCGCTCGCCGACATGAAATGGGCCTCATGGGCGGTCGTCAACCGCAAGCTCAACACCTGGGATTTCGACTACCAGAAATACGGCGTCTGGAAATACATGCGCGCTCGGGACGTGATGTATGACCCGCGCTGGGACAGCTGGTTACGATTGGTGTGAGCCTGCCCCGGCCGCATCATCTTGCTATTGCTTCAGGACCGTCAGGGCCTGCTTGAGCAGGCTGTCGTTCGCGGCGGCGATCACGCGTCCGTCGGAGTCCGGCGTGAGTGGCTGCCCATCCCAGTCGCGTATGATTCCGCCCGCGCCCTCGACCACGGGAATCAATGCCATGAAGTCGAACGACTTGAGTGACGTCTCTACGACGAGATCGCAATGGCCGGATGCCAGCAGGCCGTACTGATAGCAATCGCCGCCAAATCGTCGGAACATGGCCTTCTTGCTCAGCAAGTCGTAGCGAGCCCAATCCTGCGAGGTAAAGAAGTCCGGTGAGGATGTATAAATTTGTGCGTCTTCCAATCTTGCCGTGCGACTCACTTTTGCGGGCTTGCCGTTGAACGTGACCCCACGCGGCGTGCCGTACCACCGTTCGGCCAGCGCTGGCATGTCGATCATGCCGGCGACTACCGCGCCCTTGCGCTCGTCGGCGAGCGCGACAAGCGTGCCGAACAGCGGCATTCCGGAGATGAAGCTCTTCGTTCCGTCGATCGGATCGAGATACCAGGTGTAGCGATCGCCCAAGGTCGATCCCATCTCCTCCCCGAGAATGCCGTGATCGGGGAAGCGGGCGCTGATCAGGCGCCGTAGTTCCACTTCGATCGCGCGATCGGCGATCGTTACCGGCGTCAAATCCTGCTTGCGCTCGAAATTGGCGCTGGACCGAAAATGGGTCAACGCGATCCGACCGGCTACGTCGGCGAGTTCATGGAAGAACGAAGCGAGTTCGTCCGCAGAAATCTTGTCTTGAATGTCGTCCAATGCCTGCTCCAGCAGAAAGCACGTCGCGCATGAGCGGCGCAACGGCTGGCCTTCGGAATTCGGCTCTAAACCGTCTCGCGAAGCTCTTGCTTGTGGACGTCCCAATACGGAGATCCGAAAGCCTTGCGCGAGGAGGCCATTCGCGGCGAAGACGATCCGTTCGGTTCGACAGCGCGTGTAGCTGAGCCCGGCCGCGGCGCGGCTTCCTGCGCCTGGCGAACGTCACGCGGGGCCACCTTGAAGTGACGGCTGAAGCAGCGCGAGAAATGCGAGACGTTCTTGAAGCCCACTTCGTAGGCGACCTCTGAGACGGTACGGTGACCCTTGGGATCGGCAACCAGGATTTCGTAGGCTCGCTGCAGCCGCTTGGTCTGCACGAACTGGCTGACTGTGGTCTCGTTGTCCGTGAACAGACTGTAGAGATAGCTCAGCGAGATTCGGCTGCTGGCCGCAATTTTCTTCGGTGACAGGGATTGGTCGCCGAGATGGCTTTCAATGAAATCAACGATCCTGCGGCGCAGATGATAGCGCGCATTGCGGACGTCTGTAGCGGCGCCCCGGTCCTCCGCGCCGATCGTGAGCGCCACGAAGCTGATGACTTCGGTCGCAAGCGCTTGTGGATTCGGCGCCGGAAACTCGATGAACAGCTCGGCCACGCTTCCGATCATCCCGGCTAGAAGGCGGGTCATCTGTTCGTTCGGCTTGAAGCGTCGGCTGATGTGATCCTCGATCGAGACGAGACGTCCGCGCAGCTCCGCAGCCGGGATCCGAAGCACCAGAAAGCGTGCGGCCTTGTCGGACGACAATTCGTAGAAGGCGAGTTCGCTGAGCAGGACATATTCGCCGGCTCGGGCAATGCCGACGCGGCCGTCCTGGCTGAATGCCACACATCCCGTCAGTGGAAAGACAAGCGCGTAGGAGGCATCGTGAATGCTGGCGGTGCGTGTCCAGCTGCAAGTGAAGGCTCTATGCGGCTCGACGAGTTCGAGATCCAGGCGTCCGATCCTGGTTCGCTGATGCGGTGCAGGACCCTTGTCTCCGTCACCACCATCAAGGCCGGTATACTCCTCGCGAGGAGCAAGAGATGTGAGGCTTGCCATGGTCTGGTCTTTCTCAGGGTTGGGCAATGATCACCTCCGTTCCGGCTTCACGGAGTGCCGTTGCCAGAGCTCCTTCCGGTTGCCGGTCGGTAACCAGACGGTCGATATCGGTCCAATGCGCAAATACGGTCAGAGCGCGCTGGTCGAACTTGCTGTGATCGGCGACGAGGATGGCTTCCGCAGCGCGCTTGACCATCGCGCCATAGATCGCACCGGCCTCGTCGTCCGCATCGTTCGCGCCTCGGGCGCTGATGCCTGTCGCGCTCACGATAGCGCGGTTGGCCTCGTAGCTGTTGATGTTGGCGATCGTCTGCGTACCGAACACGTAGCCTTCGGTCGGGTGATAGCGGCCCGGGCAGCACAGCACACGGATCGATGAGTTGACCGCGAGCGCGCCTGCAATCGCATAGTCGTGCGTGATGACCGTGATGTCGCGCGCACGCGAAGCCAACCGTCTGGCGATATGAAACGTCGTGGCGCCGGCCGCCAGCATCAGGACTTCGTTCGGTAGAACGAGGTCCGTGATCGCGGCGGCGATCGCTTCGCGTTCAGCAATCATGAGCGTCTTGCGATCGGTGAGAGCCGGCTCGAGCGCAAACGGGCGCGAAGCTCCGCCATAGGTCCGGTTGATGAGCTTCTGTTCCTGAAGCTCCACGAGATCTCGGCGTATGGTTTCACCGGATACACCAAGCGCGGCCGCAATCTCGGAGGCGCGCAGAGTAGGGGCGGCGGTGAGTTGCGCGACGATGTGCTTGTGGCGCGCCAGCTTCGAGAGGCGATCGCCATCGCTCTTTCGTGGCCGTTTCTCGGCCGCGGAGGCGTCGCTGGTCAGTAGCGGCTCGCTCGTCATTGAGGTGTCCTCATCTGCCTCGGCCGTCGGGACGTGGAAGTCTTTCTCACGTCGATTTGGAAAGATACACTAATTATGTGGCAGGTCCCTCAAATGTTGGGCAGCAGAGTGCCCAGTATCTCCGCAAGTTGTCGCGTGTCCATGTGTAGTCCATTGATATTACTAAGGTAACACTGGAAGCCCGGGGCTGTGTGTCTGAGGCTCCGGTGTCTTTTGCCTCCTGGCAGCTTGCCATTGTGGGAATTTGCACAAAACTCCAAGCTGATTGGGGAGTGATTGCGGCGCGATCGGCGCGGCCGTCGCTTTGACTTGCGCAAGGCGCGGTCAGAGGAGGCGTATGGTGCAGCGGGAAAGAGAAATTCTGGCGTTGAACGCCTTCGACCAGGGCCATGCGTCGGCGATGGGCGCCGAACTCGGAGAGGCGGTGCAACGACGCCTGCGGTCCTTCGGCAAGGCTTCGGTCCTGTTCTACGAGGAGCCGATTCGAATGGAGCGCGCTGAAGGCGTCTACATGTTCGACGTCGACGGCCGCCGATATCTCGATCTCTATAACAACGTCCCGTCGGTCGGGCATTCGCACCCTCGCGTCGTCGAGGCAATTCGCCGCCAGGTGGGTTTGCTCAATACCCACACGCGCTATCTCAACGACGTGGTCGATGCCTATGCGGAGCGCTTGCTGGGGACATTTCCATCCGAAATCGATCGTGTGGTACTGACGTGCACTGGCAGCGAGGCGAACGATCTCGCGCTCCGGATCGCAAAGGTCGTCACTGGTCGGGCCGGCTTCATCGTTACGGAGACGGCCTATCACGGCAACACCGCAGCCGTAACCGACGTGTCGCCGTCCTCATGTCCCGGCCAACCATTGCCGCTCCATGTGCGGGTGGTGCCAGCGCCCGAGATGTTCCGCAATCCGGTCGGTGATCCCGGTCGGCGTTTCGCTGCCAGTGTTGCTGCGGCAATTGCCGATCTTGAGCGAAGCGGTATCGGGTTTGCTGGGCTGCTGGTGGACACGATCTTTTCGAGCGACGGCATCTATGCCGATCCGGCCGGCTTCCTGGCGCCCACCATAAGCCTCGTCCATGAACGCCGGGGGCTGTTCATCGCCGACGAGGTGCAGCCCGGCTTCGGACGCACGGGGGCAGCCATGTGGGGCTTCGCGCGCCATGGTGTTGTCCCCGACATCGTGACGATGGGAAAGCCCATGGGTAACGGCTTTCCCATGGGAGGCGTCGCTCTGCGTGCATCGCTGCTTGATCGCTTTGCGGCCGAAGTGAAGTACTTCAACACGTTCGGCGGCAATCCAGTGGCCGCAGCGGCAGGACTTGCGGTGCTCGACGTGATCGAAGATGAGGGCCTCTTGGAGAATGCGAGCGAGGTTGGACGTCATCTGATGGACGGATTGCGCGAGATCGGAAATCGCCACGTCCAGATCGGGGACGTTCGAGGCGCCGGTCTGTTCATCGGCATCGAGCTCGTACGTGATCGCGACGGCAAGGAGCCGGCGCCGGAGCTCGCAATCATGCTGATCAACCGCCTGCGCCAGCGCGGCTTCCTGATCGGCGCCGCCGGACCGTTCGGCAGCACGCTCAAGATTCGTCCGCCGCTGTGCTTCGGCACGGATCACGCGGATATGTTCATCACCGCTTGCGACGAAGAGTTGCGCGCGATCGCGCCGGCTTGAGAGGGTGTTCGAAGTTCATGGGCGCAAGAAACGTAAAAACCGCCGCCGATGCCAGGGCCCTGGTCGAGGAACGGGGCCTGTCCCACGTCAAGCTTGGGGTCGTCGATCTCGATGGCGTCATTCGTGGAAAATATCTCGCGCGAGACAAGTTCTTTGGCGCATTGGAGGGTGGCCTCAGCTTCTGCGACATCATCTTCGGCTGGGATTCCAACGACCAGATGTACGACGACGGCAAGTTTACCGGTTGGCACACGGCTTTTCCGGATGCTACGGCCCGCATCGATCCCGCGACCTGCCGCGATATCCCGATGGAAGAGAACATGCTGTTCTTTCTCGGCGAGTTCGTGGGCGAGGCGGAGAAGCTCTGCCCGCGCCGGCTGCTTCGCCGGGTCATCGATCGTGCCGAAGGCATGGGATTTGCCCCGTCAGTGGCTGCCGAGTTTGAATTTTTCGTGTTCGATGAAACGCCCCACAGCGTGCGGGAAAAGGGCTTTCGCGAGCTGAAGAATCTCACGCCGGGCTGGTTCGGCTATTCCATGCTGCGCGCCTCCGTGGAGTCGGAATTCCATCGCTCGCTGCTCAAGCTGTGTGACGAAATGGACATGCCGATCGAGGGGCTGCACACCGAGACCGGCCCCGGGGTCCTGGAAGCGGCGATCCTGTACACCGATGCGCTTGAGGCTGCGGATCGTGCGGTGCTGTTCAAGACTTTTTCAAAAGTCTGGGCCGAGCGTCGGGGCAAGATGCTCACCTTCATGGCCAAATGGTCGAACGCGTATCCCGGACAATCCGGGCACCTGCATCTTTCGCTGCGCGACAAGGACGGCAATCCGTCATTTCACCAGAGTGGGCGTCCCGGCAACATGTCCGACACCATGCGCTGGTTTGTCGGCGGACAGCAGGCATTGCTGCCGGAGCTGCTTGCGATGGTTGCTTCCACCGTGAACAGCTATTCGCGTCTGGTACCTGGCTTCTGGGCGCCGACGGATGCGACCTGGGGAATCGAGAATCGCACCTGTGCGCTGCGGGTCATTCCCGGAAAACCGGCGAGTCAGCGCGTGGAATATCGGGTTGCCGCCGCCGATATCAATCCATACCTTGCGATCGCTGCGGCGCTGGGATCGGGGCTATGGGGGATCGAGCACAGAATCGAACCGAGCGAGCCAATCGCCGGTAATGCCTATGAGCGAACGCACCCGCCCGAGCATGCGTTTCCCCGCACGCTATCGGAAGCCGCCGAGCGATTGATGGCTTCGCAGGCGGCCCGCAATCTGTTTGGAGACGTCTTTGTCGATCACTACGCCATGACACGGCAGTGGGAGGAACGCGAATTCCGCAAGACCATCACCGATTGGGAGCTTGCGCGCTACTTCGAGATCATCTGATCCCGTTGGAGTTCTGACCCGGCCAAAATCATTCCATCTTTGCATCGAGCACTGAGAGCCGCATATGGACGTTCATATCACCGGGGCCTGGAATTTTCCGACGCGCGTCATCTCAGGTCCGGGCCGCATCGCCGAGCTTCCCGCGGCGTGCCGGACATATGGTCTTGCCAGGCCTTTGCTGGTGACCGACCATGGCCTCGTGAAGACCGACCTCATCGCGGGCATCGTCAGCCGCATTCGCGAGGCGGGCATCCCGCTCGGCATATTTTCCGACGTGAAGCCCAATCCGACCGAATCGAATTTGCGCGCGGGAGTGCAGGCATTTTGGGCGGGCGGTCATGACGGCGTGATCGCGGTCGGGGGAGGTTCAGCGCTGGACGTTGGAAAATGCGTGGCGTTCATGGTGGCGCAGTCGCGGCCGGTATGGGACTTCGAGGACATCGGCGACTGGTGGACCCGCGCCAACACGGATGGCATCGTGCCGATCATCGCCGTGCCGACCACGGCCGGCACGGGTTCCGAAGTGGGCCGTGCCGTCGTGATCACGCGCGAAGACACCCATGAGAAAAAGATCATCTTTCATCCCATGATGATGCCGAAGATCGCGATCGAGGATCCCCAGCTTGCGGTTGGACTCTCGCCATTTCTGACGATGGCGACCGGCATGGATGCGCTGTCCCACTGCTTCGAGGCTTATTGCGTCAAGGCATTCCATCCACTCGCCGACGGTATTGCCCTGGAGGGGATGAAGATTGTCGACACCTACCTGCCGCGCGCGGTCGAGAATGGGCGTGATCTCGAAGCCAGATCCTACATGTTCGCGGCGGCGTCGATGGGAGCTACCGCGTTCCAGAAGGGACTGGGCGCGATCCATTCCGTCTCTCATCCGGTCGGCGCGCGCTACGACACCCATCATGGGCTGACCAATGGTGTAGTCTTTCCCTATGCCCTTGTTTGCAACAGGGATGCGATCGCCGACAAGATCCCGCACATAGCTCGCGCGTTGAATTTGCCGAGCCATGATTTCGATGCGGTGTTGGGCTGGATCCTGGCCTTGCGAATGAAGCTTGGCGTACCGCATACCCTGGCCGAGCTCGGGGTGAAGGAGAGTGACGCCCGGACAATTGCCGCCGATGCGGTGAAGGATCCGACTGCGGGCTCCAATCCCCGGCGTTTGACCGAAGCGGAGTTCGAACAATTGACGCTTGCAGCCATTCGCGGTGATCTCGGACCATGACCGCCTTGCACGATCTCATTGCGGGTTTCGCGGCGATTGGCGCGACCGACGACGGCGGCGTTTGCAGGCTTGCGGCGACGGCACTCGACAAGCGGGCCCGAGACCTCTTTCTGCGCGAGATCGGCAACCGCAGCCTCGTCCCGAGGATCGACGCGATCGGCAACATGTTCGGCGTCGCAATTCTTGACCCTGGGTTCGACGACGTTGTGATCACCGGATCGCATCTTGATTCCCAGCCGACGGGCGGCCGATACGATGGTGCCTATGGTGTGCTGGCGGGACTCCTTGCGGTGGAAGCGGTTAGGGAGCGCTGTCTTGCGAACCCTGGCGCCGCACGACGCAACCTGGCCGTCGCTAACTGGACCAATGAGGAGGGAGCCCGCTTTCAGCCCAGTCTGACCGGCAGCTCCGTCTTCGCCGGCAGCTTGAGCTTGCAGGACGCCTACGCCTGTGCGGACGGCGACGGCGTCACGCTCGGCGCTGCGCTGGCCGCGATCGGCTATTGTGGTGTCACGCCACTCGAGTATCGCCCCGTACGCTACGTGGAACTTCACGTCGAGCAGGGTGATCGACTCGAGCAGGTTTCAGGGGATATTGCCGCGGTTTCCGGCGCCTGGATGACTCGCAAGATATCGGTCGTATTTGAAGGCGATTACTCGCATACGGGACCGACGCCGATGCCAATGCGCCGGGATGCCCTGCGCGCGGCGGCCCGCGCGATCGAAGCCCTCTACGTCGAAGTCGCGCGCGAAGACGCCGGCGCACACGCCTCCGCGGCCCGCATCAACGCTTACCCGAATTCGCCGAATGTCGTTGCAGGCCGAGTGAGGGTCTGGTTCGAAATCCGACACGAAGACGAAGCCGCGGTTGTCGCCATCAGTGACCGTTTTCTGAAGCGGATCGAACGCGAGGCCCGCGAGATCGGCGTTGGCGTCTCGATCGCCGCCGACGACAGGCGCTCGGCCCCCTTGCTCGATCCGGATGGTGTCGAGTTGATCCTGGCCGTTGCGAGCGATGTCGGCTGCGAGGCCCTGACATTCAAGACCATCACGGGGCATGACGCGTTGGCGATCCAGAAACGTATCCCAGCTTCGCTCATATTCGTGCCGAGCCGGGGCGGGCTCAGTCACAATCCGCGCGAGTTCACGGCACCTGAAGCTCTCGACAAGGGCTATGCCGTGCTGGTCGAGACGTTGTGGCGCATGGTCACTGCCGCATAGCGTGACAGCCATCCGACCGCAAAATCAGGCTCAAGAGTGCTGGTCCAAATAGGTGACTTTGGCAGCAAGCTGATAGCCGCCGTTGCGCACCGTTTTGAAGATGTGGTTCGCGCCATTCTCCGCGAGCTTGCGCCGCAATCGACTGATCAGCACGTCGATGGATTTCTCTAGCACGTCTCCGTCGCGCCCGCGTGTCAGATCGAGCAGCTGGTCGCGAGACAGGACGCGACCGGGCCGTTCGAGAAAGGTCAACAGCAGGTCAAACTCGGCGCCAGTCAACTCGATCGAACCGCTTTGTGGACCGACGACCGACCGGGCGGACGGATCTGCGATGAAGCCTTCGAAGAGGAAGCGCCCCTTGCCCCCATGGGCCGAGCGGTCATCTTCACCGCGACGGAAGACCGTGCGGATGCGGGCTATCAGTTCGCGCGGATGAACGGTTTGCCGAGATAGTCATCGGCGCCGATCTCCAGGCCGATGATCCGGTCCACATCTTCCTTGAGAGCAGTGAGCAGGATGATCGGGACTCGGGAACGCGCGGACCGGAGATCGCGACAAAGATCGAGTCCGGATCCATCGGGGAGCATCACGTCCAGGACGATCAGATCGATCTGGTTCGTGGCGATCCGCTCGCGTACCTCGGCGCACCGGGACGCGAGCTGCACGCGAAAGCCTTGCTCCTTGATGTAGCGAGCAAGAAGCTTTCGAATCTCTAGATCGTCATCGACGACAAGGATTTGCGGAATGTGCATGAGCGCCGGTATAGGCCGGTTGAGCAAGCTGAAGGGTATTATTTGTAACGAAGGCTGTCCCCAATTCGCTTGGACATCTTTAGACACAAATGGTGGTCGAGCAGCAACATTAGGTCATTCGCGGCCAGATTCCGAGCCATGTAGCCCGTCTATCAAGGGTACCGGGTTCACAATAAGGGGGTCTGAATGCGCTCCGCCGCCGGCTTCAACCATTTTGCGTCATACAAGTCTATTCCGTACCGGCGCCGGTGGCGGCCCAAGCTGGGTCTTCCTCCCGAATGGACCGATGACGGTACGGCGGCGACACAAGAGCAGTGATGTGGCCAAGGACGGTCGCATCGACAGACGCGGCCTTTGCGGCTCGATCGCGAAGGTCGCCATGATGATGGTCATCCTCGTCGTTGTATACGGCACCGTGGCTTATGTCGGCTTTTCGCTCTTCAGGATTGGGGGGCTGGGATGACCGTCCGGATGGCATTTCCGAGCTCATTGCAGCAGCGCTGGTCGGTTGTGCCTCGAGCCGGGGAATGTTTGCCCCATTGACCCTGCGTCAAAATAATGCACCCGGTGTAGTTTTTATTGACAGGGAGAGCTCCGACCGCTACCGAGTTGGCATCGGTCCAATGCTGAAAATGCATGGCGCAGGGAAGTAGCAGGAGTAATGGTCATGAAGAGCTGGCTCGCTGCTATGGCATTGGCATGTACTCTCGCGATGGTGCTGCCTCAGGGCGCAAATGCGCAGAATGCTCAGGTGCAACAGGAGCATACGGCGTTTCGTGCGATCGACTTCGATTGGAGGGATACGTCTCGAAATCGCGAAATTCCTGCTCGCTTGTATTGGCCGACCGAGGTATCGCCGGGAAGGGTGCCACTGATCGTCTTCTCGCACGGGATGGGCGGTTCACGAAACGGTTACACCTACCTCGCTGCCCGGTGGGCCGCACACGGCATTGCGAGTTTGCATGTCCAGCATATCGGAAGCGATGCTTCTCTTTGGCGTGGAAATCCCTTCGAACTCGTGGGGCGGCTGCAAGCGGCGACCCGGGACGATGAAGCTGCGGCGCGTGTCGGAGATCTCCGTTTTGCGCTCGACCAAATGTTGTTATTTGCAACCGGTCCCTACGCCCGATTTATCGATATGCGACGCGTCGCCGTAGCTGGACATTCGTACGGCGCGAACACCGCGTTGTTGACGGTCGGTGCCCGGGTCATTCGGGATGGTCGTTGGCTCAATTTCCGCGACCGACGCTTCAAGGCGGCGATCGTGATTTCAGCCCCGCCTTTCTATGGTGAGAGCGACTTGTCGAGCGTGCTCGCCAACATCGCCGTGCCGACGCTTCACGTGACGGCTACGCAAGACGTCATCAAAATTCCCGGCTTCTATTCGAGTGCACGCGATCGAGTCGCAATATTCGACGCGATCGCCAATCGACGTAAGCTGCTGGTCATGTTTCGAGGCGGATCCCATAGTATATTTACGGATCGCGCTCTGACCGGGGGGCCAGGATTGAATCCGAAGGTCAAGGAAGCCACCGGAGAATTGACGCTCGCATTCCTGGACTATGCGTTCGCCGGGGATTCCAGAAGTTTGGCGCAATGGAGCTTCGACTGGCAGGATATTCTCGCGCAGCCGACCATTCGGAACGCAATGCTGATCTCAGGCGCCTCCGCACGGGCTGACTTGCAGGATAACGTGCCCGCGACAGCGGCCGAGAAAGGCCGTGCTATGACCGGTGAGCAACAGAAGAGTTATCCTCCTCTTCGGGACGGGGGACGTCGGGCGGCGGCAGAAATCGACTGGTCGGCATCTGCATCGCGTCGCTGAAGTCCGATGCAGCGTTTCCAGCTCATAGCGGTCTTGTGTCTGCTGACCACCGGGTGCGCGAGTGCGCCACTGAACAGGGCGGGTTCGCTGACCAGTTATGATGGTCTGACGCCATCCGACGGTGTTCTGACGAAGTCAATCGTTCGCGTCGACAAGGAGGACGTTCTCGGCGCCAAGACCGTGCGGCTGGTAGAAACTCGATTTTCGTCCAAAGCGGCCGCGGAGGTCTCCTTCTCGCCGGAGCAGCGCAGGATCATCGGCAACGCCATCGACCGTGCTCTGTGCTTCGGATTGAGCGATAGATTCCAGATTGTCGGTCCGGCGGATCAGGCCGACCTGACCGTTCAAGCCGTCATCACGCATGCGGCGGCGACGGACCCTGCGGCGGCTGGCGCATCCGGTGTCGCGCGGGTCGCGAAAACCGTGCTCCTGCCTGGTGTGCCAGTACCAGTTCCGCGCATTCCGGTGGGACTTGGCAGCCTGTCGGTCGAAGGTGAGGCGAGGGACGGAAGAGGGAAGCAGAAGGCGGCTATGGTGTGGGGCCGGGGGGCGAATTCTTTCACAAGTTCTCCCCGCGTATCGCCTGATGGCGATGCATACGACCTTTCCACGGCATTTGCCGCCGACTTCAGCCGATTATTGGTCACGGGGAGTACGCCTTTCGGAACCCTTCCAGCGCTGCCGTCGCTCGAGAGCCTGCACACGTCCCTGGGCGGTGCGCCGAAGCAAGCGGCGTGCGAAGTGTACGGAAGAGCTCCGGGACTTGCTGGATTCATCGGCCAGGGAGTTGGAGCTCCTCCAAGTTGGACCGACAAGGGCGCGGTGCCTCCATCGTCTCCGGCTGCCGCGCCACCAGTCGGCGAGCGTTCGCCTGCGACATGAAGTCGGCGAAGCGCGGATCCTCGACATGTGCGATGTTGACGCGCGTGCCAGGTGCCGGCGAGCGTCGGGTATGAAGTCGATATGTCGCCATTGCATCCGTCTCCGACAAGCCGTATGCGCGCGCGTTCAGGCTGGCACAAGCATCAAGATTCTGCGCGCTGGTGACGCGTTCAAAGCGGACGGCAGGATGGCTCGGCTCTTCCAGTGACAGCAGATCACCAGCCATTCCCCAGCATGTGAAAGAATTCACCAGCCCGGCATCGAGAGCCAAGTCGTTGATCTTGCCCCGAACATCGGGGGAGACCATTTCTTCGAAAATCCAGACTCTGCCTGGAGCTCCCGACCACTTATAAATTCCGCAGATCGCAAGAGAAGCCGCTTACGTTGGCCATTCACGAAAATTTTGGAACGATCGCGGCAGCCGCTTCCTGGATCGTGTGCCAGACCGCCTCTATGTCGCTCGCGTCGGTGGATATTGTGCCGATCGAGACGCGGACCATCCAATGCCCGGCCGCGGCAGCGGGCGTGACATAGGCTTGGCCTGAGGCGTTCACCGCGTGCGCCCATGCGCGCGTGAAGTCATCGAGACGATGGGAAGGCACCGACTTCGGGCGATTCACAATGCATACGGTTTGCAGAACGACGGGTGCGACGACTTCCCAACCTGGTGTTGCTTCGACTTTCGACCGAAGATCTTGCGCCAGGCTCATGTCTCGCCGCAACCTGGCCTGCAACCCGGAAACGCCCTGTTCCCGTATGGCGAACCACAGTTTCAACGCCCTGAATCTCCGTCCGAGCGGAATACCTGTGTTACGCAGATTGCGCACCTTCTCGTCGGCTTGAGATTGGAGGAAGCTCGGATCGGCAGACATCACCCTGAGAAGGTGAGGCTCGTCCCGAACGAAATAGAGCGAGCAATCAAAAGGGACGCCGAGCCATTTGTGCGCATTGATCACGACACTGTCTGCATCCTCGACCCCTTCCCACATCCACCGTAGCTCGGGCAGGATCATCGCATTCCCGGCCATGGCGGCGTCGATGTGGAGCCACAAACCATGCCTCCGCGCTATGGCAGCGATCTCCGATACCGGATCAATGGACACGGTAGCGGTCCCGCCCACTGCCGCGACGATCGCGCATGGCGTGAACCCAGAGCGAAGATCCGCAACGATTGCATCTTCGAGCGCCTCTGGCCGCATCGCGAAACTGTCGTCGATATCGATCATGCGAACATTCTCACGGCCGAACCCCGCCAGCAGCGCCGCCTTTTCGACGGACGAATGAGCGCTTGCCGATGTGTAGATCGTCAACGGCTTGGATTCCGCTTGCAGACCTCGGCGAACGAGCGAGAAGCTCGTCGTCTTCTCGCGGGCGCATAGCAGAGCAACCAAGGTGCTTGTCGACGCAGTGTCGTTGATCACGCCGAACCAGGCGGAAGACAGGCCAACCATCTGCCTGAACCAGTCGACCGTGACCTCCTCGATCTCCGTTACCGCCGGCGATGACTGCCAGGACAGGCCCAGAACCCCAAGTCCGCTGCTCACCAGGTCACCAAGGATGCCGGAGCCAAGTGAATTGGAGGGAAAGTAGCCGAAGAACCGCGGGTGTTGCCAATGCGAGATGTTGGGAAGAACCACTGAATCAAGATCAGCGATGATCTCGTCGAATTCCTCAGCTTCTACCGGTGGGGAGGCGGGAAGCATCGCTTTGACGTCACCCGGCTGTGTCGCAGGCTGGACCGGATAGTCGGACATCTTTGCATGATAGTCCGCCAGCCAGTCGATGATCTCGTGACCGCGTCGTCGGAATTCCTCGGGCGTCATCTAGGCCTCTTTGGTTGTTAACTTCGTGGTCGGACGGGCGGTTCCAAACTAAGGGAGAGCGTATCTCGGATGGCTCCGCAAAGTGCAGTGATTGGATGTGCCGGCGCGATAGCCTGAGGCGCCGAATCTGGGATACCGCAGACGTGGCCAGCGCGCGAATCCTCGCCATCGTTCCGGTCCGAAGCACGCTGAATGCGGGAAACAAGGCGAACAGCAAAGTAAGACCGATCCACCTCATCAGTCGACCCGAGAGGAACGCTTGTATCGTGGGCGTCACCTCTTCCTGCAGGAAATCCACCGTCGCCGCCAATATCGCCTTCGCGCCGGGGCAAACGAGGCTGCCTGAAACGATGCCGGTTAGATCGAAATAGGGATGGAATGAGATCACATACAGGAGAGCAGCGATCCCGACATTCGTGAGAATTGGAGATCGGAGTGCCCTCACAACGCGTGCGGCGAAACCAGAGGAAATTGGAGCAGCGTGGGTTTCTTCGTGTTTCGCGGGATCGGAGGGCTGGATGGGCCTCAACGCCTTGGCCGGCAGGTAGGAGCCACGGGATCGATCGCGACGTCCGCGCGTTCGGTGTTGAGCAATCGCTCCACGTCTTGTGGGCGCCTCGATCGGCCACACGCGCGGACGGGCTCCAAGGTGATCGGGGCCACCGCTCAGGCTTGCGGACGCGCCGCCGGCAAATGGTCGCTCAGCATCTCGCTCCCGCTCTCGTTGCGGAACGGTGATATCCGTCCCATCCGGCGTGTCACATGTCATTTGATGACTCCTTATTCGTCCCCGCGGACGACGGTCGGGATGCCTCGAGGGCGGTCATTTCAGAAGTCTCGCATCAAGCGTAACTTATTTCGCACTTGGTGTAATATTATTTGGGCGATTTCGTGGCCCGGGCCATGAGGACGCGCGCCTGCCAGCGGCATCTTCGTCCTGTGGAGACCTCGCTTCGCTCGCAAGGCAAGACGTCCCGTGCGCAAATTTGCGCAACGATGGTTATGATGTGGAGGAGGCAGTTGGACGAAGTCGTGTTCGTCCGTATTGGGGGGCCGGCGAATGAAGCCGGCCCGGTATCGTGCTTGCAACCCGAAGCGCTTCAAGCTGCCGCTCATCAGGCCGCCGATTTAGGCTTCACGGATATTGTGCTTCGATTTCGATCGACTTCACGTCGGGGATCTCGACCTTTCCCTTTTCGAAGGTGGGTCTGTTTGTCAGACTCATCCTTGGATTATTCGCTATGCCTATTCCCGATGTCGGGATTCCCAACAGATTCGTTTCAGGTTTGCCCATTCGTTTCGGGTCGTGAAACATCGAGACTGCGTATTGTCCTGCGGGCAGATTGGGGAAGGACACTCGTGCACTGGACGCTGGCGCAGTAGCCTTCCTGAAGGGCCGCCCTTCAGCGCATCTGGGGAAGCCTTCGTCCGTCGAACGCCAAAGGCAGACAACGATGTCCCCCTCGGTAGTCTTCAGCCTTGTCACGGTCACATCGAGCGCGGCCGCGACGGGCACAAACCCGAAGAGTGCAGCAGCAGTCAAAGCGAGACGAAGGGTAGAGCGACGCCAGCCCGATGAAGGAAGCTGCATCCGATTTGTTCTCCTCATGGCTCTTTCTTTCACGGTATTTTTGCTGATGGCAGGTCGTTTCATGGTGATTGCGTCGATCGTTTGCGAGCATTCGCACTCGAGCGTGCCGCAATTCCCCTCACGTGATGGCTGCAGGCTGCCAGAAGCCGACTTCCGAGCGATCACGACGATTGAGTATTGAGTGGTAATGCGAACACGGAAAATGCCTGAACTTGCATTTTTCTTGCCTATTCCTGCAAAGGACAAAGGCGGATTTCCGCCCGCGTTGGCGTGCGAAGAGCGTGAGAAATTGCCGCGCCGAAAGGCACCTTCGAGCAGCGCCAAAGAATGCCGGTCGTAGTGTACGATCGCACCTTATCGATCACGGATGTCTTGAGGCGGTCGAGGTACGAGCCAGAGCAAAGGAGAATGCAAGTCGGCGCGCATCTGTCGGGTTCGATCAGAGTCGTCGCCGAGGCAGATACGCGCTCACTAAGAGCGCAATCCCGACCTCAATTCGATATCGCCAAGTCGCACACGTCGTTGGGGGCAACGGAGCGCGTTCCTGCGTTTCGATCAATAACCGCCGGCCAACCTGCCGAGTGGCGCCGGCGACAAGTAGATTGCTACCGCATATGTTCTGGTCACGATCGCTGAAGTGAAGCAGCGATCTGCCCATTTGCAATCAACAGGATGATGCCAGTGACGGCGCTGGCGACCGGGACAGTCAGCATTCCAATCGCGAGCCCGTTAGGCATCTGGGCCTTTGTCGCGGCGTCGCTGATCAAGCCGACGATCAGCGGCCCAATTGCCGGGCCAAAAAGGCCTGAGCCGATCATAACGAGGCTGCTGGCCATCGCCTCTTTGCCTTTTCCCGCCACCAGATGTGCAGCTCCGAACCCCCAAGGCAGCAGAAATGCGAAGGACAACATGCTCGGCACCAGCAGCAATATTGAGAGCCAACCGATTGATGCAAACAGAGCTGCAGCTGTCGTCGTGCTGGCGATAAGAAAGAGGATCGCGGGAGGCCCAAGTAGCTTTCCGCTACCGGAGCGCACGGCGCGATCGAACCAGCGCCCGCCTATGAGCGTACCGAGAATGCCCATCAGACCTTGGAGAAGCCCGAATGCCAGCCCGGCCTCGCTGGCGCTATATCCGTGAGTGCGAATGAGAAAGGGGGCTGCAAAAGCGTAGAACGGGGCTGCCGCGAAGCTGCCGATGATTGCACCAATGAACAACCAGCGAAAGTTTGCGGACGAAAGAAGCCGGTAGCTCGCTCGGAAGAAGGGTTCGCTTCTTGTAGCTCTGCTCCTGATTGGCGGAGTCGGGCTGATGATTGCGAGCGCCAGAAGGCCGATTGCTGCTCCCGCGACGCCTGCACCAATCAGCGCCGCGCGCCAACCCAGTGCATCGCTGACGGCACCGCCGCCGGCGAATCCGACCATGGTGCCGAGAGGTAGGCCCAGGGCGAAGAGGGCAATCGCGAGGCCGCGGTGTTCGGGGTTGATCTTCCGGGCGATGATTGCGTGTCCCGCCGGGGTGGCGCCGGCCTCACCGAACGCAACTCCGAAGCGTGTGAATGCCAGGAACAGGAAGCTGGCGGCGAAGCCGCCAAGCGCCGTCATCGTACTCCAAAGCAGGGTGCACAAAGCGATCACCAACCGGGGTGATCCCCTATCAGACGCCCTGGCGAGCGGCAAGGAAAGGAGCGTGTAGCAAACAGCGAAAGCAGCCCCGGTCAATAAACCGACCCCGGTGTCGCTGAGCGCTAGATCAGCCTTTATCGCTTCTGCCATGACGAACGGCAGTATCCGATCGATCTGAGAAATCAGGCTGACAAGAAACAATGCAATCAGCGTTGCGGCAACGCGCCATCCCTGGATGTACTCGCGGCCGTCATCTTCAGAGACAATTGACAAGAGGCCTGGCCCTTAGGTTGAAAGCGTGACGCCGTTCGTCATGCCAGAGGGATGTTTCTGTTTTGCTGGATGTTGTTCGGCATAAAGAGGCGGCCGATTGCCAATGCCCGCTACGTAGATATATTTGGCTGGTCCAACAAGGGACCATACGTTTGCTGTCGGAGGCCAAGTGTCGCACTGGCCGCACGACCGATCGGAGGCTCGCGTGTCGTCGTCGCTGCTGAAAGCTGTCACTTCTTATATCGAGGCTCAGGGTGGCGGCCAGGGTTTGTTCCCGACACAGATCAGCTCTGTCAACATCATGCGATCGTTCCAGCGGAGGCTGCCGCTGCAACAGATCTACCGGCCGTCAATCTGCGTCGTGATACAAGGCGCGAAACAAATCCTCATCGGTGAGGAGATGGTCCAGTATGGCGCGATGGAGTGCCTTACCATCGGCATGGAGCTGCCGGCTACTGGACGCATCGTCGAAGCAGGTCCGGACTCTCCGTATATGGGCGTCACGATAGAATTTGATTTGGCGATAATGCGTGACGTGCTGGAGAATCTCGAGACGCCCCCAACACTTCCGCCCGATTCGGGTCGGTGCGTGTTCGTGAGCAAAGTTGATGGACCTCTGGCCGACTGCGTCCTGCGTATTATCCGGATGAATGAAGCGCCGCAGGCGATACCGATCCTTTACCCCTCCGTCATGCGAGAGATTTGCTATTGGCTTCTGAGTAGCCCGCATGGCGGAAAGCTATGTAGGCTGGTATTGCCCGAAACGAACACGGCACGCATCTCAAGGGCGATCCATCTCATACGTACCGACCTTGCCCGGATGCTGCGTGTCGAGCAGCTGGCCGAAGCGGCACGAATGAGCCTTTCGTCATTCCATCAGCATTTTAAGGCTCTGACGTCTATGACGCCGCTTCAATTCCAGAAGCAATTGCGCCTTATAGAGGCGCGGCGGCTAATGGTGACAGAGAATGCAAGCGTGACAGAGGCTGCGTATCAGGTCGGCTACGAAAGCGCATCTCAGTTCAGCCGGGAGTATTCTCGTATGTTCGGAGCTCCCCCCAAGCGGGACGCCATGACAAAGCAGCGGCTATATAGCCAGTACATCAACCGAAAAGCACAGAACGCATACAGCAGCTAGGGCACCTTGTCGCGCGCCGGAAAGTTGAGGCGGGCAGGTTCGTCGCACATAGACTGGTACTCAATACGTCGATTGGTACTCCATCAGAGCGCGCCGCGGGCGCAGCCTCTTACGGGCCGCTCTTCGGTTTCAAAGGATGCCTTGCAAATTAGCGAAGGATTCGCGGAGATAGGCTGCCGGCGGTCGCTTGCCGTTGTCGTTGCTCCAGGATTCGATCGCCAGTCGAAGCGCTCCGACGGCGACCATGGCGACGTATCGAAGAGATTTCCGCCGCTTGGCCTGCGGCCATTTCACGCAAAGGGCTTCGAATATCGCCTGTTCCTGAGCGATATACTTCGCGTGACTCGCGGAAATCAGCGCAGGGCTCGAGCGGATGACCCGATCGAGGGCAAGGCTCTGCTCCGAATTGTAGTTGCCGGTCAGTTTCAGCAAAGCGTTCTTGACCGTGTCGATTGGAGATTGATCCGAAGGCTCGGCGATCACCGCAGCTCTAATGAGCTGCGTGAAGTGGCTTTGCCACGCAAGCAGGATTTCCTCTTTTGACTTGAAGTAATAAAAGAACGTCCGCCGCGAAATGCCTGCCGCCTCGGCGATCGCCTCGAGGGTCGTCTCTTCGTAGCCATTCGTCATGAACAGCTTGAGGCCTGCTTCCGCGATCCGAGCCAGCGTCTCACGCCGTTTGCGCTCGCGAAGACCCTCCTCCGCAACTTTGACGTCTGCTACTACTTTTGCCGGCAAGGAAAGCCCCATCCAAAAATCGCACTCAGTGCAACATACTACACGCTGCGCAAACAAGGTGCAAGAAAAAAGCGATTTGCCTGCCGTGACTTAGGCTGTCTTGCGATGCGGTCGCGGCCGTCAGTTGATCGCCGCGCCCGCGGCCAGTGGTCGCGCAGCCGGTGCCCGCGACTGCCTTGCAATATCGCACGAAGTGCAATAAAAAATGCACTTGATGTAATTTTATCGAGGCGGAGCTGGTCAGTGCGCCGGCCACCGTCGTCGGAAAAATGCGGTTGCATGAAGGTTCGCAAATTTTCTTCGTGGCCAACCTTGTAAAAACTACACTTAGTGTAATATTGGGCCCCTGTGCCTAGCCTAGTGGACTTGCAGGGAAGCCATGCCGGAATGGACGATCAAGGATATTCCTTCTCAATTGGGGCGATCAGCCGTCGTCACGGGAACTGGTGGGATTGGCTTTGAGGACGCGTTGGCGTTGGCCCGGGCCCGCTGTGAAATCATCATCGCGGGCCGTAGCTTGGAGAAGGGAGCGAGCGCCATTGCACGGATCCGCACGGCGTTTCCCGACGCCAAAGTGCGCTTTGAAGAGCTCGACCTCGCAAGTCTGAGGTCGGTGAAGGACTTCGGCGCCCGGATGCGAGCCCAACGGTCGAGCCTCGATATGCTCATCAACAACGCCGCCGTAATGGCCCCGCCGCTGCGAAAGGTGACGAGCGATGGCTTCGAGCTGCAGCTGGCGACCAACTATCTTGGCCACTTTGGGCTCACGGCGCAGCTCCTTCCGCTGTTGCGCAACGGCAAGGAGCCACGCGTCGTCAACGTTTCGAGCCTAGCCGCCCGGAGCGGCGTGATCGACTTCGACGATCTTCAGGCGGAGCGCGAATACAGGCCCATGCGGGTTTACAGTCAATCAAAGCTCGCGTGCCTCATGTTCGCGTTCGAGCTTCAGACGAGAAGCGATGTCTCTGGATGGGGAATCAGGAGCATCGCCGCGCATCCCGGCATCGCCCGCACCGAGCTGATTCCAAACGGCGCCGGACCTCGCAGTTTGCAGCGCGTCACTCGGTCCTTGCTCTGGTTCCTGTTTCAACCGCCAGCTCAAGGGGCGCTACCGACGCTGTTCGCGGCGACGTCTCCGCTTGCCGAACCTGGTGGCTATTACGGGCCGGATAGACTGGGCGAGACCCGCGGCGTGCCGGCCGCCGCGCGAGTACCCCGGCAAGCAAAGGACGCGGCCGCGTCCGCGCGGCTCTGGGAGGTTTCCGAAAAACTCACCGGCGTTCGCTTTTCATGAACTGTTCGACGATCAAGCGCGACGGAAGAGCGGTCTGTAACGCCGGCGCTCTCCCCGTTGACGATAACAGCGTCGTCCGTAGCGGAACGCAAGCCGGCGACGGCCCTATTGGGCCTCTGACGGGCAGAATGCTCTTGGCAGTCTCCCGGCGGGCTCGCCCGCACATGATGAAAGGGCTCTATGCGATGGTCAGACCGAGCGCCTTCTCGATTTGCGCCGTCGTCTCGCTAGTCCTGAGCGGATGCGGCACACCCTTCGTCGGCGCCGATCCGGTACCTTCTACGTCGAGCCTCGACCACGCACGTGATGTCGCTCGGCCCGAGTTGGAGCGCAGTGCGGACTTCGAGAAGATCAGCGTCGAGACCGAGATCCAGGCACCTTTGGCTTCCGTAACGACCTGGTTCGCTGACCGCGGCGCCGCCGCATTCGGCTCGTTTCTTACGGGAACGGACAGTGTGCCGGGCGTCGTGAGCACCGAGTCGCTGAGCGGAGCCTGGAGCCAGCCAGGCGACCGTCGGCGAGTCGTATTCTCGGACAACAACACTGCGCTGGAAGAGATTACGGATCGCAAACCGCAGCTTCTGCAATACCAGATATGGAATCTTACCAACCGTACTGGGCGTTACATCAGGTATGCGGTGAGCGAGCTGGAGTTCATCGGTAACCGCCAAGCGACGCGCGTGCGCTGGACCTATTCGTTCCGGCCCAAGATCTGGCCGGACGGCTATCTCATCCGGCCCTACGTCCAGAACGACTTTCGGAAGTTTATGGAGGTCGGCCTGCAAGCAATGCGAGACAAGGCGGTGACGGATCTCGCTCCAAAACGCAGTGCGCGGTCGTCCTAAGTGGGAGTAGATGAGCTTGAGCATCGACCAGAAAAGCAGATATTCGGAAGTCAATCCCAACACTATCGTGCGTGCACGCCTTTCGATTGCCCTCACATCTTCGAACAACGGCAGCGGGCCTGGCTCTCGCTCGGGGGTGATCACCCGAGCTCATGCCGTTTTGGGCGAGGTGCCGAGCACCGCGCTTCCGGTGAAACGTAAGAGCCGTCATCTGATCTCCAGGAACGTGCGCTCGGTATTCGTCCTCGGGATGTGGTTGGCCGCGTTCGGCGCCCCAAGCGCGAGCGCCGCCGAAGGCGACGTGCGTGCTTCCTATGCCGTATCGTTCGCTGGGGTGCCGTTGGCTCACGTGACTTTGCATGTGGCGCTCCGCGGCAGTACCTACGCTGCGCAAGTCGATTATCAGGTCTCCGGAGCGATGCGGCTCTTGAGCAATTCTGCAGGTATCGCGTCCTCTTACGGTACTCACAACGCAGGGCACTTCGTCCCGACCGAGTTCGATCTCGATCATCGAAGCGGTTCACGCCGGCAGAAAGTGAAGCTCGGCATGACCGACGGCGTCGTCAAGACTATGGTGGTCGATCCGCCACTGGCCCTGGATTCGACTCAAGCTCCGATTGAACCGAAGCATCTCGTGGCAATCGTCGACCCCTTGAGCGCTCTCCTAATGGGAGCCGCCAAGTTCGAAGGAAGAGCACAGGGGGGAGTATGCGATCGGGCGCTATCGATCTTTGACGGTCTGAGACGATATGACGTCAAGCTCGAGCACCAAGGGACAGGGACGACCGCACAAAACGGTCTTGGCGGAAGCACGACCATCTGTCGAGCAGTCTTCAAACCCGTGGCTGGGCGGATTGGCGAAGGAGACAGGGCGAGAAGTTCGTCTCCGAACTCCAACGTCGATCAGATCACGATAACATTCGGCCGGACCAGCACGATCGATCTCTACATTCCGGTCTCCATCCAGGCGCAGACGCGGCTTGGAGCCGTAAACGTTCTCTTGACGGCATTCAACGCGGACTCTGCGAGGTCCGCCGATTCTCGGTGAAGCGGCGGTGTCTGGAAGCCGAGAGTTCTCGTCAAATTCAATGCGAAATCATTCCCTGGATGTCTTGAAATTTACACTAAGTGCGATATATTTTCGCATGAAGTGCAATTGAGGGCTCGTCGATGAAGCTTAACGTCAATGGCGATGATCGGGATTTCGATGGCGATCCGAACATGCCGCTCCTCTGGGTTCTTAGAGACCATCTGAATTTGAGCGGCACGAAGTTCGGCTGCGGAATCGCTCAATGCGGGGCGTGCACCGTACACTTGAACGGCAAAGCCGCGCGTTCGTGCTCCGTGCTTGCGGCCGAGGCGCAAGGCATGAAGATCACGACGATCGAAGGCGTGAACGCTGGACATCGATTGCTCGTCGCCTGGGTCAAGCACGACGTTCCGCAATGCGGCTACTGTCAGTCCGGGCAGATCATGCAAGCGGCGGCGCTTCTCGATGAAAAGCCGAAGCCTACGGATGCCGACATCGATGCTGCCATGAGCGGCAACATATGCCGTTGTGGGACCTATCGGCGCATCAAAGCGGCAATCAAAGACGCCGCGGGAGTGGCGTGATGTCGGAGCGGAAGTCCGGAGAGGGAGCGCAACCGTCGCCAGTCCTCACCCGCCGTCGCCTGGTCCTGGGTGGCACCTTGCTGGGCGGAGCTTTGGTAGTTGGCTATGCGGCGACCAACTTTGGGGCCGTCGCCGCCGGTGCGCTGAGTGTTGGCGCTGTAGATGTGAATCCAGGCGTGTTCGGGCCGTTCATAAAGATCGACGAAGCTGGCTGGGTTACGGTCATCAACCGATACCAGGAGATGGGCCAAGGTACCCATGCCGGCTTGGCCGCAATCGTCGCTGAGGAGTTGGATGCCGATTGGGAGATGGTGAGATTTGAGAGCGCTCCCGCCAATGCTGCCGTATATCGGGACGTGACGATGGGGATTCAGGGCACCGGCGCCTCGCATGCGATCGCGGGCTCTTGGGACCAGCTTCGCCAGGCCGGCGCTGCAGCGCGGGCGATGTTCGTCCAGGCTGCTGCTCGGAAATGGAGTCTGCCAGCCGACTCGATCGACGTGCGGAACGGCATTGTGTATCACTTGGCTTCTCGGCGCAGCGAGACGTTCGTCGATTTGCTTGCCGACGCGGCGAAGATCGCGCCACCCGAGCATCCCAAGCTGAAGGATCCGAAGGACTACAAGCTGATCGGCACGGAGATCGTGCGACGCAAGGATAGTCAATCCAAGAGCAATGGCACCGAGCTGTATACGCAGGATGTCCGGCTCCCGGGCATGCTCGTGGCGATGGTCGCCCATCCCTCTCATTTCGGCGGCAAGCTCGGCAGCCTCGACATGAGTGCGGCGCGAAAGGTTCCTGGCGTTGTGGACGTTTTCGAGATCGCGAGCGGCGTTGCCGTAGTTGCCAAGGATACATGGTCCGCCCGTCTCGGGCGTGACGCACTCAAGATCAATTGGGACGATGCAAAGGCCGAGACACGATCTTCCGACGAACTGCGAGCGCTCTATCGTGAAATCGCGAAAGGAAAGACCGATGTAACCGGGGCGGCGTTCCAGACAAAGGGCAAGGTCGACGATGCCTTCGACGGGGAGCTGTTCGAAGCGTCGTTCGATTTTCCCTACCTCGCAAATGCCCCCATGGAGCCGATGAACTGCGTTGCTTCGGTTGACGGACGCCGAGTAAAGCTTACTTTCGCCGCGCAGATCCAGACGGTGGACCAGATCAACTGCGCCTTGGCTGCGATCACGCTTCCGGGCATGGTCGAGATCGAGACGTTGCCGGCGGGTGGATCGTTTGGACGTCGCGGGACGTTGACGTCCGACTACATTGTCGAATGCGTCAATATCGCCCGTCACGTCGGCGGCGGTCGGCCTGTCAAGCTCGTCTGGACGCGCGAAGACGATATGAGCAGCGGATACTACCGGCCGATGGCTCATCACAAGGTTTTCATCAAATGCGACGAAGGTGGGCTGCCGATCGCCTGGCGCCACAACATCGTGTCGCAAGCAATCGTTCCTTTCGGCGCCAACGAGCTCCCGACCCACGGCGTGAAGAATTCACCCTATCTGTCTGTGGCCAGCGTGGTGGACGCCAAGATTTTCACCCCGAAGCTCGCTGTGCCCCCTGGCCTATGGCGATCCGTCGGCAATTCGCAGTCGGCGATGGTCATGGAACACACGGTCGATCTACTGGCGCGACGCGCGAAGCGGGATCCGGCCGAATATCGCCGCGCTATCTTTACGAAAGTAGGTGATGTCCGCAAGCTGGCCGTCCTGGATCTTGTCTGCAAGAAGGCAGGGTGGGGCAGTCCATTGGACGCTGGATGGGCGCGGGGGCTCGCCATCCACGAATGCTTTGGCACGGTCGTGGCCCAGGTTGCTGAAGTCTCGGTGCTGGGAGGAAATCTCAGGGTACGTCGGGTGGTGTGTGCGGTCGATTGCGGCATGGCAATCGCGCCGAATCAGATCGCCGCACAGATCGAGGGTGGAGTGTGCTTCGGACTTGGTGCGGCTCTTTATGGACGAATCACGCTTGATCACGGCATCCCGCAAGAGACGAACTTCGACGCTTACAGGGTTCTCCGTATGGACGAAGCACCCGCTGTAGAAACGCATATTGCGCCATCGAAGAAAACTCCCACAGGCATAGGCGAGCCGGGTGTCCCGCCGATCGCTCCCGCCGTAGCGAATGCTCTTTTGAGTCTGACCGGGCGACCGACCAGCAGTCTCCCGTTCGTCATATGATTTGATGCCGCAACTTTGGAGGCCCCTCATGCGATGGATCGCCGCCTTCGACTTCAGCATTCGTCTTGCCCTTGTGGCCGGTTTGCTCGCGGTCGGCGCGGTCTTCGTTTACTGAGCCGTTCTTCGTCTTCGCGACGTGCCGGGTATGGCCTGGTGTCGCGAGCGCGGTATCGATCGGTCCCGTTCTGCCCCCAACGACGGCGACGAGGATGTGCGAGAATGCAAGGTAGTCCTTCAAGTGCATCCGGCCGTCTGCGGAACGCCTGACGGCGGGATGGCCGGAGCGTATCAAGCATGCGAAGCGTTCTCGAAGCAGATCGCGGGTGGCCCACCAAATCAGTGCGTTAGCCAGAGAGACCGGTTTAGCGGTCGGATTTTCAAGCGGTTGTTTCTCGCGAACGCTGATCAACTCACGCCCCGATGCCGCAATGCGGCACTTCGCTGTCTAATCCCGCGCCGCGCGCTGTCCCTGATGGACGGGCGCGTATGCTGTGAGACCAGCGCCCACGCTATCAAGGGGTAAAGATCGATCATGAGGCGACGAGCCCGCAGCCACGCATGAGGTGGTCCGCAATTGTGCGTGGCTACGAAGAATATTGCGTCCTGACCTTATGGCTCATCCGGCGAGGAACCCGCCATCCACGGCAACGACGGTTCCGGTCGCATATCGCGACGCCGGCATGCAGAGGAAGGCCACTGCGCCGGCGATCTCCTCCGGCTGTCCCCAGCGCTTGAACGCGGTGCGATCGGCGATGCGCTGATAATGCGCGAGATCAGTACGGCCGGCGGCATTGATCGCCGTTTCGATATAGCCGGGCGCCACCGCATTGACGCGGATGCCGTCTTCGGCCCACTTCAAGGCCAGCGCCTTGGTCAGCATCACGACGCCGCCTTTGCTGGCGCAATAGGCGGGAATGCGCGGCAGCGCCAGCGTCGCATTCATCGAGGCGATGTTGACGATCGAGCCGTTAGTCTCCGCGAGCCGCGGCTGAAACGCCATGCAGGTTCGGAACGTGCCGGTGAGATTGACGTCGAGCACCTTCATGAAGGTCTCGATTTCGAATTCCTTGTCGCGCGCGAGGATCCCGGCGCAGTTGACCAGCGCATCGACGCGCTTGTGCTGCCGGGCGAAGGACGTGACGGCGGCATCATCGGTCACATCGAGTGTCGCGAGCGTAAGGCCCGCGCGCGGCTTGAGCAGGGTACGCGCGAGATCGGCATCGTTGGCGCCCGTGGCCGTCACGGTCGCGCCGAGATCGCAAAACTGGTTGCTGATCGCAGCGCCAATGTCGCCGGCCCCGCCGATCACGACGGCGTGGAAGCCGGGTGCGAGGGAGAAATTCGAACTCATGGGCAGGGTCTCACTTCAGGGATTTCGGAGGCTGGGCCGTCGATTCACGCACCACCAGCGAGAAATCGATCTCGCGGTGCATGATGGTCTGCTCGCCGGCAAGGCTCCGCACCAGATATTCGCCGGCGCGCTGCCAGGTTTCTCCGGTCGGAACGTGGATCGTGGTCAGGCTCGGCCGCAAATGGCGGCTCCAGTCGAGGTCGTCGAACCCGACCACGGACAAGTCGCGCGGCACGGAGAAGCCGTCGCGCTCCGCCTCGAGCAGGACGCCGTAGGCGATGACGTCGTTGCCGCACACCACCGCCGTCGGTCGGTCCTTGAGATTGAGGAGATAGCGCGCCGCCTCGCGCGCGTCGTCCAGCGTATAGGGCACCTCGACATGCCATTGCGAGGGAAGCTCGATGCCGTTCTCGGCGAGCGCGCGGCGAAAGCCGGCGACGCGGGCGCTGGCGCGGTCGTTGTTGCGCTGGAGCGCCGAGACGATGCCGATGCGGCGGTGGCCGAGCTCGATCACATGTGCGGCGGCGCGATGGGCGGCGGCTTCGTTGTCGGTGCCGACGCAAGGGTAGGGCCTATCAGGCTGATAGATGCCGACGTTGATAAAGGGGACTGCATTGTCCGCGAGCAGTTTTCGCAAGCCGTCGTGATGACAATCGCCCCGCAGCACTAGGCCGTCGACGCCGCGGCTGATCAGATTGCGCGCCTGCTGCAATTCGACGTCGAGGTCGTAGCCGCTCGTGGTGAGAAACAGCATGTATCCGACCGAGGAGAGATATTGCTGCAGCGAGGCGATGCCGCGCGCGAACATCGTGTTGTCGATCGTCGGCACGATCGCGCCGAGTGTGCGCGAACGCCGCGACGACAGGATCCGTGCCGGCGCATGCGGGATGTAGCCGAGCGCGTCAATGGCCTTTTCGATGCGCGCGCGCAGAGACGGGCTCACCGCATCGGGATTGTTGAGCGCGCGCGACACCGATGCCGTCGAGACGCCGGCACGCGCCGCCACGGCGCGGATCCCCTGTTTCGCAGATTTGGCGTTGGTCAGTCTCATGTAACGTTACATTGTGCGGCGCAACCCGAGCGTTAGCGGGAATGTCGCAAATCTGCCGCAGATTGTGCTGCTTGTCCATCGCTTGACACGGCGGATGCGAGGTCTATTTTGTAACCGTTTTCAGTCAGTGATCAAACGTACTCAAAATGGTCCGCCAGCTTAAGGCGGTCAGCCGGGAGGAGAGTTCGATGAAGGCCAGGATGCTCGCGACCCATGTCGCGTTGCCCGTTTTCGCGATTGCCGCCGCCAGCGCGCCAGCACACGCGGCCGATTTCGACTGGATGAAATTCAAGGGCAAGACGGTCACCTTTCTCGCCAACAACAATCCGGTCGCGCAGGCGCTGCTGACCTACAAGGCCGATTTCGAGAAGCTGACCGGCATGACCCTGAAAGTCGACGCCTATCAGGAACAGCAGATGCGCCAGCGCCTGGTCACCGTCATGAACGCGAACAGCGACGAGGTCGACGTGTTCATGACGCTGCCCTCGCGCGAGGGCGAGCAGTTCGCCGCTGCCGGTTGGTACGGCGATCTCACCGCGATGGCCAGGAACGAGGTTGCCAAGGACTATGATCCGAATGGATTGAGCCAGGCCTTGCTCAAGGCCGCGACCTTCAACGGCAAGCTCACCAGCATGCCGATGAACATCGAAGGTCCGATCTTCTACTACCGCACCGACATCTTCAAGAAGTGCGGCCTCGACGCGCCGAAGACCATCAAGGACGTCGAGGCTGCCGCCGAGAAGATCAAGACCTGCGACGGCGCGGTGACGCCGTTCGTCTCGCGTGGCCTCAAGCCCGCGATCGCCTACACCTTCAGCAACATGCTGCACAATATCGGCGGCACCTACATCGCAAGCGGAAAGTCGAACCTCTGCTCCGCCAAGGGCAAGGAGGCGCTCGATACCTATAGCCGGCTGCTGCGCGATTTCGGTCCGCCTGGCGTCGTCAATTACAGCTTTCAGCAGATCTCCGCGCTCTACCGCAGCGGCCGTGCGGCGATGGCGTTCGA
The DNA here is from genome assembly GCF_004346455.1 of Bradyrhizobium sp. R2.2-H. Taxonomy (NCBI): domain Bacteria; kingdom Pseudomonadati; phylum Pseudomonadota; class Alphaproteobacteria; order Hyphomicrobiales; family Nitrobacteraceae; genus Bradyrhizobium; species Bradyrhizobium sp. R2.2-H. The sequence goes on from NZ_SMBR01000008.1 coordinate 126,415, forward strand.
ATCCTCGAACGAACTGCGCACAGTGATGGAGGGCGGCGCGCGCCTGAAGGACACCGGCCTGCTGCCATTCCCGGCAGGCGAGGCCGGCCAGGTGCCGACCACGATCGGCTGGGGCATGGCGGTGTCCTCGCACAGCAAGCAGCCCGAGGCAGCCTGGTACTTCGTGCAGTGGGCGACCAGCCCCGAGGTGCAGAAGAAGATGGCGCTGCAGGGCATTGCCCCGCCGCGTCCGTCGGTCGCCAAGGATCCTGAATATCGCAAGTGGATCGACGAGGAGCCGGTCCGCAAGGAATGGCAGGCCGCGCTCGATGTGCTCGCCACCAAGGGCTCCTCCGAGGTCGGCTATCCCATCGTTGCCAACCCGGAATCGCGCGAGTTCATCGGCCAGGCGGTGCAGGATCTGATCCTGAAGCAGAAGCCGGTCGAGCAGGCCTGCGCGGATGCCGACAAGGCGCTCGATGCGCTGATCGCCCGGAAGTAGCGGTTTCATGCCGGCAGGCGCGCTGCCTGCCGGCACCTCATTCTCAAGGAAGCGGGCGGATGTCTGACACGGCTGCGAGACTCACGCAGGACCGGCAGAAACTGGAGATGGCGGCGCTTTCCGCGCCGGCCGTGATCTTTACGGTCGCGATGATCGCGTTTCCGGTCGTCTATACGATCTGGCTCGGCTTCCAGACGTTCTCCTCGACCGGCAAGCAATCCTTTGCGGGCCTCGCCAATTATTCGAAGCTGATCTCCGACGTCGAATTCTGGCACGGGCTGTGGATCACCATCGCGCTGTTCGTGCTGTCGCTGGTGCTGCAGCTCGTGTTCGGCGTCTGGCTGGCGCTGGTGCTGTTCCATGCCAAGCGCCTGCCGGGCATCGTGCGCTCGCTGTTCATCTCGCCCTTCATGATGCCGCCGGTGGTGGCGGGCATGATGTGGCTGGTGATCCTCGATCCCTCGCTGGGCGCCGCCAATTACATCCTGCAATCGTTCGGCCTGCCGCCGTCGGACTGGCTGGCCTCGCCGACATGGGTGATCCCGACCGTGGCCCTGATCGACAGCTGGCAGTGGACGCCCTACGTTGCATTGATCGTGTTGGGCGGCCTGCAGTCGCTGCCGCCGAGCGTCTACGAGGCCGCGCAGATCGATGGTGCATCGGCGTTCAAGACCTTCCAGCGCATCACATTGCCCTTGCTGCTGCCGACCATCGTCACCGCGGCGATCCTGCGCAGCGTCGATCTCCTGCGCTTCTTCGACATCATCTACATCACCACCCAGGGTGGGCCGGGCAACGCCTCGAACACGCTCAACATCTACGGCTTCCGGATCGGCTTCGAGTTCTTCAACATCGGCTATGCCAGTGCCCTGATGCTGACGTTGACGGCGATCGTGTTCGGCGCCGTGCTCGCCTTCAACCGCCTGCGCGGCGCAGTGGCGTGGTGATGTCATGACCGATGCCGCCAACACCGACCGCTGGATCCAACGGCTCAACCTGGTGCAGCTCGTGCTGGCCGGCGTGCTCATCATGGCGCCGACGGTTTGGATGGTGCTGTCCTCGTTCAAGCCCTCCTTCGAGGTCACCGCCTATCCGCCGACGCTGGTTTTCACGCCGACATTGGAGAACTATGTCGAGCTGACGAGAACCACACCGTTCCTGAGCTATGCGCTCAACAGCCTCATCGTCACCGTGGGCTCGACCGCGCTCGGACTGCTGTTCGGCATTCCCGCCGCCTTCGCCGTCTCCTGGACGCGGATTTCCTGGCCCGCGATCCTGACGCTGGCGGCGCGCATGGCGCCGGGTACGCTGTTCCTGCTGCCATGGTACGTCATGTTCCGGCAGGTCGGCATGATCGGCTCCTATAGCGCGTTGATCCTCAGCCACGCCGTGATCACGCTGCCGATCGTGATCTGGGTCCTGCTGCCGTCCTTCGACGGCATCCCGCGCAGCGTCTTTGAAGCGGCACAGGTGGACGGATGCAGCGTCACGCGCATCCTCTGGCGCATCGCGCTGCCGCTGGTGGCGTCGGGCGTCGCGGTCTCGGCGATCCTCGCCTTCGTGTTTTCTTGGAACTACTTCCTGTTTGCGCTGGTGCTTTCCAATGGCGACACCAAGACGCTGATCGCGGCGGCCTTCAACTTCATCGGCGAGGGGTCGACGCAGTGGGGTGCGCTCATGGCGGCGGCGACGTTGATCGCATTGCCGCCGCTGGTGCTGGCGGCCCTGGTTCAGCGCTGGCTCGTGTCCGGACTGACGCTCGGCGCGGTGAAAGGTTAGGTCTCATGAATGTATTATCCCGTCCGAATTCGATCATGCAGGCCGCGGTCTTCCACGGCAACGATCGCATCACCATCGAACGCGTGCCGATGCCCGACGTCGGCAAGGGCGAGGTGCTGGTGCGCGTCTCGCGCACCGCGCTGTGTGGCTCGGACTTCAAGCTCTGGCACAAGGGTGCCGAGTTCACCGCGGGCCACGAGATCTTCGGCGTGGTCGAGCAGCCCGGTCATCGCCTGCATGGCCGGCGCTGCGCCGTCTATATCCCCTTGCACTGCGACCGCTGCGCCGCCTGTCAGCGCGGCGACACCCAGATGTGCCTGGAGGTCTCCAGCCTGATCGGCTGGAACAGGCCGGGCGGCTATGCCGAATACGTGCCGGTGCCTGAAAACTGCCTGCTCCCGGTCCCCGACGACATCGAGGACAGCCTCGCGCCGTTGCTGCTCGACACCATCGGCACCTCGGGCCATGCCGTGCGCTTCGTCAGCCGCGTGGTGTCGCCGGCCGAGGCCGGACCGGTGCTCGTGATGGGGGCGGGGCCCGTCGGTCTCGGCGTCGTACTGGCGCTCCGCGCACTCGGCTACGATGACGTCAATGTCGCCGACCCCAACGCCGCGCGCCTCAGGATCGCGCAATCCTTCGGGGCGAAGGCGCACCCGGTCGGCGACACCTCCAAGCGCTTTGCCCTTATCATGGAATGCTCGGGCGCGCATGCGGCGCGCAATCTCGGCATCGAGCTGGTCCTGCCGCGCGGCGCCTTGGTGCTCGTCGGCGAAAACGCGGCGCCGTGGACCATCGAGGAAGGCAAGGTGTTTCGCCGCAAGGATTTCTACATGATCCGGACCTTCTATTTCCCGGTCTCGGATTTCGAGCCGAATGTCGAGCTGCTGCGCAAGTACAAGGACGAGTATCGCGTCCTCGTCGACGGCGAGTTCGGCCTCTCGACACTCCCTGAGAATTTCGCCCGCTTCGCCAAAGGCGAGCTGATCAAGCCCGTGCTGGCGCTGGACTGAGCGATCATGGCCTCGATCTCGATCCGCAACCTCACCAAACGTTACGGCAATTTCACCGTGATCCCCGATCTCAATCTGGAGATCGCGGACCACGAGTTCGTCGTGTTCGTCGGCCCGTCCGGCTGCGGCAAGTCGACCTTGCTGCGCATCATCGCGGGCCTCGAGCCGATCTCGTCGGGCGACCTCTATATCGGCGACAAGCGCGTCAACGGCGTGCAGGCCGCGCAGCGCGACATCGCGATGGTGTTCCAGGACTACGCGCTCTATCCGCATATGCGCGTCTACGACAACATGTCGTTCGCGCTGGAGCTGCGGGGAGTGTCCAAGGCGGAAATTGATGCGCGCGTGAGGCGCGCCGCCGCGCTCTTGCACATCGAGCCTTATCTCGACCGCAAGCCGAAGGAGCTCTCAGGCGGACAGCGCCAGCGCGTCGCCATGGGACGCGCCATCGTGCGAAATCCCAAGGCGTTCCTGTTCGACGAGCCGCTCTCCAACCTCGACGCCAAGCTGCGCGGGCAGGTCCGCGCCGAGATCAAGGCGCTGTCGCAGGAGCTGAAGACCACCATGGTCTTCGTCACCCACGATCAGATCGAGGCCATGACCATGGCGGACCGGATCGTGGTGCTCCAGAGTGGCACGATCCAGCAATACGACACGCCCGAGACGGTCTACGAGCGGCCCGCCAACCAATTCGTCGCCGGCTTCATCGGCTCGCCCGCGATGAATTTCTTCCCGGTCGAGTGGCGCCAGGAACAGGCAGTTCTTTCGCAAGGTGGAACGGTGGTGGCGCTGGACGGCGAGACCGCAAGCCGCCTCAGCAAGGCCGGTAACGCCGTGCTCGGCATTCGCCCCGAACATTTCGCCGTCGCGACCGATGCCGCCGATGGCATCGCCATCGACGTCAAGCTGGTCGAGCCGCTCGGTTCGGACACGCTGATCCATTTCGACCTCGCCGGCGGTCCCGCCATTGCGCGGGTCGATCCGGCGTTGCGGCCGAAGGTCGGCGATCGCATCAGCCTGCGCCCGCAGCCGGGCAAGACGCATCTGTTCGATGCCATCAATGGACAGGTTCTGCGGTGAGCGTGTCGGTGAACATCGGTGACCTCTCGGCGCTGGCGGACGTCGCGTCCAAGGAGAGGCCCGTGCACGTGATCTGTCTCGGGCTGTCCGCGCTCGACCAGGTCTGGCGCGTCGATCGGCCGTTCGCGGGTGGAAGCGAGAAAATCAGGGCGGTCGAGTACGGCACGCTTGGCGGCGGCATGGCTGCTAATGCTGCCGTCGCGGTGGCGAAGCTCGGCGCGTCTGTCGCGTTCTGGGGGCGGGCAGGGAACGATGCTGCCGGCCATGAGATGAAGTCGGCCTTCACCGCCGAAGGCGTCGACGTCGAGAACTTCCGGCTGTTTCCCGCTGGTCGCTCGTCGGTCTCCGGAATCATCGTCGACAGCTCCGGCGAACGCCAGATCGTCAACTTTCGCGGCCTGTATCCGGAAGCAGCCGATTGGATTCCGCTCAAGATCGTCGCGCAAGCCTCCGCCGTTCTGGCCGATCCGCGCTGGGTCGAGGGCGCGGCCACGTTGTTCCGCGAGGCGCGTGCGCGCGGCATTCCGACCGTGCTGGACGGCGACATGGCCGACGCCGAAGTGTTCGAGCGGCTGCTGCCGCTGACTGATCACGCTATCTTCTCCGAGCCCGCGCTCACAGCCTTTGCCGGATCGGCCGATGATAAATCCCTCGCAACGCTGGCGCGCTTCGGGTGCCGCGTCATCGCCGTCACGCGCGGCGAGGGCGGCGTGAGCTGGCACGAAAACGGCCAGCTGCATCGGCAGGTCGCCTATGCCGTCGACGTCGTCGATACCACGGGCGCGGGCGACGTCTTCCACGGCGCCTATGCGCTTGCGATCGGCGCCGGCATCGACGTGCGCGCCGCCATGGCGTTTTCGGCGGCCACGGCCGCCATGAAATGCCGCCATGCCGGCGGCCGCAATGGAATCCCCACCATCAATGAGTGTCTTGTATTCATGAGGACGAAGCCATGAGAGCGATTGGAAAGAACCGGGGCCTGGCACGGCTTGCTGACGCGGACGGCCACTTTCGCATGGTCGCGCTGGATCAGCGGCCGCCACTGTTCGATGCCATCGCGAAAGCCAAGGGCATCACGCGGGAGCAGGTCGAGTTTTCCGACGTCACGGCGGCCAAGCGCCTCCTGGTCGAGAACCTCGCGCCGCATTGCAGCTCGATGCTGTTCGACCCGAACTTTGCCGTGCCGGCCGCCATCGACCTGCTGCCGCCGCGCTGCGGCCTCATCATGACGCTGGAAGAGCACCGCGTCGAGGAGACCGCGGGCGGCCGCAAGTCGCGCGCGATCACCAATTGGAGCGTGGAGAAGATCCGTGCCATGGGCGGCGACGCCGTCAAGGTGCTGGCCTGGTACCGGCCCGACGCCGATGCCGCCGTCAACGAGCACCAGAAGAAGTTCGTGCGCGAGATCGGCGAGGACTGCGCCCGCCACGACATTCCCTATGTGCTCGAGCTGCTCGTCTATCCGTTTCTCGGCAGCGCCAATCACACCGCCGATTACGTGGAATCGCCGGGCAAGCTGCCAGGCCTCGTCATCGACAGCGTGCGCGAGTTCGCCAAGCCCGAATACGGCGTCGATCTCCTCAAGCTGGAGAGCCCGCTTGCGGCGGGCAGCCTGCCGGCACGTGACGGCAGCGCCGAGGCGAAAGCCGCGCAGAAGGAGTTCGATGCGATCGGCGATATCTGCCGCGCGCGCAACATTCCCTGGGTGCTGCTCTCGGGCGGCGCCGCGCCGGAGAAGTTCGAGCGCGTGCTCGACTATTCCTATGCCGCAGGCGCAAGCGGCTTCCTGGCGGGCCGGACCATCTGGCTCGATGCCGTCCTCAAGAACTTCCCGGACCGCGCGGCAGTCTCGGCGAGCCTGAGCAAGGATGGTCTCCACGTGCTCGAACGGCTCAGCGAGCTGACCACGGCCAAGGGCACGCGCTGGAAGCCGCGCTTTCCGGTCTTTGCCGACATCAAGCTGGAAGGTGACTTCGCACGCGCCTACTAGGATGATGGCGGTCCGGCGTGGTCTTGCAGGAATTGCAACATGACTGACAGCTTCACCATCCGTTCGATCGAAGCCTTCTGCTATCGCTATCCGCTGGCAATGCCGGTGGTGACCTCTTTCGGCAAGATGCTCAACCGTCCCGCCGTCTTCGTTCGCGCAGTCGACGAAGACGGCGTCGAGGGATGGGGTGAAGCCTGGTGCAACTTTCCAGCGCCAGGCGCGGAGCATCGCGCCCGGCTCATCAACGAGGTGCTTGCGCCCGCGCTCATCGGGCGCAAATTCGATGGTCCCACTCAGGCGTTCGAGACCCTGACCAAGGCCATCGAAGTGCTGGTGATTCAATGCGGCGAGCCCGGTCCGTTTGCGCAGGCGATTTCGGGCATCGATCTTGCGCTGTGGGATCTCTGCGCACGGCGTCGGCGGTTGCCGCTATGGCGGCTGCTCGGCGGACAGTCCGGCAAGATCAAGGTCTACGCCAGCGGCATCAATCCCGCCGGCGCGGCGCAGACGGCGGAAGCCGCGCTCGAGCGCGGCCATTGCGCGCTGAAGCTGAAGGTCGGGTTCGGCGCCGAAACCGATATTGCCAATTTGGCCGCGCTGCGTGGGATCCTCGGCGCCGGCATGCTTGCCGCCGATGCAAATCAGGGCTGGTCAGTCAGGCAGGCGATCGAGATGCTGCCGCGGCTTGCCCAGTTCGATCTACGCTGGCTGGAGGAGCCGATTCGGGCCGATCGCCCGCGCGCGGAATGGCGCAGGCTGCACGCCGCAACGAAGATGCCGATTGCCGCCGGCGAAAACATTTCGAGTGTCGAGGGCTTCAAGGAGGTTCTCGCCGACGACGTGCTCGGTGTGGTTCAGCCCGATATTGCGAAATGGGGCGGGCTGAGCGTGTGCAGTTCACTGGCCCGCGACATTCTGAAGGCGGGCAAGACGTTCTGTCCGCACTATCTCGGCGGAGGCCTGGGCTTGCTTGCGTCCGCGCATCTCCTCGCCGGCATCGGCGGGCATGGCTGGCTGGAGGTTGACGTCAACGACAACCCGTTGCGCGATCTCTGTTGCGGCCCGGTTCTTGACGTGAGGGAGGGCGCAGTTGAGTTGGATCAAGAACCGGGGCTCGGAATAGCGCCCGAGCTCTCACGTATCGAGCGCTATCGCAGCATCTAAGCTGGCGACCGTTCGTCATCATTGGCGTCTGCTGCCGGCACTTCCGGAAGGTGCCAGACGCGCATGGCCTGTCGGATCGTCAGGGGAAAAGTGGTTCGGCGACACGGCGGCCTGATTATGCGCTCGTCAGACGTGGGACTTCCATGGCCACGCCGGGAGCCGTGCGCTCGCACGTTCGGGTGCACGGATTCACCCACCGCTGCGTGCCGCGCGTTGGCGCAGCAGCTTCGCGAACGCCTCCGCCGGCGGCGAGAGCACGAGCCCGCGTCGTTGATATATATAGTAGCGGCGGCGGATTTCCGGAGCGCGCAGCTTGATGAAACGCACGTCGAAATTCGGCGCGAACAGCCGTCCGTAGTCGGGAACGGCCGCCAGGCCGGTGCCGACGCCCACCAACGCCAAAGCGGTGGTCAGATATTTGACCTCGACGGCGGTCTGCATGGAGAGCGAGCTATCGTGCGCATGCAGCAGGCTCTCCAAGTGCCGGTTGAACTCACTGGAATAAATGACCCAGCGCTCGTCCCGGAGCTTTTTCCACGAGACGGCGTGTTGCTGCGCCAGCGGGTGCTGCGCTGAGCAGACCACTCGGATCGGCACATCCATCAGGAATGTGCTGGTGACATCCTCGCCGGTGGCGCGCTCCGGGCCAACGCCCAGTTCGGCCTCGCCCCGGCGCACCGTGCTCACCACCTCGTCCGCCATCGCGTCGATCACGCGCAGGCCGACATCCGGATGGGCTTGCTCGAACTCGCCCAGCACTGCCGCGACCCACGTGCATGCCAGCATCTGCGGCGCTACCACGCGCAACAGGCCGGTGCGAAGGGAGCGAAGGTCCGAAGCGCCCTCTGCGATCTGTTGCACGTCATCCAGGATGCGGCGCGCCAGGGGGAGCAATTGCTGGCCGGCCGCCGTCAACAACACGACCGCGCCGCGGTCGAACAGTTTCAGCCCGAGGGTCTCCTCGAGTTGCTGAACCAGCATGCTGACTGCCGACTGCGTCAGGTTGATCTGTCGCGCCGCCGCCGTGAAGCTGCCCGCTCGAGCGACCGCGGCAAAGGCGCGCATCTGGCGCAGGCTAAGAGTGGAGAGAATGGCGGGCCGCATCACATATCCTCGCTCGAACGGATCGACTATCAGGAAACCTGATGCCGATATTAAAAGAATTGGCTTGTGTGATGGGGGAATTATTTTTCAGAATTCCCGCATGCACATTGTCGTCATAGGAACGGGAATCGTCGGCGCCTGCACTGCGGCGTGGCTGCAGCGCGACGGCCACGCGGTGACCTTCGTCGACCCGCTGGATGCGGGCGAGGCCTGCTCCTTCGGCAATGCCGGCTCGCTTTCGCCCAGCGCCTGCCTGCCGGTGGGCATGCCGGGCATGTGGAAGAAGGTCCCGCGCTGGCTGCTGGATCCCTTGGGACCGCTGACGGTGCGTTGGGCCTATGCCCCGCTCGTGGCGCCATGGCTGCTGCGCATGCTGCATCATTCATCACGCGAAGAGGTGACCCGCATCGCCACCGCGTTACGTTCGCTGCTGGCGCCCATCTTCGACTGCTATGATCCGCTGCTCGCCCATGCCGATGCCCGGGAGTTGGTGCGGCGTAGCGGCTGTTTGTACGTCTTTTCCTCTCGCGAGACGGCGGCGCAGTGGGCCTGGGGCATGAACCTGCGGCGATCGCTGGGCGTGCGGATGCAGGACGTGGAGCAGGACGAGCTGGAAAGTCTCGAGCCGGACCTCAAGGGACGTTTTCGGTTCGGCATTCTGGCGCCCGATAACGGCTCCACGTCCGATCCATCTGCCCTCGTCAAGGCGATCTACAATCGCTGCATCGGCGACGGCGCACGTCACGTCCGCGACCGCGTCCGTGGTTTCGAGCGGCAGGGCCGGCGCGTCACGGCAGTGCTGTTGGAGCAGGGCGAGCCGCTGGCAGCGGACGGCGTGGTGGTGGCAGCCGGGGCCTGGTCGGGCGCATTGGCGACACAGCTCGACAGCCCGGTGATGCTGGAGACGCAGCGCGGTTACCACGTCACGGTGCAGAGCTCGAACCTGGCCCTGCGCCACACCGTGATGGCGGTGGAGCACAATCTGATGGTCAACCCGATGGCCATGGGTCTGCGGCTGGCCGGCACGGTGGAATTTGCCGGCTTGAAAGCGCCACCCAACATGGCGCGTGCCGATGCACTGCTCCGTCAGGGACAGCAATTATTCCCGCACCTGGACACGTCGTCCTTTACGCGCTGGATGGGCCATCGTCCCTGTCTTCCCGACAGTCTCCCGGTAGTCGGTCCGGTCCGCGCGGCCGACAACGCCTGGCTCGCCTTCGGCCATGGCCATATGGGCATGTGCATGGGCGCGGCGACCGGCCGCGAGATTGCGCATCTGGTGGCCGGACGACCGACGCAGGTGGACCTGACGCCGTTTTCGCCGGAGCGCTTCCGTTGAACGCGTCCTGGTCGCTCGCTGTGGACATGGGTGGCACCTTCGTCGATGCGGTTGCCTTGCGGAGCGACGGGCAAGTTGCATCGCTCAAACATCCACGCGCCGGACGCCGGCTGGCGGAGCCGGTCGTCGAGGCACTCGATCGGCTGTGCGCGCAGGCGGGCATCGGGGCAGATGACGTCGGCCGCGTCGTGCATGGCTCCACCGTCATCACCAATCTGCTGCTGGAGCTGAACGAGCCGCCGGTGGCCCTTGTCCTGACGCGCGGCATGCGCGACGTCCCGGTCCTGGCACGCCAGGACCGCAAGGAACTGTATGAACCGGTGATCATGCCGGCCGTGCCCGAAGCAAAGCTGTTTCCGGAGCCGCTGCGTTTCGAAATCGGCGGGCGCATCGATGCCGAGGGGCGCGAGGTGGAGCCGCTCGACCTGTCGGCCGTGGACGCCATTGCGGATGTAGTGGGCGACGCCGGCGTGCGCGCGCTGGCGGTCGGTCTGTTGTTCTCGCACCGCAATCCGACCCATGAGCGCGCGCTGCGTGCGGCGCTGCATGCGCGCCTTCCGAGCTTGCACATTTCACTGTCCAGCGAAGTCGATCCGCAACCGCGGGAATTCGAGCGCTGGCTGACTACGGCGCTGGACGCCTATGCCAAGCCGCTGGCAGCGGATTATCTGCACGCGCTGGCCGACGCATTGAAGATACGTGGCTTGCCCCCGCTGCGCCTGATGCGATCGGCCGGCGGCACTGCGCCCTGGCATGATCTCGCCGAGCAGCCGATCGGTCTTGCCATGTCCGGTCCCTGCGCGGCGTTGCAGGGCGTGGCCGCCGGTCTCGCAGCCTCCGGTCTCGCGATCGTTCTGGATATCGGAGGCACCAGCGCCGACATCAGCATTCTGCTCGACGGCAGGCCGACCTTTACCGATGCGCTGGAATGCGGCGGCTTGCCGATCCGTCAGCGCTGCGCGGATATCGCCTCCATCGGCATCGGGGGTGGAAGCGTGGTGTCGGTGCTGCCGGGTGGCGCGCTGCGCCTGGGGCCGCGCTCGCAAGGAGCCTGGCCAGGACCGGCCGCCTTTGGTCTCGGCGGTGGCTTGCCGACGCTGAGCGATGCGCTGTGCGTCCTGGACCGCTTGCCGCCCCGGTTGGCCGGCGGCATCGTGCTGGACCGCGCCGCCGCGGAGGCCGCGCTTGGCGGCGTGGCCGGCGCGCTCGGCTTGTCGGTGCTTCGAACCGCTGAAGCCGTCGTGGGCGCGGCTGCCGCCGGGATGGCGGAGGCGCTCAAGACCCACGCCTTTCAGCGCAACCTGGATCCGGCGGATGCGATGCTCGTCGCCATCGGCGGCGGCGGCGCGCAACATGCGGCCGAGATTGCCGAACTTGTGGGCATCCGCTGCGTGCAGGTGATGCCGAACGCCAGCGTGATGTCGGCACTGGGCATGCTCTGCGGTCCGGAAGAGGGCGACGTCCGCCTGACGGTGAGCAATAGTTCGTGGGCTTCGCTGCCGCCGGAAGGCGCAGGGCCGCATTCGTTGTTCGCGCCGATGACCACCGCCTTTGTGCCGGCGGGCTGGTCGTGGCGGCTGACGCCGGATCAGACGCTGGTGCTGGAGGCGAAGGCATGATGCCGCGCGCGCGCGACGTCGTATCTGATCCGGTCATCGCCCTGCGCATGGAGCCGCTGCGTCTGGCGCTGCAAGGCACGGCCGACCGCATGCAGCATGGCATGATGCGCGCCGCCGTGTCGTCCATCGCACGCGAGAGCGGCGACTGTGCCGCGGCGCTGTTCCTGCCGGACGGACGCTTGCTCGCCCAGGCGCGCTCGCTGCCGTTGTTGCTGGGATCGCTGATTCCGGCCGTTGCCGGTGTGCTCGCACGCTTTCCGCTCGCAACGATGTCGGAGGGCGATGCCTATCTGCTCAACGACCCCTGGTCCGGCGGCACGCATCTGCCGGACCTGGCTCTGGTCCACCCGGTCTTCCACGATGGCGAGGTGATCGCCTTCGCCGCCGCCAATTTGCATCATCAGGATGTCGGGGGCATGGCCGCCGGCTCCATTCCGCCCGACGCAACCGAAGTGTACCAGGAGGGCCTGCGCCTGCCGCCGGTGCGCTGGCGCAGCGCCGAAGGCGTGCGGCCCGATATCGACGCCATCCTCGCCGCCAACTCCCGCACGCCTGACAATCTGCGTGGCGACCTGGAAGCGCAGTGGACGGCGCTGACGCAAGGCGCACGCGAACTGAAGCAGATCGCGCGTCACACCGGACCTCGTTTTGCCGAGGTTTGCGATTCCCTGATTGCGCAGACCGAACGCATGACCCGCGCCGCCCTTGCCGCCGCGCCCGACGGCGAATGGACCTGGCGCGATCAACTCGACGGCGACGGCATCGACACCGCCCCGGTTTCCATCGCGGTGAGCTTGCGCAAGCAGGGTGACACACTGGTCATCGACTTCGAGGGGACCGCGCCGCAGGTGAGGGGGCCGCTCAATGCATCGCCGGCGGCGATGCTGTCGGCGGCTCTGTTCTTCATGCGCACGCTGGCACCGGACGCACCCAACAATGCCGGCTGCCTTGCGCCACTGACACTGAAGCTTCCACCCGGCAGCCTGGTCAATCCGGTGCTGCCGGCGGCGGTCAATGCGCGCACGGCGACAGTGAAGCTGGCGTGCAACGCGATTCTTGGAGCCTGGTCACAGTCGGCAGGCGGGATGGGCGTGGCGCCGCACGCCGGGGTGGCTACCGTCCTCGCGCTCAGCGGCACGCGGGCGGACGGACAACGCTGGATGTTCACCGAGATCATTGCCAGCGGCGCCGGTGCCAGCGTCCACGCGCCCGGCCGCGCCGGTGTCTCCACCGACGTCGGCAATGCGCGCAATACCCCCGTGGAGGTGATCGAGACCGAAGCGCCGCTGCGTGTGGAATGCTACGAGATCCGCCGCGGCAGCGGCGGCGCCGGTCTGCAATGTGGCGGCGACGGCGTGCGGCGCGCCTATCGGCTGCTCGAAGGCCAGGGGTGGATCGCCTATCGGGGCGAGCGCCATGTCGGCCGTGCGCGCGGTGCTCGAGGCGGCGGGGCCGGCGCAACGTCGATGGCCCGGGTCTTGCGTGTGGACGGAGCGATCGAGCTCTTGCCTGCGCGCGCCCGCATCGCATGGTCCGCCGGCGACCTGCTGATTATCGAAACCGCCGGTGGCGGCGGTTGGGGATCCCTCGCTCCAATTGAATTCGCCAACCCACTCGCAAGGAGTTGCCCATGATCCGTTTCCCGATGTCGCGCTGTGCGACGCTGGCGTTGGCCAGCTTCGCGATGCTCATGCCTGCACTGGCCAATGCGCAATCAACCTACCCGAACAAGCCGATCCACATCGTGGTGCCGTTCGCGCCTGGCGGCAGCACCGACGTGCTGGCGCGGCGTGTGGGAGAAAAACTCGCCGGGGCCTGGGGACAGCCGGTGGTGGTCGACAATCGCCCCGGCGCCGGCGGCGCCCTGGGCGCCGACTTCGTGGCCAAATCCGCACCCGACGGCTACAACCTGTTGGCGGGGGTGACCGGCAGCAACGCCATCGCGCAGGCGCTGTATCCGAAGTTGCCCTATAACGTGATCAACGACTTCGCACCCGTGTCGATGATGGTGAACTCGCCGCTGGTGCTGGCCGTCAATCCCGACGTCAAGGCGAACACGCCGGCCGAGTTTCTCGCCCTGGCCAAGTCGAAACCGGGCGAGCTGAGTTACGGTTCGGCCGGCAACGGCACGTCGATGCATCTCACCGGCGAGATGTACAAGCAGGCGACCGATGTTTCGATGGTGCACGTTCCCTATCGCGGAAGCGCGGCCATGCTCACCGACCTCATGGGCGGTCAAATCCAGGTCACGTTCGGCGACGTCCTGGTGCTGATGCCGCAGATCCAGGCCGGAAAGATTCGCGCGCTGGCCGTCACCTCGAAAACCAGGCACCCCCTGCTGCCGGACGTGCCGACGCTGGATGAATCGGGACTGAAGGGTTTCGAGGCGCTGTCATGGCAAGGCCTATTTGCGCCGGCCGGCACGCCGCCCGAGGTGGTCGAGAAGCTGAGCGCGGAAGTGAACAAGGCCATGCAGTCTCCCGACATCAAGGATTACTTTGCGGCGCAGGGCTTCATCGTCCAGGGCTCGACCCCTGAGGCCTTCAAGGCCTTTGTCGCGAGTGAGGTGCAGAAGTGGACGCCGATCGTGAAGAATTCGGGTGCCCAGGTGAATTGAGCTGGCGCCGCCGGCGCGGTGCCAATTGGAATTCGCCCGCGGCAAAGGACTTTCGGCCGTGTCCCTTCGCTTGCTGAGGTCGGTGCAACGGGTCGTCCGGTGGCATCAGCCTGCGGGGCGCACCATTGCCTCGCGGGAATGCCGTCGGGCAAGGAGAACGGCGGGTCGCTCGGCTCACTGGCGAATAGCAATCCGCAATGCACCGCAGCTTTAGACTGAGGGTCGGACGCCCGACGACTGATGGCCGGCACGGTCCGCCTCTACCCCTCCGCCGCGAGGGGCGCGTGGTGCCGTGGATCTGGCACGTGCGGTTCTGAGATTGCGACATCATCCCAATGCGGACGATTGGCGATTGTCTTGGCCGGTCTGTCCAGAGGCTTGGGCTATGCGCGATGCCCCGGAGCGACGAAGTATGAACCGACGCCCACTCGAGCCTCGGAGACCGACAATGGAAGCTGGCATCGCAACCACATTCGAGCAGACTGATTTCGCGGGGATCAGCACGAGGATCATCAATTCCAGCACAAGCCCGTTCACGATTCTGGACATGACGATCAAGCCAGGCTTCGGTGCACCGGCTCATATTTCCGCATCCGAGGATAAGCTGTTCGTCGTTCTCGAGGGAACGCTGAAATATCTCATCGGCGACCAGACCGAGGCCGTGGGGTCTGGGGCACGCGTGCAGGTTCCGAAAGGCATGATTCATGGGTTCACGAATGTCGGCTCCCGTGATGCGCGCCACATCTTGATCTCGACACCGCGAAAGCACGAGGAATTCTTTCGCGATCTCCGCGACATCCCCGAACCACGGGAGCAGAATATGAATCTCCTGCCCGGTATCGCCCAACGGCACGATCAAATGATCGTCGGACCCCTGCCATAGCGTGCGCGCCTTGCGGCACCCGGCTTCTGAAGGGTCATATCGACCGACAGATCGAGCGAGGGATCGAGTCGAACGATGGTGCGAAGGTCCCCGATCCCCGGATGTCTCATCCCTGACCGTGACCAACCCATCTTCCTGCAGGCGTTCGTAAAAACGAGGATGTGAAGAAGGGGACAGCGCCCGATATCGTACTATCGCGCGATAGATGCGGACTCTCAAACACTCCCGATCCCGCCCATCCATACTTGGGGATGGCCGCCGGAGCGCTCATCGCTGGCTTCCGGAGGCGGCACGCCATTTCGCCCGTGATCCCATCAAGGATCACGGCTCGCTGAGGGCGCGTTGATGGATCTCAACGCGCTCAAGACATTCATTGAAGTTGTTCGCGCGGGCAGCTTCTCCGGAGCCGCACGCCGGACAGGGATGCCGCGGTCTTCCGTGAGCCTGCGCATTCGCAATCTCGAGAGCTCGCTGGGCGTTCGCCTCTTCAAACGGTCGACACGCGCCTTCGCTCTGACCGCCGAAGGGCAGGATCTGTATCAGCGATCGGAGGGCGCCCTGGCGTCCCTGGCCGATACACTCGCCGATCTGAAGCAGGTCGGACCATCTCATGCAGGCGAGATCCGCATGACGCTGCCTGCGGACTTTCCGGCAAGGATCGTTGCCCCGGCTATCTCGGAATTCTGCGCGGCATATCCGAAGGTGCGGATCAATGTGGTTCCGACCAACGCGGTGCTCGACCTCGTCTCCGAGAATGTCGATGTCGCACTGCGGATCGGTGCCGCCAATCCCCAGGACGCCGTCGTGCGGGGGGCGCTCGACATGGAACTGGGCTTTTATGCGAGCGCCGATTATATGCGCCGCCACGGTGCTCCGGCGAGCATCGCCATGGCAACGCGGCTGATCGGTCCACAGCAGCCGGAACTGCGCCGCCTTTTCGAACAGTGCCTCGATGGCGGGGTCCTGCCTCAGTTCCACGTTACGGTCGACAGTTTCACGTTCATCCGCGAACTGGTGTTGCTCGGTCAGGGCATCGGCCTCCTGCCCGGGTCGCTATGCAGAACGGCGTTGGCGTCCGGCGCTCTCGTGAAGGCCTTCCCCGTTTCGGCTTCGGTCAGACTCCAACTCACCTATCCCTCGCGCGCCGACATCTCCTCGAAGGTGAAGGTGTTCGCAGAGATACTTGCCCGTCATCTGAAAGCGGCCGTCGCCTGAGCGCCGATTGGCGATCTTGCTGGCCGTTCTGTCCAGAAGCGCAGGCTATGCGCTGCGCGTCTTTACGACAGAATATCGGCTGAGCACCCGGGCCCTGGAGATCGCGGCCAGTGAAGGCGTCGTCACGACGCCGCTTCATTGGCAGCCCCATGGCCGAAGGATCGGGCCGGACAACACAAAGGGATTCATGATGGACAGATCGCTTCCGATCTCGATGCTCGATTTTTCTCCGAAGTACAATGGCGACGGTACGCGTCAAGCTCTGGCCCGCACTGTCGAGCGAGCGCAGCATGCGGAGGCGTTGGGCTATCGACGCTTCTGGTTCACCGAGCATCACAACGTGCCGCGGCTGACCAATGCGGCGCCACCCGTCGTGCTTGCTCATGTTGCGAGCCGTACGCGATCGATCCGCGTCGGCTCCGGCGGCGCAATGTTGCCCAACCATTCGCCCCTTCTGATTGCCGAGCAATTCGGAACATTAGCGGCGCTTCATCCCAGCCGGATCGATCTCGGAATCGGACGCGCAACGGGCGGACCAGGGTCGGACGCTGACACGCTCCGCATGCTACGCAAGGCGCCCGATGCGCGCATGCGATTTGACGCTGACCTCGACGAATTGTTGGCGCTCCTGCGCGAGCCGCAATCAGGCGATAGTCCACATGCACCTGGGCGCGGCATCGATGTACCCGTCTGGTTGCTGGGGTCTTCAACGGCCTCGGCGACAATGGCGGGCAAGCTCGGCTTGCCGTTCTGCTACGGGACCCATATTGCGCCCGATGATCTGATTCCTGCCATGCAGGCGTATCGCGCGCATTTCCGGCCGGGCGCCACAATGCGATCTCCGCATGCGATGGTGTCGGCCTTTATCATCGCGGCAGACACGGATGCAGAAGCGGAGGAAATGATGGCTGGCGTCCGGCCGATCCTGGTGCAATGGTTTCGCAAGAAGCCGCCGGCATCGGCGACGGACGCGATTGCGGCGCCCGTCGCAGCCATGCCCGACCGTTTGTCCTACGCCATCGTTGGCGGGCCGGAAACGGTGCGTTCCGGCATCCAGGCGATGATCAGGAGAACGCAGGCAGACGAACTCATGATCATCACGTTCATCCAGGACACCGCCGCGGCCTATCGCTCCTATCAGGTCGCCGCCAGCGTCTGCCGGGATATCGATAGAGGAGCGGCTGACGACGAACCCAATCAGCCGGGGTAATCGCCAGAATGCAGGTCTCGTAAAGCATCTGCCGCCACGCAATAGGCGGGCGGCCGCATCGAGGTTCGTCAGGCGCGACGAGACGCCGTCGTTGCAGGGGACGGCCGTCTCATTCGGCGGCCGGCGGCGGCGATGGTCTCCATCTCGTCGACGAGGCAGGACCGATCGATATCGACCTTGATGGCCTCGCCGAGGAAGCGAGCCGTCGTCGTGAATTGCGGCTCGGTGATCAGCCGGTCCACTGCCGCGGCGATTTCCATCTCCGAGGCCGTTGGCGGCAATCGAAGCCCGGCGCCCCTGGCCTCGACCCGCGCCGCGTTCGCGGCCTGATCCCGCCCCATCGGAAGAACGAGCTGCGGCAAGCCGTTGAGGAGCGAACGGGTGACGGTTCCGTGGCCGCCTTGCGACACCACCGCAGAAACGTCTTTCATGATCAGGTCATGGGGAGCGCCGCTGATCAATTGCACATTCTGCGGAGCCCGCAGATCTGTAACCTTCAGATTGGGGCCAGTGGTCGTGATGGCATCGATCTCGAGCATGCCCATCGCGTTGACGACGCGTTGAAACAGATCGCGCTGGCCTTGAGCGCCGGTGCTGCAAGCGATCAAGACGCGGCGGCGCCTCGATCGCATGGACGGTGCTGGCCAGGTGGCGGCCTGCCGCGAATTGGGTTGCGTGGCCTTGGACCAGTTCGGCACGTCGAGCAGCGGCCCGACATAGCGAAAATTGTACGGCAGAGCATCAGCCTGAAAGTCGAACGCCCGACTGGTTGCGAGCAGAAGCCGGTCGGCCCGATCGAACAGGTGCATGACATCCGCGAGCGGGGCGAGTCCCAGATCGACGCGGGCCCGGTTGAGAAGAGGGAGAAACGAATTCAGCATCTGCGATACGGCGGCATTGGCCACGTCGACTTCGGCACGCTCTTGCGGAGTTTTCGGTTGGCCCAACCCGCTCGTGGCCGGCGGCATTCCCGGCAGGGTGCGCAGGCTGACATGGGGGGATAAAAGAGCGAGGGGCACATCCGATGCCTCCGCTCCGAGCGCGGCGCCGAACAATACGTCCAAGCTGAGAACCGCATCCGTCGGCCCGCGGCGAATTTCGTCCCGGATATCGGCCGCATAGGCCGAGCAGGGGTCGAATACGACGCGGCGTATCCATTGCGACATGTCCGAGAGATCTGTCGGATCGGCGGCCTCGTCCGTCGGGGCGCGGCGCCATGTCACGAATTCGAAGTCGGCGCTCTCGACTTCGGCACGCATTGCCGGATCCGCCATCACCCGGACATGATGACCATTCCGGCGCAATTTCCGTCCCGCAGTCAGGAGAGGAGAGAGGTTTCCCAATGTGCCCCACGATGCCAGCAGAAAATGGTATAACATTCCAGAAGCCTCATCAGGTCGCGAAACTCACTGACGCAATCGTTCCTTTCGCGACCGGAGCAGGCGATGGGACAATTGCGTGACCGCGGGTGTAGCCGCGCTGGCCGCGCCGACGATGGGGCAATGCTGCTACTGAATGATGTCTGGTCGAGACGAAATGGTTACCTCTGTAAAAATGGCATGCGCGATCATGTGCAGCGTTCACGGCGGCCATCGCTTCGGCGATCGCTGTCACAGTTTCGTGCGAATTAATTGATCCGCATGGCTGCTCCTGCAAGGGAAACCAGGACATTGAACGCGGCGAAGACTGATGTTTTTCGCGCGGGCGCAAGCGGCCAGTCACGGGCCGCCGCCTTTTGGGCATGATCAGCAGCCGCCGGATGATCAGCTCGCGGTCGATTTCGGCATCGAGCCGGCGCCCATCAGCCGCTCGATCGTCTGAGATTGCAAACGACGGTCGGCGGGACGCGCGACCAGGAAATACAGGACGAGCGCGAGGAGCGCTGACGCAGCCATGACCGCCGTCGTCGAGAGCGCGGTCCGGCCGTCGAAGCAAGCCGCCGCCAGTCCGCTCGATATGGCACCGGCGATTAGCTGGATGCTTCCGGCAGCAGCGCTGACGGCGCCGGCGATGTCGGGAAAGTGCTGCATCGTCGCGCTCACCACGTTCGGCACGCTGAGTCCGAAGCCGAGCGCGACCGCCATCAGCAGCGCGGCGACAGGCACCGTGGGCATCCAGCCGGCCAATGTCATCGCGAGCAGGGCGACGCTGGCCACTGACGACAGCGTCAGCCCGGCGGCGAGCATGCATGCCGAAGATATCCCGCGCCGGCCGAGCTGTCCGTCGAGGAAGGCGCCGCCCATGACGGAAGCCGAGCAGGCGCTGAAGATCAGGCCGTATTGCTCGGGCGAAAGCCCGACGGCCCCGACGAAGAAGAGCGAGGCGCCGGTGACGTAGGCAAACACCGTCGCGCCGCCCGCCGCACCGACCAGGATGTAGGGAAGAGAAACTGGATGCGTCAGGACGCGGCGATAGCTGTCAATTACGGCCGCGGGCACCAGGCGGGCGGATGGAGCGATGGTCGCACTTTCGGCGAAACGAAACATCACGACCACCAGCAGCGCCAGTCCCATCGCAGCCTGGGTCGCATAGATCGATTGCCAGCCGGCAGCCGCCAGCAGGGCAGCCCCCGCGGTGGGCGAGATCACGGTGGCAACATTGACTGCGACCATGACGTTGGCGATCTTGCCTCGTGCCGCGGTGCCGTCGAAGAGGTCGCGTATGATGGCAAAGGTGGTGGCGGTTGCGGCCGCGCCGATGCCTTGAATGAAACGGCACACCAGCAGAACCGGTAGCGAGGAAGCAAGCGCGCAGCCGAAACTGGCGGCGACGAACAGCGCGAGGCCGAATGCCAGGATCGGCTTGCGGCCAAGGCGGTCGGAGGCGGGTCCATAGATCAGCGGCGCTGTTGCGAGGCTGAGCATGAAGGCACTCGTCGTCAACCCGACGTCCGACGCGCTCACGCCAAATGTGGAGCCGGTGGCCGCCAGTGCCGGAAGATTGATGTCGATGCCGGAATATGGCACTGCCGCCAGCAGCCCGAGCAGCACCATGAAGGCGAAGGATTCAGGCTTGATGCGCATGAACGAACATCCGATGGCTTCCGACGGACACTGATGGAACGACGGAGGACGGTCGCACCGCCCTCCATGGCTCGGTTCGGCAAACTGATCATCCGCGCCGCCCGGCGCGCCGACCCCGACTTGGCATGGTCGCGCGGAGGCGTGACAGCTTGGCTTCGTCGGCAACGAGTTCGCCGATGATCCGGAGAATCTTCTTCCGTGTATCGATCCCTGCGAACTCGTCCGCGATCTGTAACGCGCGCAATCGATAGCGCGGCTGGTCGAGCACCGTCCGCACCGCCTCGCGCAACGCTTCCGGCGTCGGCTCATTGGTCGCAAGGTCGATGCCGACGCCGGACCACGCGACCCGTGCGTTGACGTCGGCCTTGTCTTCGGTCAGTCCCGCGGTAACCAGGGGAATGCCGAAGCTCATGGCCTGGTTGACGCTGCCATAGCCGCCGTTGGTGACGAGCACGTCGACCTTCGGCAACAGCCATTCGAACGGCAAATAGCTGGCGACGCGGGCGTTCGACGGCACCTCGCCGGGAATGGCGTCGACTGGACGACCGCCTGCCGTCGCGATCACCAGGATGTCGGGCTCGTTGGCGAGCGCCGCCAGCGTCGGGGCGACCAGCAGATTGAGGTTGTGATTGGCCACCGTGCCCTGCGTCACGAGCACGACCTTGCGCGAGTCGTCGAGGTCCTCGGCCCAGGGCGGCGGCGAGACCTGGTTGGCAATGATCGGAGGCGTGCCGACGAAATTCACCGAAGACGGCATGTCGCGCGGAAATTCGAAACTGGGCACCGACAATTGCAGATAAGAATCTGCGAGAGCGACCACGGAATGGAATAGCGGCATCGCTACCGGACCGACCCCGAGGCCCTTCAAGGCGCGGTTCAGGCGCAGCAATACGGGCTGATCGACCGTCGCGTCATAGTCCCGCGCCAGGGCCGCATACCGATCGCGGTCCTCGTCGGTCCTTGCCGGCGGCAAGCCGAGAAAATTGGGTGCGCCGTCCTCGCGCGCCCAATGCAGGATCGAGGTGCCGCAGAGCGCGACGGGAGGCCGATGCGATCGCGGTCCGAGCAGGATCGGCAGGATGCCGAAAAACATGTCGTCAGCGACAATGATGTCCGCCGGGAACTGCCGCAACGCCTCCAGCAGCCCCTGGTGCTGGGCCGGAATGGCGTCGACGAAGATGCGCTCGCAAACAACACGAAGCCACTCCAGCCCCGGGGGAATGATCTTGAGCTCGGGGACCAACGAGAAGACGTCGTTCGGATCGAAGTCCGCGCCCGCGGGAAGAGGAAAGAACCTGATGCCGTTGGCTTCGACGCGGGCACGAAAGGCGGTGCCTGTCACAAGGGCAATCTCGTGGCCTTCGGCAGCCAGGATCTGCGTGATCGCCAGCAGTGGGTTGAGATGGCCCGTCGCAGGCGTCGAAGCGATAAGAATCTTCATGGGAGCTGACCTCTTGATGGATCGGTGCACGGTCGCAACAGGGCGGCCGAGCGATTGCGCAGAGCGAGTTGACGGGATCGCCGTTACACCAGTGCTTCCGCCGGCCATCGAATGGTTACATCGGAAACGCAACGTGGCGTGACCAAGGCTGGCGTCGCCGCGTCTTCCGGCACCGTAGATCCGTGCTGAACGCGGCCGGCGGATTGCAACCGTAGCCTTTTTGCCGATGACGGTGATCTCGGTGTAACGGCCGGCCTGCACATAGGCTCCCACGAACAATGCGTGGGAGATCTACGATGAAGTCGCATTCTCGCAGTATGGTCCGGCTTGCCCGCCCGGTTGACGGGGAGCTCAATGGTCAAGATTTGGCCGTATGGCGCGATGACCGTGGTACGGCCGGTCTCGGTGCTGGCCGTAACGGGAGGCAGGACCTCGCGGACACTGGTTCGCATCCGGCGCCGGCTGAAGCCGCGCCGGACCGGGACGTCGGCATGTTATGGTCGGTGATCTCTTCCTTCATGGAAGGGTTTGCGCTCTACGGTGCCGCGTTGCATCCGGCCGCGGCCATGCCGGCTCACACGATACTGGCGGCACGAAAAGACTGGCCGACGAACCGGGAGACCGGTGAACCGGCAGAGCCGATGCGCAGCGGCGGTCGCGATGGCGCCGAGCGCAACAGCAGCGCCGTCAAATGCGGCGGCGTGCCGCCGCGCGCCGCGCAACCCGCGCGACGTTGGAATTGGCTGCGTTCGGCCGGTGAGATGCTGACGGTCTTGCGGTTGCATTTTCGCCGAGAGCGGGAGATCAGAAGGGCTGTTGCTGCTCTGATGGAACTCGACGACCGGACGTTGCGCGATCTTGGAATCCACGGCCGTTCGGAGATCGAGTGGGCGGTGCGGGGCTTCCATGATTGCTGAGGCGGGCGATCTTGCCATCGCCGGACCGAGCCTGCGCCGCGCCGCGCTGACGGGCCGGCGACCGCGCGGCCGCCCGTTACGATTGCAACGAAGTTCGACCGTCCGGCAATCGAGACGTAACGCGCCAGGCCTAGGGAGGAGAAATCGCAGTCAAGGACAAGAGAATCCCAATGGCAGAAATTGTCGGCGCCGACGATCGGACAGCTCTCGCCGCTGTTGAGGACCTGCCGGTTCTCAGTGCGGCAGACCTCGACGCGGATCCTCACGGAATGTTCCGCAAGTATCGTGCCGCCTATCCCTTTGTCAGGCATGAGACGGGAGGTTACCTCGTGCTCCGCCATGCCGACATTGAGCGGCTCGGCAATGATGTCCGTATAGCCGCATCCGAAACCGCCCACCCGGAATTGTTCGGTGTCACGGAGGGAGCGCTGTTCGACCTCTTCGCGCACGGAATGCTCACCGCGAACGGTGCCGTTCATCGCCGCCGGCGCTCACCGTTCTCCAGAAGCTTTGCGGCCCGTATGATGGCCGATCTGCGGCCGCACATACGACGCTCCTCGGAGCAGCTGATTGAGAGCTGGTATGCCGATGGTCAGGTCGAATTTGTCGGTCGGTTCGCAGCTCAGCTTCCCGCCCAGGTCATTGGCGATCTTCTCGGCCTGCCGCGAGCCGATATCCCATCCTTTACAGAACTCGTCTACGCGGTGACTCGATTCCTCAGCGCCAGCATATTGCCGGACGAAATCCCCGAATCGGAGGTAGCCTGCCAACAGTTGCGCGCCTACGTGGAGAAGACGATCGAAGACCGGCGACGCGCCCCTCGGGACGATTTCCTCTCGGATTTCCTTGGGAAGGCCGACGCAGCAGGTGAGTTGTCACCTCTCGAGATCATATTCCAGATCGTGCAGTTGATCGTCGGCGGCACCGACACGACTCGCGTCGCCATCGTCATGCAATTGGCGCTTCTGCTCCAGCACCGTGAGCAATGGGAGGCGGTATGCCGCGATCCCTCGTTGATTCCGGGCGCGGTTGCGGAGGCGATGCGATTCGAGCCGAGCGTGGCGTCGTTCATCAGGGTGACGGCCGAAGACATCGAGGTTGGCGGCGCTGTGCTCCCGGCCCGGCAACTCGTCATCTTGTCGACCATGTCCGCCGCGCGTGACGAAGAGGCCTATGAACGGCCCGATGTGTTCGACATCCGTCGAACCGACCAACCACGGTTGCTGCCCGCCTTCGGGGCCGGTGCCCATCGTTGTATCGGTGAAGCGCTGGCGCGGATCGAACTCGAGGAGAGCCTGGCGGCGCTCGCGGCCCGCATTCCTCAGCTCCGATTGGATGAAGCGCCGGGGATCAAGGGGCACAGCGGCATCCGTCGCCTCGACACCATGCGAATATCCTGGCGGCCGTGACACCGGACGAGACCCGCACGGCGAACGGCCTGCCTCCCGGAAGCACGGGAGAGCTCTCTGATGCGGCGCGACAGATGAGGGCGGTCGGCCGTGGAGGGCAGGGGCAAGTCAAGTGATGAATGTCTACAGGAGTAAGGGCCTGGCACCGTCCGCCCTTGCTTCCGGAACGATGCGGATCGGCAGCTTCAGGCGTGGCTACGGTCTGCATTGGAAAGCAGCAGGCGAACGCGAAGGCCCCTCGGTTCATTGTCGAGCAGCAGGAGCCTTCCGTCATGCGCAGTCACGATCGCCTGCGTGATCGAGAGGCCGAGGCCAAATCCCGCCGTTTCGTCCATGGTGCGGGCTTCTTCTCCTCGCACGAAGGGTTCCAGCATCGCCGCCTTCCTCTCGTCGGGTATTCCAGGGCCGTCGTCGACAACGTCGATAATGATCTGGTTGCCGGAGATCAGGAGCTCGACGCGGACTTCGGTTCCGAAGCGTGTGGCGTTTTCGACCAGGTTCGTGACCGCGCGGATGATCTCGTCCGGCCGGACGATGAATGCGGCTCTGTCGGGACCAAGATAGTGCACCGCGTAGCCGCTATCGGAGAACTGGTCGCAAACCATCTGGAGCAGCGCGGCAACGTCGACCAGTGTCGGTCGGGCGGCGCTTTCACTGCGCAGCAGCGACAGCACCGACTCCAGCATCGACTGCATCTGATCGAGGTCGCGTACGGTCTGGGTGCGCTGTGCCGGATCCTCGATGTATTCCGAGCGTAGCCGCAGGCGCGTGATCGGGGTCCGCAGGTCGTGGCTGATGGCGGCCAGCATTCGAGTTCTATCGTTCATCAGTGCGGTGACGCGTTCGCGCATCCGGTTGAGCGCTCTCGCCGCGGATCTGATTTCCTCCGGGCCGTTTTCAGGCAACGGCTCGGACGAGCGATTCAAGCTGAAGTCCTCCGCTGCGCGCGCGAAGGCCGACAGGGGCGAACTGAGCGCGCGGCCGGCCCAGACGCCGAGCAGCGTCACGCTTGCCACCAGGAACAGGAGCGTGCTCGTCCAGAGGCCGCTCACGAAGGCAGGCATCTTGAATGTCCCGATCGTCGCCTCGAGCACGTCGCCGTTTGCCAGATAGAACCAGAGGCGATTGTCTTCCGGTGTGGGGCCGCGAATGAGATCGACCGGGCCTTCAATACTCGAAGGGGTGGCCATGCGCGTCCGCTCCGGCAATGGAGTGGTGGAGGCGGAAACATCCTTTCTCAACTGCAGCTTCAGCGCCGGAAAGGTACGGCTGACGTTCTCGAGAACGACATCTCGCTCTTCCTGCGGCGTATTGACGATGATCCTCACAACCAGCTCGAACTGCTCCAAGGGGCTGTCCGTCAGAACGTTCGGCCGGTTGAGCAGAAAATATCCGGCAATCAGCAAATGGATCAGGATCAGTGATCCCAGAACCAGGGCCGCGATCTGGCCGCTGATTCGCCTGAAGCTGAACAGCGCGACGATGTCGGCGGCGCGTCTCATGCTTCCTCCACCACCGGCGTGAAGATGTAGCCGCCGGTGCGGACAGTCTTGATCACGGACGTGTCCTGGGTGCGATCGAGCTTGCGGCGCAACCGGCTGACCAGCACGTCGATGCTGCGGCCGAAGCTGCCGCCGGGCCGGCCGCGCGTCACGCTCAGGAGATTGTCGCGGGTGAGGATGCGTCCGGCCCGTTCGCAGAAAGCCTGAAGCAGATCGAACTCGGCGCTGGTCAGCGGCACCTGCGCGCCCTCGGGGTCGCGCAACTCCCGCAAACGAAGATCGATGATCCAGCCCAGGAATTTCAGGCGTGTCGCCGCGCCGCCGGCGGCACGGCCGCTCGCCTGGCGCCGCAGCACAGCGTTGATCCTGGCGAGAAGCTCGCGCGGGTTGAACGGCTTCGGCAGATAGTCGTCGGCCCCCATCTCGAGACCGAGAATGCGGTCGAGATCCTCGCCCTTCGCGGTGAGGATGATGATCGGCGTCATGGATTTCATGCGCACGCGCCGGCAGAGGCTCAAACCGTCCTCGCCCGGCAGCATCAGGTCGAGCACGATCAGGTCCACCCGGTTCTGCGAGAGATGCCGGTCCATCTCCCTGCCGTTCGTGACCAGGTGGACCTCGAACGAATGCTCCCGCAGATAGCGCGCGATGAGGTCGCGGGTCTGCCGGTCATCCTCGACGATCAGGATGTTCTGGGTGCCGTTGGTCATGCTTGAGATCGCATCGGGGCTGCCGATCGTTGATCGATTTGCGGACGATTGTCTCGCCCGAAGAACTCCGGTCATGTCTGCAATCCTACGGTCAGTCACGGCTCAACGCCACCACGGGATCTAGGAAGGCGGCGCGGCGGGCGGGGAAGAACCCGAAGGCTACCCCGATCCCGGTCGAGGTCAGGAATGCCGCGCCGATCGAGAACAGCGAATAGCTGACCTGGAATCCGGGCATCGCCATGTTGACCAGCGTCCCGAGCAGGATCGCGACGAGGATACCGGCGATGCCGCCGATGGACGAGATCAAGGTCGCCTCCACCAGGAACTGCTGGAGGATGTCGCTGCGTCTGGCGCCGACCGCCATGCGCACGCCGATCTCGTTGATTCGCTCGGAGACGGATACCAGCATGATGTTCATCACGCCGATGCCGCCGACGACCAGCGAGATCACCGCGATCGCCGCCACGAGGAACGCCAGGGTCTGCGTCGTGCTGGTGATGGTGCGGCGGATGTCGTCGGTATTGTGGATGACGAAATCCTTGACGTTGTGCCGCTGCGTCAGCAGCGTGGTGACCGCGTCCTGGGCCAGCGTGGTCGAAATCTCGTCGCTGATCCGGAGCAGGATGCTGCGAAGCGAGCGGTCGCCCGTGAACTGCGCCTGCACCGTGGTGTAGGGAAGATAGACCGAAAGGTTCTGGTTCGAGCCGAAGCCGCCCTGCTGCTGGGCGATGACGCCGACGATGCGACAGGGCACCTTGCCGAGCCAGATGACGCGGCCGATCCCCGAGGTCTGGTCGTCGGCGAAGAAGGTCTTGCGGGTGTTGTCGTCGATGACGGCTTGCCGCTCGATGTTGCGCACGGCGTCGGAGTCGAACAGGCGGCCTATCGCCAGCTTGGCGCCCTTGACCTGGAAATAGCTCTCGCCGACGCCGTTGACCAGCACGTTCGATTCGTTGCCGCGGTAGCGCACCGTCGTGCTGGTCGAGACCGTCGGTGTGACTCCGGCAATGAAGCTCTGCTGGCCGAGCGCGCGGGCATCACCGAGGACGAGCGTCTTGATCTTGCCGGCGCGCGCGTCGCCAAAATCCTTGCCCGGAAACACCTCGATCGTGTTGGTGCCGAGACTCGAAATGTCCGACAGTACTTTGCGCTGTGAGGCGTTGCCGAGCGCAACAACGGAGGACACTGCTGCGATGCCGATGATGATTCCGAGCATGGTCAGAAAGGCGCGGAGCCGGTGCGCGGCCATCGCCACCAGCGCCATCCGCGTGGCTTCCCGCAGGCGCCGCAGCGCGCCGGGCCAGCCGGCGCCGCTGCCCAATGCGGCCCGAGCCGCCGCAACAGGCGGCGCCGATGCGCCTGCGGTCTCGGTGCGGCGATCGGAAACGATCCCGCCGTCGCGCAGCTCGATGATGCGCTCGGCCCGCGCGGCGACGTCGGCATCGTGGGTAACGATGATGATCGTCCGTCCCTCGCCGTGCAGCTCCTTCAGGATCTTCAGGACTTCCTCGCCGCTGCGCCGGTCGAGCGCGCCGGTCGGCTCGTCCGCCAGGATGACTTCGGCGCCGTTGATCAGCGCCCGTGCGATCGAGACGCGCTGCTGCTGGCCGCCCGACAGCTGGTTCGGGCGATGGCCGCGCCGGTCGTCCACGCCAAGCCTTGCGAGCAGCTGCTCTGCGCGCGTGCGGCGCTCCCGGGCCTTCATCCCGGCATAGATCGCCGGGATCTCGACGTTCTCGGCGGCGGAGAGGTCGCCGAGCAAATGATAGCGCTGGAAGATGAAGCCGAAATGCTCGCGCCGCAGCGCCGCCAGCTCGTCTGCGTCGAGTTCGGAGGCGTTCTTGCCGGCGACACGATATGTGCCGGAGGTCGGGCGATCGAGGCAGCCAAGAATGTTGAGCAGCGTCGATTTGCCGGATCCGGACGAGCCGATGATCGCCACCATCTCGCCAGGCTGGATACTCAGCGACAGATCGTCGAGCGCAACCACGCGCGTGTCACCGGCCGCAAATTCCCGCCTGACGTTCTCGAGGGCGATGATCGGATCGGCCATCTCAGGGACCTCCCGGCGGGCCGCCGGGCATGCTGCGCGATGCGGTCTGCTCGCTGGCTTCTCCGGTGACGACCCGGTCGCCCTCGTCGAGGCCGGACCTGATCTCGACCGTGGTGCGGTCATTGAGGCCGGTCTTGACCTCGCGCTCGCGCACGTCACCCGACGCATCGAGGGTGCGGACGGTGCTGCGGCCGTCGGATTTCCGCATCAGCGCGAGCGCGGGGATGACCTTCACGCGCTTGGCCTCACCGGTGATGATGTGCACCTCGGCGGTCATGTAGGTCCGCAGCGAAAGGTCCTTGTTGGGGACGTTGAAGACGCCGATGTAGTAGATGGCGGTGCTGGTGGAGCTCGACGAACTCGAGCTCGTGCTCGAACTCGACGTGGTGGTCGAGGAGAAGCTGGCGTCGCTCTTGATCGATTCGGGCGCCGGCTCGATCTGCTCCAGCCTGGCCTCGTAGCGATGGTCCTGGTCGCCGAGGATGGTGAAATACAGCGCCTGGCCCGGCTTGACCTTGACGATGTCGGCCTCGGAGATCTCCGCCCGCACCGTCATGGTCTCGAGCTGGCCGAGCACGACGATGGTCGGGGCGGACTGTACCGCGTTGACCGTCTGTCCCTCCTGCACCACGGTGGCGAGCACCGTGCCGTCGATGGGCGCGGTGATCCTGGTGTAGTCGAGGTTGACCCGCGCCGTCTCGACGCTGGCTTCGGCTCCCACGATCAGAGCTTCGAGCGCGGCAATCTGGGCGCGGGTCTGCCGCACCGTCGAATCCGCGCTGTCGAAATCGCTGCGCGAGGTGGCACGCTGCGCCAGTGTCGCCTGCTGCCGTGCGAGGTTGGCTTCCGCCAGCATCAACGCGGCTTCCTTTTCGAGTTTCTGAGCGCGGTAGTTCTTGAGCGAAGCTTCCGAACTGCGCAGATCGTTTTGCTTGGTGACGGGGTCGATCTGGGCGATGACGTCGCCGGCCTTGACCGTGTCGCCGACGCGGACATTGAGGGCGGTGATCCGGCCCGACACCTGCGCGCCGACGGCAGTCAGGCGTGCCGGCTTGAGCGTGCCGCTGGCGAGCACCTCCTCGCGCAGATCGCTGACGGTGACCGGCGCGGTGATATAGGACTGTGCCTTGCTCGACGTCGCCGGAAAGCGCATGGCGGCCACCACCCCGGTTGCCACGACGGCAACCACCGCGGCGGCAATCTTCACGCGCTTGGCGGTGATGATATCAGTCACTTCACCGTCTCCCGGAAGTGTGGTCCTGTATTGGTGTCCACGATGATCGGCGTCGATGTGTCGACCGGATCGGACCAGCCGCCACCAAGCGCCTTCGCGAGCGAAATGTAATCCTTGGCCGCGGACACCTTGCTCTGGATCAGCGAATCCTCAGCCGAGTAGAGCGAGCGTTCGGCGTCCAGCACGTCGATGAAGCTGGCGCTGCCGGTCTCGAACAGCGACCGCGACAGCCGGGCGGCCTCGCGATAGTTCTTCGCTGCCTCGGCCAGCTTGACCCCGCGGACGCGCTCCTGCGAAATCGACACCAGCGCGTTCTCGACGTCTTCAAGGGCGGTGAGCAGGGTCGAATGGAACGTCGCGAACGCCTGGTCGCGTTGCGCCTCGGCGATCTTGACGGTCGCCAGGCGCTTGCCCGCGTCGAACACCGGCACCGTGACCGAGGGGCCCACCGACCAGCTCACGTTGGAATATTTTGCGAGATCGCCGGCGCGCAGCGCGGAGGTGCCGACCGAGCCGGTCAGCGACACCGCAGGATAGCGGTCGGCCTCGGCCGCGCCGATCTTGGCGGTTGCCTGGGCGAGCTTGCGCTCGGCGCTGGCGACGTCGGGGCGACTCATGAGGAGATCGGCCGGCAGGCCCGTCGGCAGCGGCATGCGCGGTGCAGGCACGGGCGCGGACCGTGCCATCAGCGAAGCGACGCCGTCGGGCGGTCGTCCGAGCAGGATGCCGAGCCGGTGAATGTCGGCCGCGAGCGCCGCCTGATAGGTCGGAACGTTCGCCTCCGTGCTCGCCGCTTGTGCGGTCGCCTTGGCGAGATCGACGGCGTTGCCGCTGCCGGCCTCGTATTTGCTGCGGGTGAGCTTTTCGGTGTCGCGCTGCGAGACCGATGTTCGCTGCGCCAGCGCGATCCGCGCCTGGTAGCCGCGCGCCTCCACGTAATAGGCGGCAACGTCGCCGATCAGCGTGACGAGGCTGTCGCGCAGATCCTCCTCGGCCGATTGCTGCCCACGCACCGCTGCCTCGATGCTCCGTTGCGTGCCGCCGAACAGGTCGAGTTCCCAGCTCGAATCGAAGCTCGGCTGGTGCAGCGTGTAGGGTGCCGTGTCGACGACGGCCGAGGCGGAGCTCGCGCTGGTCTTGTTGTTGGTCACCGAGGCCGAGCCGCTGACGGAGGGAAACAGGCCGGCGTCGGTCTGTTGCACCGTTGCGCGCGCCTCGCGCACGACCGCCTTGGCCTTGGCGACATCGGGGTTGGCATCGACCGCCTGTTCGATCAGCCGGTTGAGCAGGGGGTCGCGCAGCCGCTGCCACCAGCGATCCAGCGTGCCGGCTTGTCGCCGGGACGTGGGTCGCGCGTTCCAGTGCGACGGCATGTCCAGCCCGGGCGGCCCGGCATAATCCGGCCCGACGGCGCAGCCAACCAATGTGGCACCCAGCATCAGCGCGACGCAGGCCGATCCGGCGCGCGACAGGCCGGCGCGCAGTGGGGACGGCGTCGGGTGATGGTTCTCCTCTGCGGATGGCGTGATAACTGCGACGAACAAGTGTGACGGCATCAAATCGGCTGAGATCCATGGGCCTTGCCGCGGGACGTGCGGTGCCCATGGCCTTCGGAAGGGTACGACGAACAGGGCCCACTAGCCGGGCGATCGTGGCCTTTCGGCAGCCGGAATGTTGCTGGATGTAAACAGATGTTGCGAGGCATCTCGGGCCCGCCGCACGGTGCCTGCCAGGCCGGACGTCGACCCTGTTTTGCCGCTGCGTCAAGCCCTCGTTGCGAAAATATTCCACTTTACCGAAATTCGGAAATAGCGTATGTGTCGCCCATCCCGGCTCATCCTTGAGGGGCGATCGTGAGGTCGTCATTGTCGCGAGCCGGGCTTGCGGTGGACGCGGCAGCGTCGGGCGCGAAAGGTGCGGGCAGGGAGGGTAGTCCCCGGTGAGCTCGTGGCCGCGCGCGGACGAACGGCGCTGTCAGGCTTCGTCTCGTCTGTAAGTTTCCGGCTTCGTCGACGGGGCCCGGGAAAACTGCGGCGAAATGGCGGGCCGTGCGTACGGCAAAACCGTGTGGTCCTGGCCGTCGTTGCTACGGTCAAGTTCTTGCGGATGCGGCAGTCGCGTCAACCGGCGCGGAGGTCGGTGAATTTCGCGAGGGCGAGGGAGGCCAGAACGAACTCGGCTCCCGGGAGAGCGCGGCATAAGCCGTCCGACCATCGCGCAGGGAAGGCCGAGTGATTGGCACCACCTGTATGCTGCTGTGCGGTCTCTTTGCGCTCCATTTTCGCGCAGCGGACCGCGGGTGCGAGGTCAGCACCCGGTCTTCCCTGTGCCCTCTTGGCTCGAGAGGGTGAGCGACGAAGCAGAACTCGGGCGAATTCGGCCGCGAGAACGCGAAGATGTGTCTGGTCAGTACGAGTTGAGAAGCGTTGCGCCGGGTCGGGGACAGAAAGGAGCCCACTCACCAGGAGATCGGGATTCGCTGCGCAAATCCACCCAGGTCCGAATCTGGGCTCAGAGGCTGACGGTCGAGCGGCCGGTTGTTGTTCTCGCGTGCGAACGACGTGCCGGGCGGCAAGGCGTAGTCGGTGAACTTGCGATCGCCGGGAAGCACTTCGGTCCCGCCATCCAGCCACGACCGCTTGCTTACATAGATGCGCGTATGCGGACCGGACTGGTAGGACCGATTGGGCCCGTGCGGACCATACTCATAGACCACATCATGCGTCGCTTGCTGTCGATCGCGCTTGCGCGTGGCTGCGGCATGAGCGGTGAGGGTCGAGGTGAGGAGGACGACCAGCACCGTTCTGGTCATGACAAGCGCGTTCATCGGCAAATGCCCCGTGCGAATTCCTGATGCCGTCGCCTCTCGCACCGACTTCAGAGGCTGTAAAGAATTCAGGCGTTGCGGGATGTTGCTGCGCGCTTGCCTGGTCGGCCCGTACCAGACCGTCCGCATGTCGGCCGCTGGCCGCGGAGGGCTCGCGCCGTCGTCAGGCCGCCGTATTCGCGCGGCCGACCCGCCAATCAATTTCAACGTCCGGAAACAGTACAGCAATCTCAAAGCCACATCGCGGCCACAGCCGTTTCGTTTCAGAGCAGGAGGTGCTCTTGAGGTGTGGAATGTCGGTGTTGCGGGGCTTGCTGATCGCGGTGGCGATGGGTGGTGTATCGATTGCGAGTTCAATTCCCGTCGTACTGATGCCGCAGCCGGCGGCCGCGCAGGGCGTGGAGACCATCGTGGTCGAAGGCAATCGCCGCGTGGAGGCCGAGACGGTCCGCTCGTATTTCAGACCCGGCCCCGGCGGGCGCCTCGATCAATCCGCCCTCGATGACGGCCTCAAGGCCTTGATCGGGACGGGCCTGTTCCAGGACGTGAAGATCAGTCAGTCCGGCGGCCGCCTCGTGGTGTCGGTGGTGGAAAATGCCGTGATCGGACGCATTGCGTTCGAGGGCAACAAGAAGATCAAGGACGAGCAACTCTCGGCCGAGATCCAGTCCAAGCCGCGCGGGACCTTCTCGCGGGCGCTGGTCCAATCCGACACGCTGCGCATCGCCGAGATCTATCGGCGCTCGGGCCGCTATGACGTGCGCGTCACGCCCGAGATCATCGATCAGCCGAGCAATCGCGTCGATCTCATCTTCACGATCGAGGAGGGCGCCAAGACTCCGGTCAAGTCCGTCGAGTTGATCGGCAACAGCGCCTTCTCGGCCTCGCGACTGCGCGATATCATCAAGACGCATGAAAGCAATCTGCTCAGCTTTCTCGGCAGCAACGACATCTATGATCCGGATCGCGTCGAGGCCGATCGCGACCTGATTCGTCGCTTCTATCTCAAGAACGGCTTCGCCGACGTCCAGGTCGTCGCCGCGCTCACCGAATACGATCCGGAGAAGAAGGGCTTTCTCGTCACCTTCAAGATCGAAGAAGGGCAACAATACCGGGTCGGATCGGTGAGTTTCCGCTCCAGCATTCCCAATTTCGACGCAAATTCGCTGCGGGTCTATTCGCGCGTCCATGTCGGTTCGCTCTACAACGTCGAATCGGTCGAGAAATCGACCGAAGACATGCAGATCGAGGCCTCGCGCCGCGGCTACGCCTTTGCCCTGGTCCGTCCCGCCGGCGACCGCAGTTTCGAGGCGCACACCGTCTCAGTCGTGTTCAATATCGACGAAGGTCCGCGAACCTATATCGAGCGCATCAACCTACGCGGCAACACCCGCACGCGCGACTACGTGATCCGCCGCGAGTTCGACATCTCGGAGGGGGACGCCTACAACCGCGCGCTGGTCGACCGTGCCGAACGCCGGCTGAAGAACCTAGATTACTTCAAGAGCGTCAAGATCGTCACCGAGCCGGGCTCCTCCAGCGATCGCGTGGTGCTGGTCGTCGACATGGAAGAGAAATCGACCGGCGACTTCTCGATCTCCGGCGGCTACTCCACCACCGACGGCGCGCTGGCCGAGGTGTCGGTCTCCGAGCGTAACCTGCTCGGTCGCGGTCTCTACGGCAAGGTCTCGGTCAGCTACGGTCAATATTCCCGCGGAATATCGCTGTCCTTCGTCGAGCCTTATCTGCTCGACTACCGGCTGGCTCTCGGATTTGACACCTACTGGCGCCAGCAATTGTCGAACAGCTACACGAGCTACGGCGTGACGACGCTGGGCTTTTCTCCACGCCTGGGCTTTGCCTTGCGCGAGGACCTCTCACTCCAGCTCCGCTATTCGCTCTACCAGCAGAGCATCACGCTCGCCAGCGCTTACAACAACTGCAACAACAACGCATCGAACACGTCGCTCGCCTTCAATCCGACGCCGGCCTACATCAGGAGCGTTCTGGGCGGCGTGGATCCGACCAATTCCACGGATTCGGGCGTTTACGGATACGGCTGCTATGGCGACGGCGAGTCGAGCCTGCCGGTCCGGCGGGAGCTGGCGAATGGCGCGACCTGGACGTCGGCGCTCGGCTACACGCTGAACTACAACACGCTCGACAACACGAAGAACCCCACCGACGGCTTGCTGGTCGATTTCAAGCAGGATTTTGCGGGTGTCGGCGGTGACGTCACCTACCTGAAGACGGCGTTGGACACCAAGTACTACACGGCGCTCGTGTCCGACATCGTCAGCGTGATCCATCTCCAGGGCGGTATCCTCAGCAAGCTCGGCAACCAGGACCTGCGCATGCTGGATCACTTCCAGATGGGACCGAACCTCGTGCGCGGCTTCGCGTCCAACGGCATCGGTCCGCGCGACATCACCTATTGGAGCCTGGGCGGGAGCGGCGATGCGCTCGGCGGCACGAAATACTGGGGCGCGTCGATGGAGTTGCAGATGCCGTTCTGGTTCCTGCCCAAGGAAGTCGGCCTGAAGGGCGCGGTCTACGCCGATGCCGGATCGCTCTGGGGCTACCAGGGGCCGACCTCATGGTCGGCCACGGGCGAAGTCAACACCAGAGCCTGCCCGACCTGCGGGCTGCAATACGACGACGGCAATCTGGTGCGTTCGTCCGTCGGCGTCGGCCTGATCTGGGCCTCGCCGTTCGGGCCGCTGCGCTTCGACTACGCCGTGCCGCTGACGAAGGGCAAATACGACACGGTTCAGGAGTTCAGGTTTGGAGGCGGCACTTCGTTCTAGTTGGGCGCTGTGGCCTTGCCGTGTGGGGCGCCGGATGGTCGCGATCGGCGGCGCCGGAGGCACCGGCAGGCGGTCCTCGCGCAGCCTCATACCGTGCTGGCGGCCCTCAGTTCATCATCGCGGGCGCCGGACGCCGATTTTCACTGGACTCGCTGATGCCAGGAAGATCGATGGCCTCGCCGGCGATCAAGCAAGGCTTTGTGGGGCTTCGATCATTTGCCGTGCTCCACCCGCACCTCTCGGAGCGTCAGGTCAATGCCGGACTCCGTCCGGTTCGGCCTGCGACGCGAGGACTAAAACCAGAGCCTGTCGAGCGGCAGTACGATCCGCGCGATCGCATCAATAGCACGCAGCCATCGCGCAGAGCTTCGGATAAAGCCGATCGATCGCGGCGATCTCGCTTTTCATCTGCGCGGTGATCCAGTCGCGGATCTCGGCGGCGATCGGGCGCATCGGCCGGTTGCGCGGCGGCAGGAATTCGCAGATGCGGCGCGTGGTGGTAAGTGTGTCGGAGGCCGGCACCAGCGCGCCGGTGAGCAGCCAATGCGAGGTGACAGTCAGCCAGCCGAGCGCAATGCCCTGGCCGAGCAGCGCAGCCTGCACCACGACGGCATAGTCGGTGAAGCTCAGCGCTTTGGCCGCGCCGCGCCGCCCGGTGAGCAGCGAGGCGTAATCCGCGGCCCAGTCGCCCGGCGTCTCGGCGAGACGAATGATGGTGTTGCCTTCCGTTGGATCGGTCTCGCCGAGATAGCCGGGGCTGCACATGGGCAGCATGACTTCCTTCATCACCAAGGTGCCGCCGGATGACGGCTCGTCGCGATCGCGGAAGCGCATGCCGAGATCGACGTTCTCCACCGGTCCGCGTAGCGCACCAGAGATGAGCTGGAAGCGCAGATCGACTTGCGGAAACTGCTTCTGCAGCTTGTCGATGCGCGGCATCAGCCAGTGTGTGGTGAAGGCGGAAGAGACCGACAGCGTCACCGTCTCGGTGCCCTTGCGGCGCCGCTCGATCTCGACGAGCCCGCTCTCGATGCTGCGAAAGCCCTCGAGCACGCGGCGATAGAGCAGCTCGCCCTCTTCGGTGAGCACCGCGCGTCCCGCTGTGCGGTCGAACAGGCGCACGCCGAGATGCTCCTCGAGCTGACCGAGCATCCTGCTCACCGCGGGCTGCGTGACGTTCAACTCGGCGGCCGCCGCGGTGAAACTGCCATTGCGCGCCGCTGCGTCGAAGACGAACAGGGCGTTACTGGACGGCAGCATCCGGCGCAACTCAGGCATAACTTCATGTTATGAGGCCCGTAACAATTTGGCAATTGCCGGGTTTTGCCAAGTCTGTTGTCATTGGCATCACAGC
The DNA here is from genome assembly GCF_004346455.1 of Bradyrhizobium sp. R2.2-H. NCBI lineage: Bacteria > Pseudomonadati > Pseudomonadota > Alphaproteobacteria > Hyphomicrobiales > Nitrobacteraceae > Bradyrhizobium > Bradyrhizobium sp. R2.2-H. Next base: position 163,183 of record NZ_SMBR01000008.1, read on the forward strand.
CTAAAGACAGGGCTCGCGAGAGAAGGATAGGTGCACTGCACGCTTCAGCCGTGAGTGCTCAGAAACCCTGTCTATAAAGCAGGCTTATGGCGCGCAGTGAGGCACGCCATTGCAGGGATGGGTGAGGTCGGTCGTTGGACAAGCGAGCGGAAAGCGTCGAGATCAGGTCCGCGAGTAAGGCGTATGGCGCCGTTCGCGCCCTGGACGATGTGTCCCTCGATGTCGGCGCCGGAGAGTTCGTCTCGCTGCTCGGTCCCTCAGGTTCCGGCAAGACCACGCTGCTCGGCATTCTCGGCGGCTTCATCCTGCCATCGTCGGGCTCGATCCATTTCGGCGGCCGCGACGTCACCTACATGCCACCGCACAAGCGCGACATCGGGGTCGTGTTCCAGAACTACGCGCTGTTCCCGCATATGAGCGTCGGCGAGAACGTCGCCTTTCCGTTGCGCGCGCGGCGGCTGCCCAAAGCGACCTGGCCGGAGAGGGTGCGTGCGTCGCTCGCGATGGTGGGGCTCGCCGGCTATGAGGATCGCGGCATCGCGCAGCTCTCGGGTGGCCAGCGCCAGCGCGTGGCCCTGGCCCGCGCGATGATCTTCGAGCCGCGCCTGATCCTGATGGACGAGCCGCTTTCCGCGCTCGACAAGCAGCTGCGCGAATCCATGCAGATCGAGTTGCGGGCGCTGCACAAGCGCATCGGTGCCACCATCATCTACGTCACGCATGACCAGCGCGAGGCGCTGACCATGAGCGATCGCGTGGCCGTGATGAAGGACGGCCGGCTGATCCAGATCGACACACCCGAGCGGCTGCACGACCATCCCGCCGACTCCTTCGTGGCCAGCTTCATCGGCGAGGCGACCATGCTCGCGGTCCGCCGCGTCGACACCTCCAATGTCGCACTCGGCAATGTGTTGCTGCGCAGTGCGCGCGCCCTTCCCGATGGCGACGCCCTGATGCTGGCGGTGCACAGCGAAAAGCTGCTGATCGACGACGGCGCGCAGGATCCCGCCTGCAACCGGCTGACCGGGACGGTCACCGACATCGTCTATCAGGGCGAGAGCCTGCGCATCTTCCTGGCGCTGGAAGGCGGCATCGAGCTCAGCCTGCGCCAGCCGGCCTATCACCAGGCCTACAGCCGGATTCCGCCGCTCGGCGGCAGCCTCACCGTCACCCTCCACCCCGAAGACACCATCGTCGTGCCCCGGGTGGACTGAACCCACGCCCGCTCAACCGAGAGAAGAAACGACCATGTCCAGCCCAGCCGCATTCAGCCATTTCAAGGTCCTCACCTTCGACGTCGTCGGCACCTTGATCGATTTCGAGAGTGGCGTCCTCGCCGCGGTGCGCCGGATTTCGGGCAAGACCCCGGCCGAGCTCAGCGACGACCGGATCTTCGAGCCCTACAAGCGCGGCCGCGACAAGCACTATGGGCGCTCGAGCGAGGCGATGTTCCACGTCTATCGTCATCTCGCCCAAGAGCTGGATCTGCCGGCCGATGATGCCGCCTGCGATGCGTTCCAGCTCTCGGTGTTGCGATGGGGCCCCTTCGCCGATTCCGTCGAGGCCCTGCAGCGCCTGCGCACCAAATTCCGCCTGGTCGCGATGACCAACGCCGACCGCGTCGCGCTGTCCGCCTACGCCCATGCACTCGGCGATCCCTTCGACGACACCGTATGCGCCGACGATACCGGTGTCGCCAAGCCCAGCCCCGAGTTCTTCGCCTACAACAAGGGGCGGCAGTCCACCTTCGGCTACAAGCAGTCCGACATATTGCACGTCGCGCAGAGCCAGTATCACGACATCGGAATCGCCCGGAAGCTCGGCTACAAGGTGTGCTGGATCGAGCGCCGCCAGGGCATCGCCGGTTTCGGCGGCACGCCGGCCGTGGAGACGTTGACCCAGCCGGACTTCCATTTCCCGACCCTGAAGGCGCTGGCCGATGCGGCCATCGGGCCGGCGGTGTAAGGACGTGAGCGCGGGCATGACAGGGGAGTGGAGCGCGCTGCCATCGGCCAACTCGCTGTGGGCTGCCACGGCGGAGCCGGCGCGCGACTTTCCGGTGCTCGCGGGCGAGCATCAGGCGGACGTGGTGATCATCGGTGCGGGCTATACCGGCCTGTCCGCTGCTCACCACATCGCCCAAAGCGGCCTGTCACCGGTCGTGCTGGAAGCCAACCGTCCCGGCTGGGGCGCGAGCGGGCGCAACGGCGGGGTGATCACCGCGAAATTCCGGCTATCGTTCCGGCAGATCGACGCCGTGCATGGCCGCGACATGGCGCGGCGCATGTACGAGATCGCGCATGAATCGACCGACATCGTCGAGGAGCTCGTCTCCGAATTCGGCATCACCAGCGCGAACCTGACACGCACCGGCCAGGTCAAGGCCGCGCACAACGAGACGACGCTGCGGGCCGCGATCGACGAGGCCAACTGGATGACGCGCGAGATGGGCTCGGCCAAGGTCCGCATCCTCGACAGGGGCGGCGTGCGCGAAGAGACAGGCTCCGACGTCTTCGTCGGCGGCGTGCTCAACCCAGGCTCGGGCGGCATTCATCCGCTGAACTATCTGCGCGGCCTCGCCGACGGCCTGGCGCGCAGCGGCGTTCCGATCTTTCAGGGATCGCCGGTGATGAAGCTCCGGCGGGACACCGACGGCATCGTCGCCGAGACGCCGCGAGGCGCCGTGCGGGCCAGGCAGGCGATCATCGCCACCAACAGCTATTCCGACCTCACCGGTGCGACGGCGCATCTGCAGCGCACGCTGATCCCGTTCCGCAGCGCCATCGTTGCGACCGACGAGCTGCCGCGTAACCTCGCCGGAAAGTTGATGCCGACGGGCCGCACCTACACCGAGACCAAGCGCATGATGCGCTGGTTCCGCATGGTCGACAACCGCGTGATCTTCGGCGGCCGCGGCGCCTTCGGCAAGCAGGACTCGCAAGCCGCATTCGACGCGCTGCGCAAGGCCATGGTCGGCATCTTCCCCGATCTCGCCGACGTTCCGCTCGCCTACACATGGTCCGGACTCGTCGGCATGACGCTGGATTCGGTGCCGCATATCGGCCGGCTCGACGACCGCACGCTGTTCTCGGTCGGCTACAACGGCGCCGGCGTCGCGATGTCGAGCCTGATGGGCCGCTATCTCGCCGCCCTCGTGCGCGGCGAGACGCCCGAGCTGGCGCTGCTCGATGCGCGGCGCATGAAAGCGATCCCGTTCTATCCGCTGCGCGAGCCAGCCGTCCGCATGGTCGCCGGCTGGTATCAGTTTCTCGACGCGATCGGTCAGTGACGTTTTTTTGACGATGGAGGAGGCGAGGATGACGACGACACGGACTTTTGGACTGGGCTGTGCCTTAGCGGGCGCAATTGCACTCGGCGGCACGGCGGCGGCCGCCGCCGAGCAGATCACCTTCGTCTCGCAGGGCGGCGCCTATCAGCAGGCGCAAACGGTGGCGATCCTCGATCCCTCTGCCAAGAAGCTCGGCATCACCATCAACCAGGATTCCATTCCCGATGCCTGGCCTGCGATCAAGACCCAGGTCGGCAGCGGCAAGCCGATCTGGGACGTGGTCGACACGCCAACCGGCTATTGCCTGCGCGGTGGCGAGCAGGGGCTGATCGAGAAGCTCGACTTCTCCAGGATCCCGAACGCGGCGGCGATGCCGGAGGCCTATCGTAGCCCCTATTCGATCTCCTACGAATTCTATTCGAGCGTGCTGGCCTACAGCCAGAAGACCTTCCCGAAGGACGCGCCGAACAGCTGGGCCGATTTCTGGGACGTCAAGAAATTCCCAGGCCGCCGGGCGCTGCGCAACCACCCGATCGCCACGCTCGAGGCGGCGCTGATGGCCGACGGCGTCGCGCCGGACAAGCTCTATCCGCTCGACGTCGACCGCGCCTTCAAGAAGCTCGAGGAGATCAAGCCGCACATCACGGTGTGGTGGACCTCGGGCGCGCAGTCGGCGCAGCTGCTCAACGACGGCGAGGTCGATATCGAGATGGCTTGGAACGGCCGCGTCAGCGCGCTCGCCAAGGAAGGCGCCAAGGTCGCCTTCACCTACAACCAGGGCATCTTGCAGAGCACCTCGCTCTGCATCCTCAAGGGCGCACCGAACCTCGACACGGCCGTGAAATTCCTCAACGAGGCCGTCGATCCCGTGCATCAGGCCAATCTGCCGCTCCACATTGACTACGGCCCGGGCAATCCCAAGGCGTTCGAGACCGGCGTGATCAAGCCGGAGCGCGCCGCGCAACTGCCGAGCGAGCCCGCGAATGCGGCCAAGCAGGCGCTGATGTCCTACGCCTGGTGGTCCTCGCCGGCCGGTGAAGCCGCCGAGAAGCGCTGGGCGTCGTTCCTGCAGAAGTAGGCCGAACGAAGAGATGAGCCGGAGGAGCATCGGCACCGATTCTCCTTTGCCTTTCCCGCTTGCGGGAGATGTGCAGCAACCGAGAGCAGCGAGGCCGCGTTGAAGAGATCAGTGTCCGATCCATCGGAGCAGCATCGGCGCCGCGAGAACGGGCTGATGCTGGCGCTGGTGTCGCCGGCGCTGCTCGTGATCCTGCTCCTGATCGTGCTGCCGGTCGGCTGGCTGGCCTGGCAATCGGTCTATCAGGACGGCTTCACGCTGGAACATTACCGGCGCGTCTTCACCGAGACCATCTACTGGCGCAGCTTCGCGCTGACCTTCGAGATCAGCCTCGCGGTGACCGTCATCGCGCTGCTGCTCGGCTATCCCGTGGCGTATCTCGCCAACTCCGTGCCGAGAGGATGGAGCATCCTGATCCTGTCGCTGGTCGTGCTGCCGTTCTGGACCAGCGTGCTGGTCCGCGCCTATGCCTGGCTGGCACTGCTGCAGCGATCCGGTGTGATCAACCAGCTCCTGCGCTATCTCGACGTCATCAGCGAGCCGCTCGCGCTGGTCCACAACACGTTCGGCACGATCGTCGCAACCGTGCACATTCTGCTGCCGTTCATGGTGCTGCCGCTCTACGCCACCATGCAGAAGATCCCCGGCGATCTGATGCAGGCCGGCGCCAGCCTCGGCGCGAGCCCGACGCTGACCTTCGTGCGGGTCTTCCTGCCGCTGTCGCTGCCGGGTGTACTTGCGGGCTGCACCATGGTGTTCGTGCTCTGCCTCGGCTTCTACATCACGCCGGAGCTGCTCGGCGGCGGCCGCACGGTGATGGTGTCGATGCTGGTCAGCCGAAATGTCGAGCTCTACAACCAGTTCGGCGCTGCAAGCGCCGTGGCCGTGGTGCTGCTTCTGGGCGTGCTCTTGATCTTCGTCGTCGTCAGCCGCTTCGTCGCGCTCGATCGCATCCTGGGGCAGAAATGACGCGTCTCTCGCCCGCACGGATTGCGCTCTATGTGGTCTGCGCCCTGGTGCTGGTCTATCTGATCCTGCCGGTCCTGATCATCGCGCCCATCTCGTTCTCCAGCGCGCGGTTCCTGACCTTTCCGCCACCCTCGTTCTCGCTGCGCTGGTATCAGCAATATTTCGCCAATCCCGCCTGGATGCAGGCGACGCGGGTGACGCTCACGCTCGCGCTTCTGACGGTGCTGATTGCAACGCCGCTCGGCGTCGCCGCCGCTTATGCCATCAGCCAGTCGAAGCTGCGCATCATGCGCATCATCCATCTGGCGCTGCTGCTGCCGCTGGTGGTGCCGATCATCATCATCGCGGTCGGGATCTTCTTCGTCTACGCCAGGGTCGGCCTCGTGGCGACCATGCCGGGCCTGGTGTTGGCGAACGTGATGCTCGGCCTGCCCTATGTCGTCATCTCGGTTCTGGCGGGCCTGCAGAGCTTCGATCCTGCGCAGGAGATGGTGGCGCGCAGCCTCGGCATGAACCGGCTGCGCAGCTTCTTCGCAGTGACCTTGCCGCAGATCAAGTCCAGCGTGATCGCCGGCGGCGTCTTCGCCTTCATCTCGGCGATGGACGAGACCATCGTCGCCTTGTTCATCTCCGGCGGCCAGTACCAGCCGCTGACCAAGCGCATGTTCACCGCGCTGCGCGACGAGATCGACCCGACCATTGCAGCGATCTCGACGCTGATGACGGCGGCGTCCTTCATGCTGGTGCTGCTGGCGAGCGCGCGGCAGCGGAGGAATGCTTAAGGCGCCCGGCGTTCGGGGGGCGCAGCGATTGATCGTGGCGATGGAAACAGCACCCTGCTACTGAACGAGATCGCCCCACCCAACTGATGGAGCGCGCAGCTCCGCAATCTCTGAGCACACGCTGGCGTTGATCTGGATCAACGCAAGCTCTTGACCGGCGTGGCTTCCTTGCGAACGGACGTTTACCGAACATGCCGGAGAACCTTTGCATGTACCAGATTACGTCGCGGGTCCTTGCTCTTGCTGCCACTGGCTTCGCGACACAGGTCACGGCGACCGCCTAAACCGCAACGCCGCGGCACTTTTCGCTGCAAGAGACTGTCGTGTTGCGACAGGACTTATTCGATCGTGCCGATCCGAGCAGTATGTTCGACTGGCCGAGCCCGCCCGCGCAGTCAGGGCAGCATTGGGAGCGGAGACAGACATGAATGCGACCATATTCTCGCTTGCGCTGCTGGCGAGCCCGTCCCTGGTAGAGGTCTCGGATAAAGTTCCGGAGCTGAAAGTCGAAGCGCTGTGCAAGGCGACGTCCGAGACGGACAAGGCGATGGGATTGGCACTGCCGCAGAGCTTTTCCGACTGCATGCGCGACGAGACCACGGCGCAGCAGCAGCTCGGCGAGATCTGGGCAGCGACGAAGCTCACCGTCCGCGACGTATGCGAGGGCGAAGCGACAAGCGGCGGGAGCCAAAGCTACGTCGATCTGCTCACTTGCATCCAGATGACGGGCGTTGCACCTGCGACAACGGCGGCGCCGGCGCTCAGAGGCGCGAGCAAGAACCGAAGCAGGCAATAGGAAGCCATGCGACGCGTGGATGGCCGGATTGTTTCTGTCTAGCCAATCGGCTCTGGGTCAATGCTTTCCACCTTTGCTGGAGTTCACCAGACGGCTTGGTGATTCAATTCGACAACGGGACGAGCCGGTAGCGCGACATTCCGCCGGCCCCGCCGCCTCCACGAGGGCGGTGAGGGTATACATTCATCCTCCATCGCATCGCGCCTTAGTGGTCAGGCGCCTCTTGCGCATACCTGATCATGGTGCCCAGGGGGCTGCTCAGCGAACGCAGCCGGGCTTCCGCAAGACCAGGAGCGGGATCGTCCGTCAGTGCGTTCCCGTGCACGCAGCGCGGGGCTGTTCCTCAAGGATCCGCCGTACGGACTGGGAGCATCGTCCGCACCTGACGGTGCAACCCAGGCAGTCATAGACTTGCGCAGCCGAAAAGAGTTCGTCGTCGGTCGAGCCGACCGCACCCCTGATGTCGTGATCGCTGATGATGTTGCAGGAGCAGACGATCATGCTGGATTCCGTTGCGCGATGCGATGTGCGGTCTGGAGCTTGACGGCTGCGGTTGTTGCATTGGCAATGGCGCGTCCGCGCTGATCCGTGCCGGTCCACTGGGCGTGCCTACCGCGCGGATCGATCTCCAGCAGCTTGACCCCAGCCGGAACTTCGCTGCCGTCGCGGGCGATGCCGCGCAGGATTCCGTCGCGCGGTGCGAGCACGGGAATGCCGGAGAGATGGCCGAGCACGAGATCCCGGTAGACGCGGGTGCCGATCTCGACCGGCGTGTGCCAGCGTCCCGCGAACGGCGAATAGACGAAGCGTTCTGCGCCGACATCACCCAATGAACTCGCAACGCCATCGGCGGCGTCGGTCCAGCGTGCGTCGGTGACAGGTCCGATCCTCCCTGGCCGGGTTTCCACCGCGACGTCGCAATTGGAGTTCGACGAGAAGCCGGGACCTAGCCCGATGGCAAGCCGGGCGAGTCGCCTGAGGTCGGGCGTGATCCGGCGCTTCTGCAGACGCGCATCGATCAGAAGGTCAATGTGGCGGACCGGAAGCAGATCGAGAAGGCCGAGCCATGTGACCAGGATTTGCGCCGGCCGACGGAGCGCCTGATGGACCTGCACGCCGTCGTCGACGCGCTCGGCGATAATGTCCTCGAGCTGCACGGTGTCCGTGAAGAGCGCGTCATGAAAGGCCATCTTGCGCCGGATCACCGGCGGATCCGGATCGTGTGACATCACGACGCAATATCCGGCGCGCACGAGTTGGATGCCGATCGCGGATGCGATCTCATTGGTGCCGAGGATGACGGCAAGGAGTCGATGGTGGTTCGGCTGGGGCATTTGAAACCACGTTTGCGGAGTAAGCGCAGCGAGATGTGATCAAGTTTGGAACAAGAAGAGCAAGAGCCGGGCCATTTGGAATGATTGAAAAACAGCTCTCAACCTCCGGCCAGCACTCGGAAAGGAGGTTTACGCCGTGACGGCGCCGCTTGGTTCGAAAGCCCACGCGTGCATGTCGCAAATCTGGCAGCGTGTCGCGAAGCCGACATTCAGTCGTGAAAATCGCAGCGATCCGCCGATGGATCGTGGCCCAAATCCTGCAAAGTTGCTCCCGTTGTCATTGTCTGGCATCCGTCCGGACGCGGCGAGGAGTTGACATGACGCTCGATCTTTTGGATCGCGATGGTGCCCTTTCGAGTACGTCGGCACCCGATGTCGCACTGTGTCCGTTTCACGGCGACAAGTCGCGGGCACAACATGGCGAGCGCAAAACGCTGGTTCTGACCGGCGCGTCCCGCGGCATCGGCCATGCGACGGGAAAGCTGTTTTCGGAGGCCGGCTGGCGTATCATCACCTGCTCCCGACAACCGTTCGACGGTGAACGGTGCCCCTGGGATTCAGGGACGGACAACCATGTGCAGGTGGAATTGAGCGACCATCGCGCGCTGCCGCGGGCGGTCGCCGGGATCAAAGAGCGGCTCAACGGCGGGCCGCTGCATGCACTGATCAACAATGCCGGTATTTCGCCCAAGGCGGATGATGGCACCCGGCTGAATTCGTTGACGACGCCGGTCGAGACCTGGATGAGCGTGTTCCACGTCAATCTGCTCGCGCCGGTCTTGTTCGCGCAGGGCCTCGTCGACGAGCTGAAGCTGGCTGCCGGCGCGATCGTCAATGTCACCTCGATCGTCGGCTCCCGGGTGCATCCGTTTGCCGGCACCGCCTATGCGACGTCGAAGGCTGCGCTTGCGTGCCTGACCCGCGAGATGGCGCACGACTATGCGCCGTTCGGAATTCGCGTGAACGCGATCGCTCCCGGCGAAATCAAGACCGATATCCTGTCGCCGGAGACCGAGGCCCAACTTGCGCCGATCATTCCGATGCATCGCGTCGGCACGCCGGACGAGGTCGCGAAGGTGATCTTCTTCCTCTGCTCGGAGGCGGCCAGCTATGTCACAGGTGCGGAAGTACCGATCAACGGAGGGCAGCACGTGTAATCAGGCGGCAGCAGCCCGCCACGGAAAAAGTATCGCGGATTTGCGCTGGATCAATGCGGAGATCTCGATCTCGAGCGTGTCGCGCATCGCGATAGTAAATTCCGTGAAACGGATGACAAAGCGTGCAAGTGCGACGGAATCTTTTTGCAGCAATGCCGACAAGTTGAGCGCGACTCTCGACAAGACATGAATGAGAATAAGACAAATTCCAGAGAACGCGGCCGGGAGGATCTAACAGGCAACGGAGATTCCGTCATGCTGAATGCTGCACCCTCGCTTGAACGACACCGGGCCGATCAGACGGCACCGATCGTACCGATCAGTGAGATCGCGCTGACCGGCATCTTCGAGATCTCAAAGATACTGACGGCACCGACGCGGCTGGAGACGACGCTTGCGAACGTCGTCAATCTCCTGCAATCCTTCCTCCAGATGCGCCATGGAGTGGTCGCGCTGCTCGCGGACGACGGCATTCCCGATCTCACGGTCGGGGCCGGATGGAGCGAAGGCAGTGACGAACGCTATCGCGGGCGGCTGCCGCAGAAGGCCGTTGATCAGATCGTCGCGACCGCGATGCCGCTGGTCGCAGAAAACATTGCCACCCATCCCGCCTTCAGCCCGGCGGACGTGAAGACCCTCGGCGCCTCGGAGACGATCCGCGTATCGTTCATCGGCGTCCCGATCCGCAGCGATGCCAAGGTCGTGGGCACCCTGACGGTCGACAGGGTCTGGGACGAGCGATCGATGTACCGGCTCGATTCCGATGTGCGTCTGCTGACGATGGTCGCCAATCTCGTCGGCCAGACCGTGAAGCTGCATCGGATCGTCGCGCAGGATCGCGAACGGCTGATGCATGAGAGCTACCGCCTCCAGAAGGAACTATCCGAGCTCAAGCCGGCGCGCGATCGCCGCAAGGTTCACGTCGAAGGTATCATCGGCGACAGTCCGGCGCTGCGCGGGCTGCTGGAGAAGATCGCGGTCGTGGCCAAATCGAACTCGACCGTCCTGCTGCGGGGTGAATCCGGCACCGGCAAGGAGCTGATCGCGAAGGCCATTCACGAACTCTCGCCGCGGGCCAAGCGTCCGTTCATCAAGATCAACTGCGCGGCTCTGCCGGAATCGGTGCTGGAGTCCGAGCTGTTCGGCCATGAGAAGGGCGCCTTCACCGGCGCGCTCAATTCACGGAAGGGCAGGTTCGAGCTGGCCGACAAGGGCACCCTGTTCCTGGACGAGATCGGCGAGATATCCGCCTCGTTCCAGGCCAAGCTCCTGCGCGTGCTCCAGGAGCAGGAGTTCGAGCGCGTCGGCGGCAATCAGACCATCAAGGTCGATGTTCGCGTCATCGCAGCGACCAACCGCAACCTGGAGGAAGCCGTCGCGCGCAACGAATTTCGCGCCGACCTCTATTACCGCATCAGCGTGGTCCCGATGATGCTGCCGCCCCTGCGCGAGCGGCGCAGCGATATTCCGTTGCTGGCCAACGAATTCCTGAAGAACTTCAACACCGAGAATGGCCGCGCGCTGTCCTTCGATCGGCATGCGATCGAGGTTCTGATGAGCTGCGGCTTTCCGGGCAACGTGCGGGAGCTGGAGAATTGCGTGCAGCGTACGGCGACGCTGGCTCCAGGCCCGGAGATCGTCAGGAACGACTTCGCGTGCTGTCACAGCCAGTGCCTGTCGGCCATGTTGTGGAACGGTGCATCCGAGGGCGTGCCGCAGCGCTCGTTGCCCATCGTGCCGCTCTCGGTCCTTCCGGCCTCCGCTGCGCGCGAGAGGGGCGCCGGCGCCCCTCCGTCGGCCGTTGAGCCGGTGGCGCCGGCGGCGAGCGCTTCAAGCCTGTCGTCGACCGGGAGTGTGGCGGAGCGTGAGAGCGTCATCGCGGCCATGGAGAAATCCGGCTGGGTCCAGGCCAAGGCCGCGCGCCTGCTCGGCCTGACGCCGCGGCAGATCGGCTACGCGCTTAAGAAGCACGGCATCGAGGTCAAGCGGCTCTGACGGCCACTGTCGCAGATGCGACATGCTGTCGGGGCCACGACAACCGGCTTCGCGCAGGATTACGCTTGAATTTCAGACCTTTCAGGGTTGGCACGGCGCTTGAAAGAAGGTGTCCGACGGCATCGTCTGCTCAAGGAGTCGGAACACATGTCTTACAAGATTGTCGCCTCGCAATGCACGGTTTGCGGCGCATGTGAGTTCGAATGCCCGAACGCGGCGATCAGCCTCAAGCGCGACATGTATGTCATCGATCCCAAGAAGTGCACGGAGTGCGAAGGGAGTTTCGACGCGCCGCAATGCGCGGCCGTCTGTCCGGTGCCCGACACCTGTATTCCGGCCTGAGGCACCTCCATGATGCGGTCGAGGCTGGCGGACTGGAAATCTCATTCGCGGACGGAGCGATAGATGGCGGCGGTTCAGGAGACCATCGAACAGGTTCGCGGCATCGACGTCGACCAGTATCGTTATGGGTTTGAGACCCTGATCGAGTCCGACAAGGCCCCCAAGGGTCTGTCGGAAGAAACCGTCAAGTTCATCTCCGAGAAGAAGAATGAGCCCGCCTGGATGCTCCAGTGGCGGCTGGAAGCCTATCGGCGCTGGCTGACCATGACGGAGCCGACCTGGGCGCGGGTCGATTATCCCAAGATCGACTTCCAGGATCTCTATTATTACGCGGCGCCGAAACCGAAGAAGACGGTGTCCTCGCTCGACGAGATCGATCCGGAGATTCTCAAGACCTACGAGAAGCTCGGCATCCCCTTGCGGGAAGTCGCCATGCTCGAAGGCGTCGAGCCGAAGCCCGGCGAGGAAGACCCGGCCCGGCGCAAGATCGCGGTCGACGCGGTGTTCGATTCGGTCTCGGTGGCCACCACGTTCAAGGCCGAGCTGAAGAAGGCCGGCGTGATCTTCATGCCGATCTCGGAGGCGATCCGCGAGCATCCTGAACTGGTGCAGAAATATCTGGGCTCGGTGGTGCCGACCTCGGACAATTTCTACGCGACGCTGAACTCGGCGGTGTTCTCCGACGGCTCGTTCGTCTACGTGCCGCCGGGTGTGCGCTGCCCGATGGAGCTGTCGACCTATTTCCGCATCAACGAGCGCAACACCGGCCAGTTCGAGCGCACGCTGATCATCGCTGACAAGGGCGCCTACGTCTCCTATCTCGAAGGCTGCACCGCGCCGCAGCGCGACGAGAACCAGCTGCACGCCGCCGTGGTCGAGCTGGTCGCGCTCGACGATGCCGAGATCAAATATTCGACGGTGCAGAACTGGTATCCCGGCAATTCGGAAGGCAAGGGCGGCATCTACAATTTCGTCACCAAGCGCGGCGACTGCCGCGGCAACAACTCCAAGATCTCCTGGACCCAGGTCGAGACCGGGTCTGCGATCACCTGGAAATATCCGAGCTGCATCCTGCGCGGCGACAATTCCCGCGGCGAGTTCTACTCGATCGCGATCTCGAACGGCTTCCAGCAGGTCGACTCGGGCACCAAGATGATCCACCTCGGCAAGAACACGACGAGCCGGATCATCTCCAAGGGCATCGCCGCCGGCAAGTCGCAGAACACCTATCGCGGCCGCGTCACCGCGCACCGCAAGGCATCAGGCGCGCGCAACTTCACGGCCTGCGATTCGCTGCTGATCGGCGACAAATGCGGCGCGCATACCGTGCCGTACATCGAGGCCAAGAACTCGTCGGCGACGTTCGAGCACGAGGCGACGACCTCGAAGATCTCCGAGGACGTGCTGTTCTACTGCATCCAGCGCGGCCTCAGCCAGGAAGAGGCCGTCGGCCTCGTCGTCAACGGCTTCGTCAAGGACGTGCTGCAGCAGCTGCCGATGGAATTCGCGGTGGAAGCGCAGAAGCTGATCTCGATCTCGCTCGAAGGGAGCGTCGGATGACTGTCTTTGGACCTACCAGGCAAGGAGAGGTGTGATGACTGCGCTCCTCGATATCCGCGGGCTGAAGGCCGAGATCGACGGCCGCCAGATTCTCAACGGGCTCGACCTCGCCGTGAACAAGGGCGAGATCCACGCCATCATGGGTCCGAACGGCGCCGGCAAGTCGACGCTGTCCTATGTGCTGTCGGGAAAGCCGGGCTACGAGATCACCGGTGGCGAAGTGTTCTTCAACGGCGAGGATCTCCTTGCCATGGACCCGGACGAGCGGGCGGCGAAAGGGCTGTTCCTGGCCTTCCAATACCCGCTCGAAATTCCCGGTGTCGCGACGCTGACGTTCTTGCGGACGGCGCTCAATGCCCAGCGCAAGAAGCGTGGCGAAGAGGAGTTGTCCTCGCCCGATGTGCTGAAGCGGGTGCGCGAGCTCGCCAAACAGCTCAGCATCGACCCTGAGATGCTGAAGCGGCCGCTCAATGTCGGTTTCTCCGGCGGCGAGAAGAAGCGCAACGAGACGCTTCAGATGGCGCTGCTGGAGCCCAAATTGTGCGTACTGGACGAGACCGATTCCGGCCTCGACATCGATGCGCTACGCATCGTCGCCGACGGCGTCAATCGCCTGCGTGCGGCCGATCGCGGCATGATCGTGATCACGCACTATCAGCGGCTGCTCGACTACATCGTGCCCGACGTCGTGCATGTGCTGGCTGCGGGCCGCATCGTCAAGACCGGCGGCAAGGATCTTGCGCTCGAATTGGAGGCGACGGGCTACGCGCAGTATCAGAGCGAGGCGGCGTGATCCCATGAATGCCGAGATCCGTTCCGTCAAGACCGCCGCCGAGATCGGATTCGCCGATCTGTTCGCGGCGGTGCGCGAGAGTCTGCCCGGCGGGGACAAGATCGGGGCGGTCCGGCGCGATGCCTTCGACCGATTCGCGGCGCAAGGCCTGCCGCATTCCCGCACCGAGGCCTGGAGGTATACTGATCTGCGGCGCCTGCTGCGTGATGCCAAGCCGCTGGCTCCGCGCTCCGATGCGGCAGCCAGGAGTGTCGCTCGCGAGGCGGGTGCGGTTTTCGCGGGCCTCGGCCTCCGGCGGCTGCTGATCGTCGACGGCGCCTTCGCGCCCGAACTCTCCGATCTCGCCGGGCTCGAACCCGGCGTCGTCGTTCGCGCGACGTTCGAGGCGCTGGGAGCGGACGAAATGGACTTGCCGCTCGACATGGCTGGAAGCGATCCGATCGCTGCGCTCAACACCGCACTCGCCGCCGACGGTGTCTTGATCACGGTCGCCCCGGGTGTCGTCGTGGAGCGGCCAATCCATCTTGTCTTCGTGACCACGGGGGGTGCGCCCGCCGCGACGTTCACGCGGTCGCGGCTGGAGCTCGGCAGCGGTGCGGTCCTCACGCTCGTCGAGACCCATGAGGGTCCGGACCAGTCAGACTACCAGGTCAATGTGGCCTTGCAGGTGGATGTCGGAGACAGAGCCCGTCTGGACCACGTCAAGATCACCGGCGAAGGCGCAGCTGCGCTGCATATCTCAACGCTCGAGGCCTCGACCGGGGCGGGCGCGAGCTATCGCGATTTCGGCTTCACCATCGGTGGTGCCGTGGTGCGCAATCAGCTCTTTGTGAAGCTGGCGGGCGAGGGTGCCATCGCCGATGTGCATCAGGGGAGCCTTCTGGCCGGCCGCCAACATGCAGACACCACGCTCGTCGTCGACCATGTCGCCGCTGGTTCGCAGAGCCGGGAAGTCTTCAAGGCGGTCGTGGACGATGAGGCTCGGGCCGTGTTCCAGGGCAGGATCACGGTGCAGCCCGGCGCGCAGCAGACCGATGCCAGGATGATGGCGAGGGCGCTGCTCCTGTCCGACGAGGCCGTCGCCAATTGCAAGCCGGAGCTCGAGATTTTCGCCGACGACGTTCAATGCGGACACGGCACCACCACCGGCGCACTGGACGATCAGTTGAAGTTTTATCTGATGGCGCGCGGCATTCCGGAGAAGGAAGCCGAGGCGCTGCTGATCCAGGCCTTCGTCGGAGAGGTGATCGATGCCGTCGCGCGCGACGATCTGCGCGAGGCATTGACGCAGGCGATGCTCAACTGGCTCGAGGAACGGGATTAGTTCCATGCATCCGGCGGTCACCAACGGAAGTTACGACGTCAACCGCGTCCGCCAGGACTTTCCAATCCTGTCGACGCAGGTGCATGGCAAGAAGCTGGTCTATCTGGACAATGCCGCCTCGGCCCAGAAGCCAAATGCCGTGCTTGACCGGCTGACGCAGGCCTACACCAGCGAATACGCCAACGTGCATCGTGGCCTGCATTACCTCGCCAATGCCGCCACCGAAGCCTATGAAGGCGCGCGCGATAAGATTGCCCGCTTTCTCAATGCAGAGCGGCGCGAGGAGATCATCTTTACCCGCGGGGCCACGGAGGCGATCAACCTGGTGGCCCAGACGTTCGGTCGCGAAAGGATCGGCGAAGGCGACGAGATCGTGCTCTCGATCATGGAGCACCACGCCAACATCGTGCCGTGGCACTTCCTCAGGGAACGGCACGGTGCGGTGATCAGATGGGCGCCGGTCGACGACGAGGGCAATTTCCTGATCGACGAGTTCGAGAAGCTCTTGAACACGAAGACCAAGCTGGTTGCAATCACCCAGATGTCGAACGTGCTGGGCAGTGTCGTTCCGGTCAAGGAAGTCGTACGACTGGCGCATGCCCGCGGGATTCCCGTCCTGGTCGACGGTTCGCAAGGCGCGGTCCACATGGATGTCGATGTGCGCGACATCGACTGCGACTTCTACGTCATCACCGGGCACAAGCTGTACGGGCCGACCGGCATCGGCGCGCTCTACGGCAAGTACGAGCACCTCGCGGCCATGCCGCCCTTCAACGGCGGCGGCGAGATGATCCGCGAAGTCTCGTGCGATGCCGTCACCTATGGTGAGCCGCCGCACCGCTTCGAGGCCGGCACGCCGCCGATCGTACAGGCCATCGGCCTCGGTGCCGCCATCGACTACATCGAATCGATCGGCAAGGAGCGGATCCGCAGGCACGAGAGGAGCCTGCTGGCCTATGCCGAGGAACGTCTGCGTGGGATCAATTCGCTGCGCATCATCGGAACTGCCGCCGACAAGGGCGCGATCGTGTCGTTCGAGATGAAGAGCGCCCACGCCCACGACCTTGCGACCGTGATCAATCGCTCCGGTGTGGCGGTTCGCGCCGGAACCCATTGCGCGATGCCGCTGCTCGACCGCTTCGGCGTGACCGCCACCTGCCGCGCTTCGTTCGCGCTCTACAACACGTTGGAGGAGGTCGACGCGCTGGCCGCAGCCCTGACCAGGGCCCAGGAGCTGCTCTCATGAGCGAACGGATCGCCACCAGGCCACGTCCCGTCAAGCCGCGGCCAGTTGCCCGCATCGTCTGTAATGCCCATCGTCGCCGAACGGTGCGGAACATGGAGCGGCGTTTCACCGGCGAGTATTCGGTCGGTGAACCGATCCGCGCCGCGGCGCTGATCAGGAACGACGGCATGTATCCGCACAAGGATGTCGGCGAGCCGCTCGTGCACCCAGGCGATGCCGGCATTGTGCGCGAGAGCTGGTGCTTCCTTGGCGAGGTCTACTACACGGTTGAATTCACGGCCCGGTCGGTGTTCGTCATCATGGCGGACCACGAGATGATGCGGATGGGAACCGCGTTCGACGTCGCCTGACGTTGTCCAGGCGTCATACGGCTTCCGCGAGTGCGGCCGCCGCATCTGCACGCGTCCGCGCTACCATCGACCGGAATCCGTTCGAGCGCTGTGGTGTCAGATGCTCGCCGAGCCCGAGCCGCTCGAACAAGGCGAGGGGATTCTCGCCTGAGATCTCCGAGGCAGGTCGTCCCGACAGAAGCGCGATCAGGATCGCGACCAGGCCGCGGACGATGTGAGCGTCGCTATCGCCGGCAAAGGTGAGGAACGGCCGCCCGTCGCGGTGCTCGATCGTGGTCGCAAGCCAGACCTGGCTGACGCAGCCCTGCACGTTGTTGGCGTCGGTTCGCTGCTCTTCCGGAAAGGGCCTCAGCATGCGGCCCAGTTCGATGACGTAGCGGTAGCGGTCGTCCCACTCTTCGAGGAGCGAGAAGTTCTCGATGATGTCGTCGATCGGCGTTGGCCGAGAGTTCGTTTCAAGCTGCATGATCGCCTCGATGCATTGGTGAGACGCGTCAAGCAAGCCCCATACCGCAGCGCGGATCGATGCTTCTCTGCAGGAAAATGCATAGTCGATGCCGTCTGACGACGACACGCATTGTTTTGTTTCGAACAGCCCTCCGCGCACGCAAATGTCGACATGATGCGATGTCGGGTTTGCAACAAACGCGAGCGTCGAAGCTATCTGTCTCCAATCGCTTCACTTTTTGTCTTCGGTATGCGCTGGCACACTCGTTGCAAAAGTCCTTGTGCAAGGCGACCTCGCGGAAGAGATCGCGAGCGCGGCGCGCCGGTTGAGGCGTCCGATCGTCACACAGGGATAACCGAGGGATACTCGCATGAGCCTAGCAACCACAGAGAGCGTCGCCGAGATCAAGGCCCGCAACAAGCAACTGATCGACGAAGTCTTGAAGGTCTATCCGGAGAAGACTGCCAAGCGCCGCGCCAAGCACCTCAATGTGCACGAAGCCGGCAAGTCCGATTGCGGCGTCAAGTCGAACCTGAAGTCCATCCCCGGCGTGATGACCATTCGCGGCTGCGCTTATGCCGGCTCCAAGGGCGTCGTGTGGGGTCCGATCAAGGACATGATCCACATCAGCCACGGCCCGGTCGGCTGCGGGCAGTACTCCTGGGCGGCGCGGCGCAATTATTACATCGGAACGACCGGCATCGACACCTTCGTCACCATGCAGTTCACTTCCGACTTCCAGGAGAAGGACATCGTGTTCGGCGGCGACAAGAAGCTCGCGAAGATCATCGACGAGATCCAGGAGCTGTTTCCGCTCAACCACGGCATCACCATTCAGTCGGAATGTCCGATCGGCCTCATCGGCGACGATATCGAGGCCGTCTCGAAGGTGAAGTCCAAGGAGTATGACGGCAAGACCATCGTCCCGGTGCGCTGCGAAGGTTTTCGCGGCGTCTCGCAGTCGCTCGGCCACCACATCGCCAATGACGCCGTCCGCGACTGGATCTTCGACAAGGTCAATCCGGAGGCCAAGCCGGCGTTCGAGTCCACTCCCTATGACGTCGCGATCATCGGCGACTACAACATCGGTGGCGACGCCTGGTCTTCGCGCATCCTGCTCGAGGAGATGGGCCTGCGCGTGATCGCGCAATGGTCCGGCGATGGCAGCCTGGCCGAGCTGGAGGCGACGCCCAAGGCGAAGCTGAACGTCCTGCACTGTTATCGCTCGATGAACTACATCTCGCGCCACATGGAGGAGAAGTTCGGCATTCCCTGGTGCGAATACAATTTCTTCGGACCATCCAAGATCGCGGAATCACTGCGCAAGATCGCGAGCTTCTTCGACGACAAGATCAAGGAGGGCGCCGAGCGCGTCATCGCGAAATATCAGCCGCTGATGGACGCGGTGATCGCCAAGTATCGTCCGCGCCTCGAAGGCAAGACGGTGATGCTGTTCGTCGGCGGACTGCGTCCCCGGCACGTGATCGGCGCCTATGAGGACCTCGGCATGGAGGTGGTCGGCACCGGCTACGAGTTCGGTCACAATGACGACTACCAGCGCACGGCACAGCATTACGTCAAGGACGGTACGCTGATCTATGATGACGTCACCGGCTACGAGTTCGAGCGCTTCGTCGAGAAGATCCAGCCGGATCTCGTCGGCTCCGGCATCAAGGAGAAGTACGTCTTCCAGAAGATGGGCGTGCCGTTCCGGCAGATGCACTCCTGGGACTATTCCGGCCCCTATCACGGCTATGACGGGTTCGCGATCTTCGCGCGCGACATGGACATGGCCATCAACTCTCCGATCTGGAAGAAGACCAAGGCACCCTGGAAGGATGCCCCGCGGCCGAGCCTGATGGCAGCGGAATGACGGTAAGCGCCGGCTCCTTCCGTTCAGGGAGGAGCCGGGACAGGCGATCGAACACGAATCCAACCAAGGTGCCACGATGACACAGAATGCCGAACACGTGCTCGATCACTTCGAGCTGTTCCGAGGTCCGGAATACCAGCAGATGCTGGCCAACAAGAAAGCCCTGTTCGAGAATCCGCACGATCCCGCGGAGGTCGAGCGGATCCGGGAGTGGGCCAAGACGCCCGAATACCGCGAGAAGAACTTCGCCCGCGAAGCGCTGACCGTGAACCCGGCCAAGGCCTGCCAGCCGCTGGGTGCCGTGTTCGTCGCCGTCGGGTTCGAAGGCACGCTGCCCTTCGTGCACGGCTCGCAGGGCTGCGTCGCCTATTACCGCAGCCATCTGTCGCGGCACTTCAAGGAACCGAGTTCCTGCGTTTCCTCGTCGATGACGGAAGATGCGGCTGTGTTCGGCGGCCTGAACAACATGATCGACGGGCTTGCCAACACCTACAACATGTACAAGCCGAAGATGATCGCCGTCTCGACCACCTGCATGGCGGAGGTGATCGGCGACGACCTCAATGCCTTCATCAAGACGGCGAAGGAAAAGGGATCCGTTCCCAACGAGTACGACGTTCCCTTCGCTCATACGCCTGCCTTCGTCGGCAGCCACGTGACCGGCTACGACAACGCCCTCAAGGGCATCCTGGAGCACTTCTGGGACGGCAAGGCCGGCACCGCGCCGAAGCTGGAGCGCAAGGAGAATGGCAAGATCAACTTCATCGGCGGTTTCGACGGCTACACCGTCGGCAACATCCGCGAGATCAAGCGCATCTTCGAATTGATGGGGATCGAATACACGATACTCGCCGATAACAGCGACGTGTTCGATACGCCGACCGACGGCGAGTTCCGCATGTATGACGGCGGTACGACGCTGGAGGACGCCGCGAATGCGATCCACGCCAAGGCCACCATCTCCATGCAGCAATACTGCACCGAGAAGACGCTCCCCTTCGTCGAGGGACATGGCCACGAAGTCGCGGCCTTCAACCATCCCGTGGGCGTCAGCGCCACCGACGACTTCCTGATGACGTTGTCGCGCATCACGGGCAAGCCGATTGCGAAGGCGCTGGAGCAGGAGCGCGGTCGCCTGGTCGACGCCATGGCCGATTCGAGCGCGCATATCCACGGCAAGAAGTTCGCGATCTACGGCGATCCGGACCTCTGCTATGGGCTCGCGGCCTTCCTGCTCGAGCTCGGCGCCGAACCGACCCATGTGCTCTCGACCAACGGCAACAAGGCCTGGGCGGAAAAAATGCAGGCGCTGTTCGCCAGCTCGCCGTTCGGCAAGAACTGCCACGCCTATCCCGGCAAGGACCTCTGGCACATGCGTTCGCTGCTGTTCACCGAGCCGGTCGATTTCCTGATCGGCAACACCTACGGCAAGTATCTGGAGCGCGACACCGGCACGCCGCTGATCCGCATCGGCTTCCCGGTGTTCGATCGCCACCACCACCACCGCTATCCGGTGTGGGGGTATCAGGGCGGTATGAACGTTCTGGTCAAGATCCTCGACAAGATCTTCGACGAGATCGACAAGAACACCAACGTTCCCGCCAAGACCGACTACAGCTTCGACATCATCCGCTGACGTCGATGAGAGCTGCCGCCGCCCGATGGGGCGGCGGCAGACCCTAGTCTAGCCAGAGCGATCGAGACTGCGGGGCGGCAGGCTCGCGCAGCGGGTCAGAGGATAGGAGAGACGCATGAGCTCGCTGTCGGCCACCATCCAGGACGTCTTCAACGAGCCGGGTTGCGGCAAGAATGCCAACAAGACGGAGGCCGAGCGCAAGAAGGGCTGTACCAAGCAGCTGCAGCCGGGTGGGGCCGCCGGCGGCTGCGCCTTCGACGGCGCCAAGATCGCGCTGCAGCCGTTCACCGACGTCGCCCATCTCGTCCACGGTCCGATCGCCTGCGAGGGCAATTCCTGGGACAATCGCGGCAGCGCGTCATCCGGCTCCGACCTTTGGCGGCGCAGCTTCACCACCGACATGAACGAGACCGACATCGTGTTCGGCGGCGAGAAGCGGCTCTACAAGGCCATCAAGGAGGTCATCGAGAAGTACGATCCGCCGGCCATCTTCGTCTACCAGACCTGCGTTCCCGCCATGATCGGTGACGACATCAACGCGGTCTGCAAGGCGGCGGCCACGAAGTTCGGCAAGCCTGTCATCCCCGTCAATTCGCCCGGCTTCGTCGGTCCGAAGAACCTCGGCAACAAGCTGGCCGGCGAAGCGCTGCTCGATCATGTGATCGGCACCGAGGAGCCCGACTACACCACGCCCTACGACATCAACATCATCGGCGAGTACAACCTGTCCGGCGAGTTCTGGCAGGTCAAGCCGCTGCTGGACGAGCTCGGCATCCGCATCCTCTCCTGCATCTCCGGTGACGGAAAATACCGGGAGCTGGCTTACTCGCATCGGGCCAGGGCCGCGATGATGGTGTGCTCCAAGGCGATGATCAACGTCGCCCGCAAAATGGAGGAGCGCTACGGCATCCCGTACTTCGAGGGCTCCTTCTACGGCATCCAGGATTCCAGCGATTCGCTGCGCGAGATCGCGCGGCTGCTGATCGAGCGCGGCGCCCCGGCCGAGCTGATGGACCGCACCGAGGCGGTGATCGCGCGGGAGGAGGCCAAGGCCTGGGCCGCCATCGAGCGCTTCAAGCCGCGCTTCAAGGACAAGAAAGTGCTGCTGATCACCGGCGGCGTGAAGTCGTGGTCCGTGGTTGCGGCACTCCAGGAGGCGGGCCTCGAGATCGTCGGCACCTCCGTGAAGAAGTCCACCAAGGAGGACAAGGAGCGGATCAAGGAGCTGATGGGGCAGGACGCCCACATGATCGAGGACATGACGCCGCGCGAAATGTACAAGATGCTGAAGGACGCGCGGGCCGACATCATGCTCTCCGGCGGCAAGTCGCAGTTCGTCGCGTTGAAGGCGGCGATGCCCTGGCTCGACATCAACCAGGAGCGCAGCCACGCCTACATGGGCTATATCGGCATGGTCACGCTGATGGAGCAGATCGAGAAGGCGCTCTACAACCCGATGTGGGCGCAACTCCGCCGCCCCGCGCCATGGGACGAAGCGGGCATAAACTGGCAGACGAAGGCGATGGCGCAGATGGATGCGCAGGCCGCCGAGATCGCCGCCGATCCGGTCCGCGCCGAGGAGACCCGGCGCGCCAGGAAGATCTGCCACTGCAAGACGGTCGATCTCGGCACCATCGAGGATGCCATCGCTGCGCACGGCCTCTCCACCGTCGACGCGGTCAAGGAGCACACCAACGCCTCGGGCGGCTGCGGCGCCTGCAAGGGACGGATCGAGGACATCCTCGCGGCGCAGCCTGCGCCTGTGCTGCAGGCGGCGGAGTAGGGCGTCCCGATGGCCATCGTCACCACCTCCAAGAAGGCCTGCTCGGTCAATCCGCTCAAGATGAGCCAGCCGATCGGCGGCTCCTTTGCCTTCATGGGCCTGCGCGGCGCGATGCCGCTGCTGCACGGCTCGCAAGGCTGCACCTCGTTCGGGCTGACGCTGTTCGTGCGGCATTTCAAGGAAGCCGTGCCGATGCAGACCACCGCGATGAGCGAGGTCGCGACCGTGCTCGGCGGCTATGAGAACGTCGAGCAGGCGATCCTCAACATCTACAACCGCACCAAGCCGGAGATCATCGGCATCAATTCGACCGGCGTCACCGAGACCAAGGGAGACGACGTCGAGGGTTTCATCCGCCTGATCCGGCAGAAGCATCCGCAACTCGAGAAATTCCCGCTGGTCTATGTCGCGACGCCTGATTTCAAGGACGCATTCCAGGACGGCTGGGAAAAGACCGTCGCACGCATGGTCGAGGTGCTGGTCGATCCGGTCGAGGCCGGGGCCGCGCGCGATGCGGCGCGCGTGAATGTCCTGCCGGGCTGCCATCTCACGCCCGGCGATCTCGACGAGCTGCGCACCATCATCGAGGATTTCGGCCTCAAGCCGTCCTTCCTGCCGGACCTTGCCGGCTCGCTCGATGGTCATATCCCCGATGAATTCACGCCCACCACGATCGGCGGCATCGGGGTCGACGAGATCGCGACCATGGGGAAGGCAGCCTGGACCATCGCGATCGGCGCGCAGATGAGGCGCGCGGCGGAAGCCATGCAGCAGAAGGCGGGCGTGCCGTTCCGCCTGTTCGAGCGGCTCTGCGGCCTTGCCCCAAACGACGAGTTCATCGCCTTCCTCAGCGAGATCAGCGGAAGGCCGGTGCCGGCGAAGTACCGCCGCCAGCGCGGCCAGCTGGCGGACGCGATGCTGGATACGCATTTCCACATCGGCGGGCGCAAGCTCGCGATCGGCGCCGAGCCGGACCTGCTGTTCGATCTCTCCAGCATGCTGCACGAGATGGGCGCCGAAGTCGCGGCCGCGGTGACTACGACCGCCTCGCCGGTGCTCGAGCGCATCAAGACGCAGGAGGTCCTGATCGGCGATCTCGAAGACCTGGAAGAGCTTGCCAAGGCGCGCGACTGTGATCTCCTCATCACCCATTCCCACGGCCGTCAGGCGGCCTCGCGCCTGAAGATCCCGTTCTACCGTGCGGGCTTCCCGATGTTCGACCGGCTCGGCGCCGGGCACCAGCTGTCGGTGGGCTACCGCGGCACGCGCGGTCTGATCTTCGATCTTGCCAATCTCGTCATCGCCGATCGCGAAGCCAACCATCAGCCGACACCCGATACCTGGCGGACCACGGACAGCGGCCTCCAGGTCGTCCCGCCGCAACTGCACTGATGCAACAAGAGAGACCAGATCGATGAAAGTCGCCTTTGCCACCCAGGATCTCAAGCGCGTCGATGCGCATTTCGGCTGGGCCAAGAACATCGCCATCTACGACGTCAATCCGGACGGCCATCGCTTCGTCGAGGCCATCCAGTTCGACGGCGACCTCAAGGAGGACGGCAACGAGGACAAGCTGGCGCCGAAGATCGAGGCGATCAAGGATTGTACGATCCTCTACGTCGCCGCGATCGGCGGCTCGGGCGCGGCGCGGGTCGTCGCCAACAACATCCACCCGATGAAGGTGACGCAGCCCGAGGCGATCGACGATCTCTGCGTCAAGCTCGAGGACGTGCTGAAGGGCTCGCCGCCGCCGTGGCTGCGCAAAGTGCTCGCCAAGGGACAGGAACGCAGCTTTGATTTCGAGGACTGAAGGGAACCGCCATGACTGAAGCGGCTGAACTGATCCAACCCGACAACGCGGCCGAGGCGCCGTTCGTCAAGGAGCTCGTCAAGATCTGGCGGGCCCAGGACACCCATGGCGCCTGGGAGGGCAAGAAGGATCTCGACCTGCTCGAGCCCTACATCCTCGACAAGGAGAAGCGCCGTGCGCTGCCGATCGTCGGCGATCCCGACCCGGACACGATCTGGCGCATGGAGCTGTTCTTCAACGCCGTCGCGCTCTCGATCGAGAAAGCGACCGGCGTGATGATCTCGCCGATGCTGAAGATGCACCATGAAGGCTTCGGCCGCTTGGTCCTGATCGGTGGGCGGCTCATCGTCGTCAACAAGCAGCTGCGCGACGTGCACCGGTTTGGTTTCGACAATCTCGCCAAGCTTGCGTCCGAGGGCGACAAGTACGTCGCAGGCGGGGTCGAGATGATCCGCAAGTTTCCCGATGTGGCGAATTACTGAGGTTGGAGCATGAGCGACCTTGAAACACTGAAGGCCGAGATCAAGAAGCTGTCGGCCAAGGCCACGCAGGCCAAGATGGATCTCCACGACCTGTCGGAGGAGCTGCCGATCAACTGGACCTCGATTCTGAGCGTGGCCCAGAAGGCGCACGACGCCTTCGCCGAGCTCGAGCGGAAACGCGAGGATCTCAAGACGCTGGAAAAGGCATAACCGGATCCCGACCATGTCCTACGCAACCCGCGACGGCCGCGACTGGAAGCCGGACTACCTGGTGTCGATCGATGCCAAGAAGTGCATCGGCTGCGGCCGCTGCTACAAGGTCTGCGGCCGCGAGGTCATGACGCTCAAAGGCATCAACGAGGACGGTGAGATGATCGACCTCGATGACGACGATGACGAGGTCGAGAAGAAGGTCATGGTGATGAACGACGACGGCGCCTGCATCGGCTGCGGCGCCTGCGCGCGAGTCTGTCCGACCAACTGCCAGACCCACGCCCCCGCGGCGGCTTGAACGCCGTGCCGGACCCAGCGATGAGCAAGACTCAGTTCGCCAGGTACAATATCGGTCAGGTGATCCGCCACCGGCTCTACGCGATGCGGGGCGTCATCTTCGATGTCGACACATCGCTCGCCGGCACGGATGGCGAACCGGAGCCCGACGAGGCGACGACGGGTCTGGTCTACCGGCTGTTCGCCGAGGACGATGACATCCCCTACGTCGCCTGTATCGCGGAACGCGACCTCGAGCCCGATGATTCCGGCGAGCCGGTCAGCCATCCCGGGATCGGGGCCATGTTCGAGGTCGGCGAAGCCGGCGGCTATCGCCGGCGCCGGCACGCGTTGAACTGACGCGCGAGCGAAGCCGCGATCCGCCTTACTCGATCCCCTGTTCGCGCGACTTCATCATCGCGGCGATGCGGAAACGCTCGTGGATGGCGACGGGATTGGCAAGCATGTCGGCTTCCGCCTGCCTGAATGCGGCGAGCACGATCTCGGCTTCCTCGCGCGTCAGGGGCACGCGGCCAGCCATGTGGGTCGCCTCCGGCGCGGCGGCACGGATCGCGCGGCGATAGGGGTGATCCTTCACTTCGATCAGCTCGTTCGCTTCGAGCTTGCCGCCGAGCGTGATCGCGAGTCCGACGACCTCGAGCTTGCGGCCGTCCTGCGTGGTCTTGACCAGGATCGCCATCACGGCACCAGCGGCATGGCAAAGCCAGGGCGGGGGTGGGCATCGTAATAATCGGGCCGTTCCGGCCAGCCGCCTTCGGCGATGAATTTGAACGCGATGATCTTCACGGGCGCACCTTGCGAGCAGGAGACCTCGACGAACTTGATCTCGCGCGGGCCGGGGCCGGCGGAAAAGTCCGCTACGACGGTCCCGTCGGCCTTGCAGGCTCGCGCAAAGCCGGGTGTGCCGACACTGCTGGCCGGCACCGGATTGGCCGCGAAGTTCACGCCGGCGTCGCCGCTGAAAGCCGGGGTCGCGAACTTGAACGTGGCGAGGACGGCGCTGCGATCCACCGGCCGATCGGCTGTGACCGGGCGCGCGACCGAATAGACGGTCAGCGTGCCGCCATCGAGCAACGCCTTGATCTCGTCTTCCGAGCAGGCGGCGAATTCAGACGCGACGTTCATCTTTTTCTCCATGCCGAGGGGGCCTGGCTGAACAGCATCAATTTCCATGCCAGCTCGCGCGAGCGCGCCAAGAGCTGCGCCGCCACAGAATTTGGGGGAAACGGCGTGCAATCGGCTCGCCATGCTGAACCGGCTGGCGACAAGGCTGTCGCATGTCGGATTTCTGACGTGACGCGATCCACGTCAGGTCTCCGGCCTAGCGCGATTCTTGCACTGTTCGGACGATCCGACCGCGAACGAGGACAGCATGGACCAAAATACCGCCTATGCGATCTGCGCCTTCAACGACATCCCGAGCCAGCGGGCGATCGGCTTTCATCTCATGATCGTCGGCGAAGACGGAACGCCGCGGCCGTGGCCGATCGTGATCGTGCGCTGGGGCAAGCAGGTGTTCGGCTATCTCAACCGCTGCCCGCACAATGGGGTGAACCTGGACTGGGAGCGCAACCAGTTCCTGGACGGGAACGGCACCAGGCTGATGTGCGGCAAGCACGGTGCGACCTTCGAACTCGGAACCGGTACTTGCGTGAACGGGCCATGCAAGGGCGAGAGCCTGACGCCGATCGCGCTCGCCGTGCTCGACGGCGAGATCTGCGTGACCGGTGTGACGCTGGTGGAGGACGACGAGACGGCCTGCGAGGAAGAGGTCTGACGACGATGGGTCAGACCGGGCGGTTCTCGTTGCGGTTCTTCACCGGCTCCATCTTCGCAACGCCGTCCTCGAAGGAGATCTCGGTATAGGAGCCGTCGAGCTCCCTGGCGACATCGAGCAGATAGTCGAGCTTGCCCGCGGTATCGAGCTTCTTGATGTCGTTCTTGTCCACGCCGGCGAGGTCCATCATCTCCTTCCACACCGTCGATTCGTCGCACGGTAGGATGCGGAATTCGATGTCCCCGATCCTGGTGCGGTACTTCGCGAGCAGGTCGATGTTGTTGCAGAACATGAAGTAGCTGCCCTTCGGGCTCAACGCGCCGTCCAGCACCTTGGCGACGTCGGCGAGATAGGCATAGGAATGCAGGTAGCCGGCGAGCACCGGGATGGTCTCTTCGCCCTCCTGCGCCACGGTCAGCACCTGCTCGATCGAATAATCCGGCGGACGCTTCTCGTCGGCGACCTGGGCCTGGAATTTCAGCGCGATGTCGCCGCGAAAGCCGAAGCGCCCTGGCTTGGTGGTGTCGCCCTTGAGTACCGCGTTCAGGAGCCGGCCCTCCTTGTCCAGGCGCCCAAGGGCGGTGTTGTCGATCGACGTCATGAATGTCTCCTTGTTGCGTCTGCCGCGCGTCCGTCTGGACGCCGCGAGGGCTTTCAATGGCCCTTATGCAAGGAGTTTGCCGCCTGCCTGCTTATGCGCCGAAAGTGTAGATGCCGCGGCAATCCGGACGGTCCTGCGCGACCGCAGCGCGCCGCTCCGGTATCGCCTTGCCATTCCGCGTGCCACGCGCCGCCAACGCCGTCTGTCGCAAACCCGACAAGCGTCGCAAAGGCAACAGCCAGGTAGCGGAACGAAAATGCAGCAATTTCAGGCCTGTGCGTTCTGGCACGGGACTTGCGATCCCTTGATTGCAACAGACCCAGACAGCGAGGGCGAGCAATGATCAACCTGACGGACAGCGCGGTGAATGCGGTGAAGACCGCGATCTCCTCGGCAGCGCAGCCGGCGAGCGGCCTGCGCATCATGGTCGAGACCGGCGGGTGCGCCGGGTTCAAATACATGATGGGCATCGCCGAGGAAGCCAAGCCCGACGACACCGTCATTGAACGTGGTGGCGTCAAGGTTTTCGTCGACAACCAAAGCCACGAGCATCTCAACGGCACCACGATCGACTTCGTCGTGGCGCTCGAGGGCTCCGGCTTCACCTTCGACAACCCCAACGCCAAATCGAGCTGCTCCTGCGGCAAGTCGTTCAGCTGAACGGCGCTCGTCGTCGATCTGCAAGAAAGAGAATGTGAAATGCTCGTCGAATCCGAACACCATAAGCAGTTGCCGGCCGCCGAACCCAATGAACGTGAACGCATCGTTTGCGCCGTGCTCGACGAGATCCGGCCCAATCTCAAGCGCGACGGCGGCGATTGCGAGCTGCTCGAGATCGATGGCAACAAGATCATGGTCAGGCTCACCGGGGCCTGCGTGTTCTGCAAGCTGGCGAGCGCGACCCTCGAGGGTATTCAGGCCCGGCTGATCGAACGGCTCGGCGAGTTCGTCCGCCTGATTCCCGTCGCCGGAGCGGCCAAAGCGCGCCATTGAGGAGAGGGGTTCCGTGCGGCCGATCTACCTCGACAACAACGCGACGACCCGCACGGATCCTTCCGTCGTCGCGGCGATGCTACCGTTCTTCTCCGACCAGTTCGGCAACGCATCTTCAACTCACGCCTTCGGCAGTGACGTCGCCGGGGCGGTGAAGGAGGCGCGGCGCAGCGTGCAGGCGCTGATCGGCGCCGCCTTCGACCACGAGATCGTCTTCACCTCGGGCGGTACCGAGTCGGACAATGCGGCGATCCTGTCGGCGCTTGCCGTGCAGGACGGACGGGACGAGATCGTCACCACCGCCGTGGAACATCCTGCCGTGCTGTCGCTGGTCGAAGAGCTGGGCAGCCGCGGTATCAAGAGCCACCTCATCCCCGTGGATACGCGTGGCCGCCTGGACATCGAGGCCTTTCGGCGCGCGCTGGGACCACGCACCGCGATCGCGTCCGTAATGTGGGCCAACAACGAGACTGGCACGGTCTTCCCAGTCGAATTCCTCGCCAAGATGGCGCGTTCGGCCGGTGCGCTGTTTCATACCGATGCGGTGCAAGCGGTCGGACGGCTTCCGATCGATCTCAAGACGAGCGAGATCGACATGCTCTCGCTGTCCGGCCACAAGCTGCACGGTCCGAAGGGCATCGGCGCGCTCTATGTGCGCAAGGGAACGAACTTCAAGCCGCTGATCCTGGGCGGTCCGCAGGAGCGTCGCCGCCGCGCCGGCACCGAAAACGTTCCCGGCATCGTTGGTCTCGGCAAGGCGGCCGAGCTTGCGGCGGCGCAGCTCGAACGGGAGCGGGCGGAGATCGCCGCTCTGCGAGACCGGATGGAGCAGGGTATCCTGCGGCTCGGTGACTGCATGGTTCTGGGCGACCTCAAGAGCCGGCTGCCGAACACCTCGAACATCGCCTTCGAGCATGTCGAAGGCGAAGCGATCATCCATCATCTGAACCGCGCCGGCATTGCCGCTTCGCTGGGATCGGCCTGCGCCTCCGGTTCGATGGAGCCGTCACACGTGTTGCGGGCGATGCATGTGCCCGCCGCGTCGCTGCGCGGAGCGATCCGTTTCTCCCTGTCCCGCGAGACCACGGCCGAAGAGGTCGACCGGGTCCTGCTGGCCCTGCCCGAGATCCTTTCGAAACTGAGAGCATTGTCTCCTTCGTGGCAAGAGCGCGCGAGCGACACCTCTCGTCCTGCGGAGATGAGCCTATGAAAGTCATGATTCGCCGCTCGCCGGAGACCGGCCTGTCGATCTACGTGCCGAAGAAGGATCTCGAGGAGCCGATCGTGGAAGCCGAGCACGAGACGCTGTGGGGCGGCTGGATCCGGATCGCGAACGGTTGGGTGCTCGATCTGCCGCAGATGGCTGCCGATACCAACCTGCCGATCACGATCAACGCCAAGAAGCGTGGCGGCGAGGGAGACGAGTGATGAACGCGCCGGTCCCCCAGATCGAGTTCGCCAATCCGGCCGATGCCGAGGCGATTTTTCGCGAGGTTGTCGGGCGGCTTCGCAGTGGCAGCGTCATTCCCTATCTTGGAACTGGCGTGACCGAGCTGTCCGTGCCAAGGGTGCCGATGAATCCGGAAGGTCTCGCGGCATTTCTCGGTAGCAAGGTTGCGCTGCCGCGGCGGGCCAGGGGCAACGCCTGGGCTGCCGCGCAGCACATCGAGAGCACGCGGCATCGCGCCACCGTGACGGCCCTGATGTCGGAGGCCTTTGCGACGCCGGTCGCGCCGACATCGTTGCATCGGCATCTCGCCACGCTGCCGCTCCCCCTGATCGTCGATAGCTGGTACGATGGCGCGATGCGCACGGCGCTGGCCGTTCGGGACGACTGGGGCGAGATCCAGGGCATCACCCGCGCCGGCATCGGCGAGGACCGCTGGTACCGGTTTTACGATGCCACCGGCCAGGAAGCCGACCGCGCCCGGGCCAAGGACTGGACCACGATCCTCTACAAGCCCCACGGCAGCGTCGCGCCGGCGAAGAACTTCCTGATCTCCGACGCCGACTATGTCGAGGTCTTGACCGAGATCGACATCCAAACCCCGATTCCGGACGAGGTGAAGGCGCGGCGCACCGGCCGCAGCTTCCTGTTCCTCGGCTGCCGCTTCAACGATCAGCTCCTGCGCACCTATGCGCGACAGGTGTCGAAGCGCTCCGCGGACACGCACTATGCAGTCGTCGAGCCGGACGCGCTGTCGAAGAACGAACTGCGCTTCCTGGTGAGCCAGGGTCTGACCCCGCTCGCCATCCCGCTTCCGCGCGCCATAGAGATCGTGCTGGCGGGCTGACCCTTCATCGAGTTGCTGATCTGGTGATCTCCGCGCGAGAAGTCTTCGCGCGGAGATCGCGCGTTGATCGACGCGTCTCGTCGACCATGTCGCGTCTGTCACCTTTCCAACATGCGTTGGCAACCCGACATTCTTTCGCACGAGCTCTAACTCCTTGAAGCAAGGCAGGAAAGTCGTCGACGCGACGGTGGCATGCGGGTTGCTAATACCTTTCTAGAACCACTCTTAGGACGTTTCTCGAAATCCGGGTCCCGCAAAATCCGTTCGGCCTGCAAGGAGAACTGAGCACATGGACGTTTCAGCGCAACACGACGCGAGCAGCAATGGCAACGGTGCCGATGTCGGCGAGATCATGCAGGCCATCGCCGAGCACAAGGGCTGCGGCACCAGCGGCGGCAGCGGCAAGGCGAGCTGCGGATCGCAGGCCGGGCAGGGCGATCTGCCGACGGAGATCTGGGAGAAGGTGAAGAACCATCCCTGCTACAGCGAAGAGGCGCATCATCATTACGCGCGCATGCACGTCGCGGTCGCGCCGGCCTGCAACATCCAGTGCAACTACTGCAATCGAAAATACGACTGCGCCAACGAATCGCGCCCCGGCGTGGTCAGCGAGAAGCTGACGCCCGAGCAGGCCGCCAAGAAGGTGCTGGCGGTGGCCTCCACCATCCCTCAGATGACCGTGCTCGGCATTGCCGGCCCCGGCGATCCCCTGGCGAACCCCGAAAAGACGTTCAAGACCTTCGAGCTGATCTACAACACGGCGCCGGACATCAAGCTCTGCCTGTCGACCAACGGCCTGATGCTGCCCGATCATGTCGACACTATCGCGAAATACAATGTCGACCACGTCACCATCACCATCAACATGGTCGATCCCGAGATCGGCGCAAAGATCTATCCCTGGATCTTCTACAAGCACAAGCGCTACACCGGCTATGAAGCCGCCAAGATCCTGACCGACCGGCAGCTCCAGGGCCTGGAGATGCTCACCGAGCGCGGCATCCTCTGCAAGGTCAACTCGGTGATGATCCCCGGCATCAACGACCAGCATTTGGTCGAGGTCAACAGGGCCGTGAAGTCACGCGGCGCCTTCCTGCACAATATCATGCCGCTGATCTCCGCGCCGGAGCACGGCACCGTATTCGGACTGAACGGCCAGCGCGGCCCGAGCGCGCAGGAGTTGAAGGCGCTGCAGGATTCCTGCGAGGGCGAGATGAACATGATGCGGCATTGCCGGCAGTGCCGCGCCGACGCGGTCGGTCTGCTCGGCGAGGACCGCAGCGCCGAGTTCACCACCGAGAAGATCATGGCGATGGAGGTGAAGTACGACGCCGACACCCGCAAGGCCTATCAGGAGAAGGTCGAGGAAGAACGCATCGCCAAGGTCGCCGCCAAGCAGGAGGAGCTTGCCGAGCTCGCTGGCAAGTCCAGCGACATCAAGGTGCTCGCCGCGGTCGCGACCAAGGGCTCCGGCCTGATCAACGAGCATTTCGGCCACGCCAAGGAGTTCCAGGTCTACGAGCTCTCCACGGCGGGCGCGAAGTTCGTCGGTCATCGCCGCGTCGATCTCTACTGCCGGGGCGGCTACGGCGAGGAGGACAGCCTGGAGACCATCATCCGGGCCATCAACGATTGCCATGCGGTCTTTGTCGCCAAGATCGGCGGCTGCCCGAAGGGCGACCTGATCAAGGCCGGCATCGAGCCGGTCGACCAATACGCCCACGAGTTCATCGAGAAATCCGCAATCGCCTGGTTCAAGGCCTATCTCGACAAGGTCAACAGCGGCGAGATCGAGCATGTGGAGCGCGGTGATGCCGCCATCCGCCAGGGCGCTCTGATTTCGGCTGCTTGAGGAGAGACCGATGCCGTTCAAGATCATCGCCTCGCAGTGCACGAGCTGCTCGGCCTGCGAGCCGGAATGCCCGAACGTCGCCATCCGCGAGAAGGGCGGGACGTTCGTGATCGATCCCAAGAAGTGCACCGAATGCCTCGGCCATTTCGACGAGCCGCAATGCGTGGCGGTGTGCCCGGTCGACAACACCTGCGTCATCGATACGTCACTGCCGCGCTACCAGGCGCCTGCTTGAGGGGGATGGGATGAACTTCACGATCACACCGGCGGCGCAGAAGTTCATGCGCATGATGCTCCGCGTCGACGGCGGCGCGGGCAGCGGCTTCCGTCTTGCGGTCAGTCCCGGCGGCTGCTCCGGCCTTGCCGCCGATATCAGCGTGCGCACCGAACCACAGGCCGGCGACGCGGTGGTCGAGCGTGACGGCGTCAAGCTGTTCCTGCCGGCTGAGAGCCGGCTGCTGCTCGACGGCGTCACCATCGATTTCGCGGATACGGCAACGCAAACCGGGCTCGTGTTCCACGATCCGAAGCAGGTCTCCTGCGGACATCATTGAACAGGCGACAAGGATGCCCGACACGTTCGTCAGCCCGCAGGTCGAGATCAACGAGGCGCTCGTCACCGGCGCCTTGCTCGGGCGCGGGCTGCCGAGCGAGGCGGAACATCATTTGTGGGAAGCTGGCCTTTCCTATCACCTGGACGACATCGCGGAACGTCATCTGCGTGAAGCCGAAGCGCTCGCGCCCGACCACGCCGCTGTGCTGATCGGCCTCTATCGATTCTATTTCTACAAGGGCCGTCTCGCCGAGGCGCTCGCTGTCGCCCGTCGCTGCCTGCTCAAGGCGGCGCAGGAGAACAATCTTCCCGCCGATTGGCGCGCCGTGCGGGCTGGCGATGCCGAGTTCGGCCGCTACGAGAACATTCTGCCGCGCTTCTTTCTGTTCTCGCTGAAGGGTTACGCCTATTTGCAGATGCGCCTCGGCGAGACCGACGAGGGACGGCTCGCGGTCCAGAAGCTGCTGGAGCTCGATCCCACCGACAAGATCGGCGCCAAGGTGCTGCTGGGCGTGCTCGAGCGGATGGGGCGCGACGATGAGTGACGACATCGACGAGGCCCTCGACTGGCAGGGCCAGCAGATCGATTGCACGGCCTGCGCCCATCTGGCGCTCAACCATGCCGGCGGCTGTCGGATCAAGCATGCCTGTGTCAACGATCGCTACGCGCGGCGCATCGATCGCTTCTTCAACTGGAATACGGGTCTCGCCGACGCCTATCTCGGCCATCCGCATTTCGAGGTTCGCGCGATCGCCGCAAAGTCTGCGAATCTGTTCCTGCTTCCGCCGTTGCTTGGCGACGTCGACGAGACGGTACGCTGGAACGCCGTTCGCCGCCTGCCCAGGCGCTACGCGCTGCAATTGCGCAAGGACCCGCACCGCGAGGTCCGGATGCGGGTCGCGACGCTGATCGACGGCGATGATCTGCTGCCGATGGCCTCCGACGATGACTATTACGTCCGTCTCGTCGTTGCGCGCAGGCTCGCGCCGCTGCTGCTCGGCCGGATGATCGGCGACGAGGAGGCGGAGGTTCGCCGCGTCGTGGCCCGGCGCATTCCGGACGAATGGCTGCTCGGCATGATCAACGACCGCGACGCCGCCGTTCGGCTCGACGTCGCGCAGCGCCTGTCGCCGGAGCTGCTGGCACTGATGCGCCGCGATCCGGACTGGCGCATCCGCTACGAGGTTGCGAGCCGTGCTGCGGCCGGCGAGATCATGGGGCTCGTCGAGGACCAGGACGGCCTGGTGCGCGAAGTCGCGCGATCGCGAGTCGCGGTGCGGCTGGAACGAGGAACGGGAGCCTCCCTATGAGCAATATCGTCCGCGACAGCGACGTGGTCGAGCTGACGGCGCCTCCCTTCTTCAGCTTCGGCGAGAAGGTGCGCGCCAAACGCACCATTCGCAACGATGGCACCTATGCCGGCAAGGAGATCGGTGACATTCTCGCCAAGAAGGGCGAGATCGGCTACGTGGTCTCGATCGGCACCTTCCTGCAGCAGTTCTACATCTATGGCGTCGAATTCCTCGAAAGCGGCAACCGCGTCGGGATGAAGCGCAAGGAGCTCGACCCCGTGACCCCGCGCGACGCGGTCGAGGACATTCCACTGCCGGAGACCGTGTCATGATGATCGAACCCAGATTGCCGAAGTATCAATGGGGCCAGCGCGTGAAGGCGGCGGTGGACCTGCACAATGACGGCTCGTTTCCGGATGCGCCGGCCGAAGGTCTCCTCGTCCGCGTCGGCGGTACCGGGGAAATCGTCCAGGTCGGCAGGCATACCGACGCCAACCTGCCGATCTATCTCGTCGAGTTCGGCGAGCGGCTGGTGGTCGGCTGCCTCGAGGAAGAAATCAGTCCGCTCTAGGGATGTCACGATGAACGCCGCGGTACTCAGACAGCCGGACATGCACTTGCCCCCGCATCCCAACGAGCTCGATCGCAGGCGGATCGAGCGCGCACTCGGATCGCGCAAGCGCTATCGCTATGTCTCGCCGGTGGTGAAGGGCGTGACCGGCGGCTATCTCGTGGAGAGTCCGTGCTGCTCGCGGAACATCGATGCCGAGGGCGGTGTCATCGACGTCGCGCTCCTGCATTACGACGCGGCGGGCGCAAACTGGAAGCTGTTCCGGAAGGATCACGAGGCCGGGTCCTGGAAGCTGCACGGCGTGCATCAGCGGCTCGTGTCGGCGACGGAGGTCCTGAACGCCGATCCCGAGCGCGTGTTCTGGCAATAGCGGGAGTTGGAAAGATGTCGCTGGCAGCAATCGAACTGGCTGAAATCGAGCAGGTGCTGGCATCCTCGGATGCGGCGCCGCAGGCTTATGTCGAGCTGCGGCAAAGATTCCCCCATCTTGCCTGTATCCGTTGCGACGCCTCCGACGTGACGGAGACGCCATACCGCAGCTTCGGGGCGTTCGACCTGCATCTGCTCGACAGCGCCGATCATTGCGCCGCGATCACCGACGATCCGGCACGCGCGACCGGCATCGTGCTGGCGAAGCGGGCAGTCGTGTCATGACGGAGTCTGCTCTCGCCTATGACGGCGTTGCGGAGACGGACGAGCTCGCGGTCGAAGCTGGCCACGACTTCATTCCGCTCTCCGACCCCGACGTTACGCTGGCGGAGATCGCGGCGGTGGACGCCGTCCTGCGCTCGCCGCGGCTGTCCAGCGGTCCGCTCGCGGAAGAGTTCGAGGCCGCATTTGCGAGCTATGTCGGTCGGGCCTATGCGATCGCGGTGCCGAGCGGAACCATTGGCCTCATGCTCGCGCTGAAGGCTTACGGCATCGGCGCGGGCGACGAGGTCATCGCCTCGTCCTATTCCTTCCGCGAGACCGCGCATGCGATCAGCCTCGCCGGCGCACGACCCGTGTTCGCCGATATCGATTATTGGTCCGGAACGCTGGCGGCGCAGAAGGTGGAGGAGCGGATCACGCCCAGAACGCGCGCCATTCTCGCGGCCAATACCAACGGCCATCCCGCGCCCTGGTCGGAGCTGCGCGACATCGCGGATCGGCACAGCGTCCTGCTGCTTGAGGATTCAACCGAGGCGATCGGTTCGCGCTACAAGAACAGGCTGGTCGGCAGTTTTGGCGATGTCGCGGTGTTCGATTTCGCGCAGCCCTCGTTGCTGACCTGCGGCGAGGGCGGCATGGTCGTCACCGACGACATCGACCTCGCGGTGACCTTGCGCCGTCACCGCGCGCATCGGCTGAGCGAGCGCTCCTCGGTCGTGGTGAGCTCGGCGGCTGCCTATCAAGCCGGGATCAGCGATCTCGCGGCCGCGCTTGGCCTCGCCCAGCTCAAGCGCATCGACGAGATCATCGAGCGCCGCCGGCTGGTCGAGCAGCTCTATGCGACGCATGTGCAGTCCTTCGAGGGCATCAAGCCCCCCTATATCGCCCCCGACGTGACGGAGGTGAACTGGTTCCTCTATCTCGTGCATCTGGGCACGCGCTTCACCCGCTCTAGCCGGGATGCCATTGCCGAGGATCTCCGGGTCGAGCAGGTCGAGGCTGCGGCGTACAGCCATCCGCTGCATTTGCAGCGGCATTATTTCGATCTCGGCTACCGGCGCGGCGACCTTCTGGTGACCGAGAAGATCGCCGATCGCGCGGTCGCGCTGCCGTTCCACACCCATCTGACGGACAGCCAGATCGAATTCATCGTCGAGACCATGAAGGACGCCTCGATCAACGTGGGCGCGGGCGCGGCGATCTACTGAAGAGCCGATCACCAACGAAAGAGGATGACGACCATGACCACACTGACCGTTCTGCCCGCAGGCAAGACTATCGAGGTTTCCGAGGGAACGACACTTTTGGCCGCGCTGCTCGGCGCCGAAATCGCGATCCCGCACAAATGCGAGGGCCAGGCGAAATGTGGCTCCTGCCACATCTTCGTGCAGGAGGGGCGCAAGGGGCTGTCGAAGATCGCGCGGCTCGAAAACGAGAAGCTCGACACCATCGTCGGCGTTGGGTCGAAGTCGCGCCTCGCCTGCCAGGCCACCGTGCTCGGCACGGAGGACGTCAAGATCGAGCTGCTCGGCTTCTCGTCGGGCATCTGAGCGCGGGAGCAGGATGATGGATACGCAGAAGCTCATTCTTCACACGCGCTTTGCGCCGAACGGCACCGTGGTCGAGATCAGCGAGCGGCCCGAGGGCCTCACGCCGCAGGCCTGGTTCAACTTTCTCAGCGACAAGGCCGGCGACGTCTATCAGACGCTTGCAGGCGGTCGGGGTGTGTTCCGGCTGACACGGGAAGAGCTGGCGGCGCTGAGGCAGGCGGCCACGCCGGCGGCCTGACCAGCTGGAGGAGTGACGATGGGAGCGAGAGAGATCGACGTCTTCGTGATCTGCGCCAGCGACGAGATCGAACGCGGCGGCGCGAGAGCGTTCAGCCTGTCGCGTTTCGACGTGTCCGGCGAAAGCCGGCCGTTCCCGATCGTCGTGATCCGGACCCATGGCAACGACTATGTCGGGTACGTCAATGCCTGTCCGCATGACGGTGTCTGGCTCAACATCGGCAGTGGTGACTTCTTCACGCAGGACCGCGCGTTCCTGAAATGCGGTCGCCACGGCGCCACGTTCGAGATCGATAGCGGGCTCTGCATCGACGGTCCCTGCAACGGCAAGAGCCTCCAGCCCATCGCGCTTGCCGTGGTCGATGGCGAGGTCTGCCTGTGCGGCGAGCGGCTGGTCGAGGACGACCGTCCGTTCGGCGCCTTCGACGACCATGACGAGACCATGGACATCATGATCCACCCGGATTAGGAGGGCAGGGCGTGACCGTCGCGCAATTGCTCGATCGCCTCAAGGATCTCCCGGGGGACGCCGTGGTGCTGATGGACAGCGGCGACGGACTGTCGCGCGTCGCCACGCTGGAATTTGTCGCCGATCAAGGCCCCGGCGCGCCGGCGGAGGTTATCCTGTCGCCGAGCATGGATGAGTAGGTACAACAGCAGGCATCGGCATGAGCGATACGGTGGTCACTGTTTCAATGTTCGAACGGATCGGCGGGCCGGTTGTCGTCGACCGTCTGGTGGAAAGCTTCTATCGCCGGATGGACGAAGCTCCGGAAGCCGCCGGCATCCGCGCCATGCATGCGGACGACCTGACGTCGACCAAGCAGGTACTGAAGCGATACCTCACCGAATGGACCGGCGGGCCGAAGCTCTATTCGCCGGAGAAGGGCCACCCGCGGCTGCGTCAGCGTCACATGGGTTTCCCGATCGGTAGCGTCGAGCGAGACGCCTGGCTGCTGTGCATGCGCGGCGCGCTGGGGGAAACGGTCGCCGACGAAGTGGCGCGGACAGAGCTCGATGCCGCGCTTACCAAGCTCGCCGACTGGATGCGCAACCAGGCCGGCAATCCGCATGATGCGCGCGGCGGCGGGCACGGCTGAGAGGACGCAGCGTCAGTCCGACAGCGGCAGTCCAAAGAACTCCTCCTCGGCGCCGCCCCACGCCTTGTGCAGGGCAAGGCCGCTCTGCCACTTGCCGATCTCGATACCATTTGCCAAGCGGTGTGTGATCTTGCCCTCCGGTTTCTCGGCCAGCAGGAAGGTCTTGCCGTTGCGGATGAAACGATTGAGGTCCTTGGTATCGGTCGGCCGCACGACGCAGCGCGGCGCATCGTCAATGAGAATTGTCGTCGGCATCATCGCGCGGGACTCCTTCAATCCATCGGCGGTCCGAGATCGTCGTTTTCCTTCTTCTTTTTCTTCTTCTCGGTCTTGGCCTGGGCGTATGCGCCGGCATTCTTCAGCAGGATCGGCTTCTGTCCCTCGACATATTGCGAGATCCAGAACAGGGTCCGTTCCAGCGCCTTCGCCGCCGCGTCCTCGCGAAAACTTCCGCGCTCGTCGCAGCCGAAGCCCCGGGCTGCCTCCGGATAGGTGAAGGCGCTGACGTCGGGGCGCCAGGCGCGGAATTGGGTGATGGTCTCCAGCGGCAGCTCCGGATCGCTTTCGCAGAAGTGCAGGAGGGTCGGCACCCTGCGCTTTTCGCGATAGTCGGCGACCGTGTTGCTGCCATCATAGCCGATCACGCAGGCGATACCGTTGACCTTGTTCGCCGCGGAATAGGCGAGGTCGCCGCCCCAGCAATAGCCAACGAGCGCCACCTTGCCGGTGTCCTTCACAGCGTCGACCGTCGACTGGATATCCGAGATCGCCTGCTCCTTGGCGATCTGCGCGCTGATCGCGGCTCCCTCGGCCTTGCCGTCCTGGTCGTGACCGAGGCTGACGCCCGGCTTCACCCGGTCGAACAGGGATGGCGCGATCGCGACGTAGCCCTTGGCGGCGAATGCATCGGCAATCTTCTGGATCTCGGGCGTGACACCGAAGACGTCCTGAAGGACGACCACGGCGCCCTTGGGCGCTTCGGCGGGATCGGCACGATAGGCGGAGAAGCTCGCTCCGTCGCTGGCGGTCAGTTCGATCATTGTATCCTCCTGATGGGGTCTCTGGTTGTTCAGCTAGAGCAGGCCGAGCTCTAGCTTGACGTCGTCGGTCATCCGCGATGAGTCCCAGGGTGGATCGAACACCAGCTGCACCGCGACTTTCTCGATGCCGCCGATCTCGATGACGGCCTTCTCCACCCACGAGAGCATTTCGCCCGCGACCGGACAGCCCGGCGCGGTCAGCGTCATGTCGATCTCGACGAGGCCGTCGTGCTTCGGCTCGATCCGGTAGATCAGGCCGAGGTCATAGATGTTCACGGGGATTTCGGGATCGTGAACCGTCCGCAGCGCGGCGACGATGCCCGCGATCAGCGTCTCGTTGTCGGCAAGCTGTGTGGTCGTCATCGCCACCTCACTGGAGTCCCTCGGCGAGTGCCGCAACGACCGACCAGCCGACCGTTCCCGTCGGGTCGAGCCGGCGCAGCGCAGCCAGCAGTTCGTGGGCCTGCTGTCGTTCGTCCTTGCGAAGATGGATGAAGGCGAGCGCCTTCAACGTGTAGAGCGCGAAGCGGCCGGCGCCGTCCGGCAGCTCGGCCTGCGGCTGCCAGCGACGCCAATCGGGGCTCCAGCCGGCCTGGTGAGCGGCCTCGCGCAACCCGCGCTCGGCGATGCTCTGGGCCTCGTCGAGACGCCCGCGATAGGTGTGGGTTTTGTAGAGGCAAAAATAGACTGCGAGCTCGGTCGGGGCCGCATCCAGGGCCTTGCGGAAGATCCGATCGGCCTCGACAGGGTCGTGCCGGTAGCTCACCACGCCCTGCTGGAGCAGCGAGTCGATCTCGGGTGCGAGCTCGCCGAAATTGATGCCGTCGGAGTCGACGAGCACGTTCGCCATCATTGGGATTGGGCGCCGATCGCTCAATCTGCTGGAGCCCGATCTGCTGGAGTCTGTGCGAGACAATTCGAGTTCCTCTTCTGGCGTATCGGAATACGGATGCAACCTTGCAAAGCAAAAGCCGGGCCGAGTGAGAAACGCCGCGAAAGCGCATCGTTTGGAGCCGCTGCGAGCCATCGTCGCAATGTCCGGAGCGAAGCCGTCGGCGTTCGTCACGTCATCGACATGCACGCAGGCGGCGTTGTCGCAAGTCGGACATCGCGGCGGCGCCGGGCACGCAAGTCCCTCTGAACACACATGTTCCGAAACTGGTTTGCCGCTTGCATGGACCAGACGCGGAGCAGGAGTGTGCAACATGGCGATGGCAGGACCGGAGATCGAGCAATTGATCAGGAAGGCGTTTCCGGACGCTCATGTGATCGTGACCGATCTCGCCGGCGACGGCGATCACTACGGCGCGCGCGTCGTCTCGCAGGCGTTTGCCGGCAAGAGTCGGATCCAGCAGCACCAGATGGTCTACGCCGCCTTGAAGGGACAGATGGGCGAGGCGCTGCATGCGCTCGCGCTCGAAACGGCAGTGCCGAAA
The DNA here is from genome assembly GCF_004346455.1 of Bradyrhizobium sp. R2.2-H. Classification (NCBI taxonomy): domain Bacteria; kingdom Pseudomonadati; phylum Pseudomonadota; class Alphaproteobacteria; order Hyphomicrobiales; family Nitrobacteraceae; genus Bradyrhizobium; species Bradyrhizobium sp. R2.2-H. The sequence goes on from NZ_SMBR01000008.1 coordinate 204,688, forward strand.
TGAATATGGAAGGATAGAAGCATGGGTGAACCGACCGAACAACGCATCCGGGACATCATCGCAGGCAGCGACGTCGTGCTGTTCATGAAGGGTGTTCCAGCTGCACCGCAATGCGGCTTCTCAGGCGCCGTCGTGCAGATCCTGAACGGCCTCGGCGTGCCCTTCACCGGCATCAACGTGCTCGCCGACCCTGATATCCGCGAAGGCATCAAGGCGTTCTCGAACTGGCCGACCATTCCCCAGCTCTACGTCAAGGGCGAGTTTCTCGGCGGCTGCGACATCGTGCGCGAGATGTTCAAGCTGGGCGAGCTGGCCGCAGTGCTGAACGACAAGGGCGTCGCGGTGGCGGCGTCATGAGCGACGGAATGACCGAGGAGTTCGAGCTTCCGCAGCTCTATCGCCATCACGTCTTCGCCTGCCACACCCAGCGGCCTCCCAGCCATCCGCGCGGAAGCTGCGGAGCGTCCGGCGGCGGGCCGCTGTGGGAGCGGCTCGGCAAGGCCATTGAAGCGAAGGGGCTGACTGATGTCGGCTTCACCGCATCGGGCTGTCTCGGCTTCTGCGCCGCCGGTCCCCTGATGGTCGTGTACCCCGACGGCGTCTGGTACCGGCCGACGACTCCGGAGGACATCGACGAGATTGTCGAGCAGCACCTCGCGCAGGGCCGGCGCGTCGACCGCCTGGTGATGGTGCTGGCGCGGAGCTGAGCCTCACGGCTCCGCGCAACGCGGCATCCCCTCCGGCCGAGTGCAGCCCTCGAGGTCGCTTCGTTCGCCGCCGAGCAGGGATGGGACCGGCTCACGGTCGAAGCCCGCGCATCTGGCGCCGTCAACGTCGATCAGCGGACGCCGGATCAGCAGGGGATCGTCCAGCATCAAGGCGATTGCATCTGCTGCGTCGATCTCTGCCGGCTTCACCTCACCGGATTTGATCCGCGGCGCGGCCGGGTTGAACCAGGACGTGACGGGCGTCGCACCGAAGAAGGCGAGCAGACGCTCTGCCGTCCACGGCTCGGTGAGCAGGCTCTTCGCGATCACCTGATGTCCCGCCGCCTCCAGCGCGCGAATCTGCCGAGCGTTGGTCCCGCAACCGGGCTTCTGGTAGAACAGGATGGTCGCCACGCCGGCGCTCCTATTTCATCATGCTGAGCTGGACCAGGGGCGCAGCACCGCCACGCCCGAGGATGGTGTCCACCTTCTTGCGGACGCCTTCCAAGGTCAGCGGTTTCACCACGGCGCCATGGGCGCCGGCCTTCATTGCTTCGACCGCGGTGGTCTCGTCGGATTTGTCGGTGACGACGAGAATGCGCACGCCCGGAAACTTCGCGCCGAACTCGCCGATCAGAGCAGGGCCGCGAGCCTTCAGGAAGGAGACGCCAAGCAGCACGACGTCGGGCTTCAGCCAGTCCACGCCCTTCTCATAGGCCTCCTCCGGCGTGGCGAGCTCATGCGTCTCGATCTCGTCATGCAGCATGAACTGGAGCGCCGCGCGGGTGATCTCGTCCTCGTCGACCACGAACACGCGCCGCTGGTCGACCGCCTTGGCCGTCTCGACACCGATCTGCATCCGTCATTCTCCTCGAATTGTTTCACCTCGTGGATTAGCAATTTCCGTTCCGCGTGCACGCCGCGGAAATCGCGGTGCGTTTGCACCGCAATCGCCGCGATCCTTGTCCGGTTTCTGACAGAGGCCCTACCTCTGTAGGGTTCGACACAGCTTCTGTCGGCTGCCTGGGTCGAAATATTTCGCGAGCGCGATCAGCGTCTTAGTGAACGCGCCGCGAATGGCACGCCAGTTGCTATTTGGATACAGCAACAACGAGTGAGGGCTGAGAACACGTCGACGCCGCTGGCGAGCGATGTTCTCCTTCCCGAACCCCGCGGGCCCACGCTTCTGAGAGAGAAGCAATCTCGCGCGAGTAGCGCGGAGTCATTGGCAATCGGTTGATGGAGAGCAACATGTCTTCACTGAGACAAATCGCGTTTTACGGCAAGGGTGGTATCGGAAAATCGACGACGTCGCAGAACACGCTCGCGGCGCTTGCCGAGATGGGTCACAAGATCCTGATCGTCGGCTGCGACCCCAAGGCGGACTCGACCCGCCTGATCCTGCACGCCAAGGCGCAGGACACGATTCTGAGTCTCGCGGCCAACGCGGGCAGCGTCGAGGATCTCGAGATCGAGGACGTCATGAAGGTCGGCTACCGGGACATTCGCTGCGTCGAGTCCGGCGGGCCGGAGCCCGGCGTCGGCTGCGCCGGCCGCGGCGTCATCACCTCGATCAACTTCCTGGAAGAGAACGGCGCCTATGAGGACATCGATTATGTGTCCTACGACGTGCTCGGCGACGTCGTCTGCGGCGGCTTCGCGATGCCGATCCGCGAGAACAAGGCGCAGGAGATCTACATCGTGATGTCCGGCGAGATGATGGCGATGTACGCCGCCAACAACATCTCCAAGGGCATTCTGAAATACGCCAATTCCGGCGGCGTGCGTCTCGGCGGCCTGGTCTGCAATGAGCGGCAGACCGACAAGGAGCTGGAGCTGGCGGAAGCCATGGCCAAGAAGCTCGGCACCCAGCTGATCTACTTCGTGCCGCGCGACAACATCGTCCAGCACGCGGAACTGCGCCGCATGACGGTGCTGGAATATGCGCCGGAGTCTCAGCAGGCCGAGCACTATCGCAAGCTTGCGCACAAGATCCACAACAACGCGGGCAAGGGTATCATCCCGACCCCGATCACGATGGACGAGCTCGAGGACATGCTGATGGAGCACGGCATCATGAAGCCGGTCGACGAGACCGTCGTCGGCAAGACCGCTGCCGAGCTCGCGGCAATGTCGGCCTGACCATCGTGCCGGCCTTCCTGAACGGGGAGGCCGGCACGTTTCGGCATCACCGGCGGAGCCCCTCCATGATTGAAGCGCAAGTGATGATCGCAACGACATCGCCAGCGGGCCCCATCGCCGATGGCACGCATGCTGGAAGAGAAGTCTATCGCGTCTTGACCGGTAGCGATCCGGCCGAAGCCGACATTGGTGACGACGACGATTTCGATCGACACGTGCTCGCTTCGGTCCTGGCGGCAGCTGTCATGGACGGCGGTCCGATCGCGGAGCGGGTCGGCCTGCCTGAACGGGACCTCGATGCGCTTCTGGCGCAATGTTTCCCATCCGTGCCGGCCCGGGCGTTTGCCTGGACAGGCGGGGGCGACGCGAGCGTCGACGACGAGACGGCCATGGTGCGCGATCTTCTGCTCGCTCGTCGCTCGACCGACGGCGAGGTCGGCCGTTGGCTGGCGGCGATGGTGGCGCGGCGCGCGATGGAGCCGAACCATCTCTGGGAAGATCTCGGGCTGCGTGAACGCCCCGAGCTGTCGCGTCTCCTGACGCGTCATTTCGCGCCACTGGCGACCCGCAATACCGGGAATATGCGCTGGAAGCGCTTCTTCTATCGCATGCTCTGCGAGGACGACGGCTTCGTGATGTGCACGACGCCGGTCTGCACGCAGTGCAACGATTTCGACCTCTGTTTTGGCGAGGAGAACGGCGAGAGCCGCATGGCCGAGCGCCGGCGGGACTATTTGCGGGGCGACAGCGATCGGGTCGATGCCGCCCGAACGGGCGTGAGGTGATCATGGACGCGTATTCCGAAAGGTCTTTTGTCGACGTGGCGGACGAAGGGCCATCTGCGTGCCACGTGCTCCGGGACGGTGAATGCTCCACGTTCCAGCGGTTGCGCGACGCTGGCCTGCGGCCGACACGCCAGCGCCTGTTATTGGCAGATTTGTTGTTCGGCCAGGGACATCGTCATGTCACAGCGGAAATGCTCTTTGCCGAGTCGGCGGATGCCAACATCCAGCTGTCGCTGGCGACCGTCTACAACACGCTGAACCAGTTCACCCAGGCCGGGCTGTTGCGCCGGATCGGGCCGGATGGCTCGCGGTCGTTCTTCGACACCAACACGTCGGTGCATCCGCATTTCTACCTTCACGGCGAGGATGTCCTGATCGACGTGCCCGAGACGCTCGTCCTTGCGCAGATGCCCGAGCCCTTGCCGGGCCACGAGATCTCGCGGCTCGACATCATCATCCACGTCCGCCGCAAGTCCGCCGACACCTGACAGGCCTGTCTGAGCCTGTCGCATTTGCGACAAAGCGGGCGGTGTCGAGAAGTCAAGGAATCTCAATTGCTTGGCGATTATTCCGACAATGGCACGCAGGTTGCTGAACTCCTGATCGGAATGAATGACTGGAGTACGCGGATGGTGTTTTCCAACCCGACGAAACGACTGGATGGCGGTCAGCTCCCACTCGTCGTCCTCAACGACACCACGCTGCGGGACGGCGAACAGGCGCCGGGCGTCGCGTTCACCACCGCGGAAAAAGTCTCGATTGCGCGCGCATTGGCCTCGGCCGGCGTCACCGAGATCGAAGCCGGCACGCCCGCCATGGGCCATGACGAGGTGAGCGCGATCCGGGCCATCGTCGAGGCCGGCTTGCCGGCGACCGCGATCGGCTGGTGCCGGATGCGGACGTCTGACGTCGATGCAGCGATCGAGGCCGGCGTCTCCATGGTGAATGTGTCGATCCCTGCCTCCGACGTGCAGATCGCCGCCAAGCTCGGCGGCGGACGGCCGGCGGCGCTGGAGCAGGTGAGGCGGGTGGTCGGCTACGCCCGCGACAGGGGCCTCGACGTCGCGGTCGGCGGCGAGGATTCCTCGCGTGCCGATGTCGATTTCCTGGTCGAGCTGATTGCCACCGCAAAGGCCGCGGGCGCGCGGCGCTTTCGCATAGCGGATACCTTGAGCGTGCTCGATCCTGACGCGGCCTTTGCGTTGCTGGCAGCGCTTCGGTCGACCACCGATCTCGAGCTCGAATTCCACGGTCACGACGACCTGGGCCTGGCGACCGCCAATACGCTTGCCGCAATCAAGGCCGGCGCGACCCATGCCTCCGTCACCGTGATCGGCCTCGGCGAGCGGGCGGGCAACGCGCCACTGGAGGAGGTCGCGGTCGCGCTCAGGCAGCTCTACGGCCGCGAGACCGGCGTGGTGCTGTCCGAGCTGGAGCATGTTGCAGCCGTGGTCGCAGCCGCGGCCGCGCGAGCCATCCCCCTGAACAAGGCGATCGTCGGCGAGCACGTCTTCACCCACGAGTCCGGCATTCACGTCGACGGCCTGTTGAAGGATCAGCGTACCTATCAGGCGCTGGATCCGCGGCTGCTCGGCCGCTCCAATCGCATCGTGATCGGCAAGCATTCGGGGCTCGCGGCGATCACCGCGCTGCTGGCCGAGCTCCAGCTGTCCGTCAGCGCGGAGGAAGCAAAGTCCGTTCTCGCCCGCGTCCGCCAGCATGCCGTCGAGCACAAGGGCGCCGTTGCGCGCGAGACTGTGACGGCGATCTGGCGCGAGGTGCGCGAGCGCTCGCTCCTGAATTGCGCGTGAGGGTGCCATGGCCTGTGCCGTCGACATTCCGCTCGCCGAACCGTCCGCTCCCGGACCGGTCACGCCCTCCCTGCTGAAGTTGATCCGCGAGGACATCGGCTGCGTGCGCCAGCGCGATCCCGCCGCGCGCAGCCAGATCGAGACGCTCCTGACCTATCCCGGCGTCCATGCCGTCATCTGGTATCGGATCGCGAACCGGCTGTGGGCCGGCGGCTGGCGCTTTCCGGCGCGGCTGTTATCCTGGTTCGGGCGCTTCGCCAGCAATGTCGACATCCATCCTGGCGCGCGCATCGGCCGACGCTTCTTCATCGATCACGGCGCCTGCGTCGTCATCGGTGAGACCGCGGAGATCGGCGACGACGTCACGCTCTATCACGGCGTCACGCTGGGTGGCACGTCGTGGTTTCCCGGCAAGCGCCATCCGACGCTGGAAGATCGGGTCGTGGTCGGAGCCGGCGCCAAGATCCTCGGGCCGATCACGGTCGGCGCGGGCTCACGCGTCGGAGCCAATTCGGTGGTGATCGACAGCACGCCACCCGACGTCACGGTGGTCGGCATTCCCGCGCGCGTCGTGCGTCCGCAACTTGGTCATCGCCGCGTCGTCGGGCGGATCGATCTCGACCATCATTTGATGCCGGATCCCGTCGGCGACGCCATTGCTGTGCTGCTCGACCGCGTCGAGTTCCTGGAGGCGCGGCTGAGCCACATGCAGAGGCGCGCCAGGGATGCCGGCGCACCCGCAACGCAAAGCACGACCTGCATGGTGCCGCAGAGCCCGATGGAGACCGATCATGGCTGATGGAATACTGGCGCAACTCAACAAGGCCTCCGCCGCCGAAGAGTTCTTCACGCTGCTCGGCGTCGACTACGATCCGAAACTCGTCAACGTGGCGCGGCTGCATATCCTGCGGCGCATGGGCCAGTACCTCGCCGGAGAGGACTTTGCCGGAGTGGCGGACGAGACCGTGGCGGAACGATGCAAGACCGTGCTCGAGCGTGCCTATGCTGACTTTGTTGCATCCTCGCCGATCGACCAGCGCGTGTTCAAGGTCCTGAAGGATGCCGTCGCGCCGCAGCCGAAGCAGGCGCCGACATTGGTGCAGATCGGCTCGCTGAAGTGAGCCCGTGCTCTGTCGCATTTGCGACGCGTGTCGGGGCAGCGTTGTCGGCTCTGCTGCCTGAAGCGGATGCAACCGATACCGTTGCTCTTCTAAGTCGCTGTATCAGCATTTGAATTTCGTCTTTCGCGTAGTTGGTACGACACTTGCTGTTTGTCCTCTGAACCAAGTTCTGGGGACGAGTCCTGGAGAAGCACATGCACATCGTCGTCTGCATCAAGCAGGTTCCGGACTCCGCGCAGATTCGCGTGCATCCCGTGACCAACACCATCATGCGTCAGGGCGTGCCGACCATCATCAACCCCTACGACCTCTTCGCGCTGGAAGCGGCACTCGAACTGCGCGACCAGTTCGGCGGCGAGGTCACGGTGCTGACCATGGGACCGCCATCGGCCGAGGACAGCCTTCGCAAGGCGCTGACCTTCGGCGCCGACCGCGCCGTGCTGCTGACCGACCGTTTCTTCGCCGGCGCCGATACGTTGGCCACTACCTATGCGCTCGCCACCGCGATCCGCAAGATCTCGACCGAGTTCGGCGCGCCGGATCTCGTCTTCACCGGTAAGCAGACCATCGACGGCGATACCGCGCAGGTCGGTCCCGGCATCGCCAAGCGGCTCGGCCTGTTGCAGCTCACCTATGTCGCCAAGATCAGCGCGCTGGACCTGCAGGCCCGCACCATCGACGCGGAACGGCGCTCCGAGGGCGGCGTGCAGCTCCTGCGCACCAGGCTGCCGTGCCTCGTCACCATGCTGGAGGCGACCAACCAGATCCGGCGCGGTGCGATGGCCGACGCCCTGCGTGCGGCGCGCGCACCGATCGTGAAATGGAGCGCGCAGGAGGCCGGTGTCGAGGACATCTCGAAATGCGGGCTGCGCGGCTCGCCCACCATCGTCAAGCGGGTGTTCGCGCCCGCGGCGCGCAGCGAGAAGGCGGCGCTGATCGAGAGTGGCGAGCAGCCGGCCGAGGCACTGATCGACGCCATTTTCAAGCGCCAGCCGGCGCTCGAGACCGAGCTCGCGACGCTGGCGCGCGGTTATTGAGGCGAGAGGAAGCAAGCACCATGGCCACCGCACCGAAAACCGCAGCTCCAGCCTCCGGTCGCGCCGCGACCAAGAAGGAGTTGCCGGAGCATTTCAAGGCCTACAAGCACGTCTGGGTTTTCATCGAGCAGGAGCGCGGCCAGGTTCATCCCGTGTCCTGGGAGCTGATGGGCGCCGGCCGCAAGCTCGCCGACAAGCTCAAGGTCGATCTCGCCGCGGTCGTGATTGGGCCGGAAGGCGAGGCAACGCAGAGCGCCGCCGCGGAGTCGTTCTGTTACGGCGCCGATCTCGTCTACATGGTCGCCGACGATCTGCTCACCGACTATCGCAACGAGTCCTACACCAAGGCACTGACCGACGTCGTCAATACCTACAAGCCCGAGATCCTGCTGCTTGGCGCCACCACGCTCGGCCGCGACCTCGCAGGTTCGGTGGCAACGACGCTGCTTACAGGGCTGACGGCAGATTGCACCGAGCTCGACGTCGATGCCGACGGCTCGCTCGCCGCGACGCGCCCGACCTTCGGCGGCTCGCTGCTCTGCACGATCTACACGCTGAACTACCGGCCGCAGATGGCGACGGTACGTCCGCGCGTGATGCCGATGCCGGATCGCGTCGTGCGTCCGGTGGGCCGCATCGTCAGTCATCCGCTCGGTCTCGTCGAGGACGACATCGTGACCAAGGTGCTGTCGTTCCTGCCTGATCGCGATTCCGCGAAATCCAATCTAGCCTATGCAGACGTCGTCGTCGCCGGCGGCCTGGGGCTGGGGTCACCGGAGAATTTTCAGCTGGTGCGCCAGCTCGCCACGGTGTTGGGGGCCGAATATGGCTGCTCGAGGCCGTTGGTGCAGAAAGGCTGGGTCACATCCGACCGGCAGATCGGCCAGACCGGCAAGACCATCCGGCCGAAGCTCTATATCGCAGCCGGCATCTCCGGCGCGATCCAGCACCGCGTCGGCGTCGAAGGCGCCGACCTGATCGTCGCCATCAACACCGACAGGAACGCGCCGATCTTCGACTTCGCGCATATGGGCATCGTCACCGACGCCATCAGGTTGCTTCCGGCGCTGACCGCGGCGTTCCGCGCCCGGCTGTCGCCGCATTCGCGCGACCGGATCGCGAGCTAGTAGATGTCGAGCCCGGTGCGATCCGCGTCCGCCGTTCACCTCTCCCGAAGGGAGAGGTCGGATCGCGTAGCGATCCGGGTGAGGGGGCGCGCTCCATCGAGGGACCTAAAGCCCTCACCCGGCGCTTCGCGCCGACCTCTCCCCGACGGGGAGAGGTGGACCTCGCCCGCTGTCGAAGCGGGAGCCCTTGAGAGGAGTAGATCATGATCGAGGAGAAATTCGATGCCATCGTCGTCGGCGCCGGCATGGCCGGGAACGCGGCGGCGCTCACGCTGGCCCAGCGCGGCCTCAAGGTGCTCCAGCTCGAGCGCGGCGAGTATTCCGGCTCGAAGAACGTGCAGGGCGCGATCCTCTATGCCGACATGCTGGAGAAGCTGATTCCCGATTTCCGCGAGGACGCGCCGCTGGAGCGACATCTGGTCGAGCAGCGCTTCTGGATGATGGACGACCGCTCGCACACCGGCCTGCACTACCGCTCCGACGACTTCAACGAGGAGAAGCCGAACCGCTACACCATCATCCGCGCGCAGTTCGACAAATGGTTCTCGCAGAAGGTTCGCGAGGCCGGAGCCACCGTGCTGTGCGAGACGACGGTGACCGAGCTCGCGCAGGACGCCTATGGCAAGGTGATCGGCGTGCGCACCGACCGCGCCGATGGCGAGATCCATGCCGACGTCGTGGTGCTGGCGGAAGGCGTCAATGGCCTGCTCGGCACCCGCGCCGGCCTGCGCGAACGGCCCAAGGCCGACAAGGTCGCGCTCGCCGTCAAGGAGATGCATTTCCTGCCGCGCGAGACCATCGAGGCCCGCTTCAATCTCAGGGGCGACGAAGGCATGGTGATCGAGGCCGCCGGCACCATCTCCCGCGGCATGACCGGCATGGGCTTCATCTACGCCAACAAGGAGTGCATCTCGCTCGGCATCGGCTGCCTGGTCGCTGACTTCCAGCGCACCGGCGAGACGCCGTACGGCCTGCTCGACCGCTTCAAGCGGCATCCCTCGGTCGCCCCGCTGATCGAGGGCTCGGAAGTGAAGGAGTATGCCGCGCATCTCATTCCCGAGGGCGGCTTCAAGGCGATCCCGCAGCTCTACGGCGAGGGCTGGGTCGTGGTCGGCGATGCCGCCCAGCTCAACAACGCCATCCACCGCGAGGGCTCGAATCTCGCAATGACCTCGGGCCGGATCGCGGCGGAAGCGATCTTCCAGGTCAAGTCGCGCAAGGATCCGATGACGGCGGAGAACCTGTCGCTCTACAAGACGATGCTGGACGAATCTTTCGTCATCAAGGACCTGAAGAAGTACAAGGATATGCCTGCGCTGATGCACACCCAGTCGCAGAATTTCTTCCTGACCTATCCGGAGCTCGTCTCCAAGGCGATGCAGAACTTCCTGCGCGTCGACGGTACGCCAAAGGTCGAGAAGGAAAAGACGACGTTCAAATCGTTCATCAAGGCGCGGTCGTGGAGCGGGTTGTTCGGCGACGCCTTCCGCCTCGCCCGCGCCTGGCGGTGACCTCAAGGAAACGCAAAACTGGCGATGGAGATTAAGCCATGTCGATCGAGCCATCTGTACGCGTCGAGGACAAGCTGTTCTACAACCGTTATCTGGTCGACGCCGGCCGGGCCCACATCAAGGTGCGCCCGCACACCACGCCGTCGCCGGAACTCCTGACGATGCTGAAGGCCTGCCCGGCGCGCTGCTACGAGCTCAATGACAAGGGCCAGGTCGAGATCACCGTCGACGGCTGCATCGAATGCGGGACATGCCGTGTGATCTGTGAGGAGAGCGGCGACATCGAGTGGAGCTATCCGCGCGGCGGTTACGGCGTGCTGTTCAAGTTCGGCTGATCCATGAAGCTCAGCGCCCGCAACGTTCTGCCCGGACGGGTGATCGCCGTCACCAAGAGGACGACGACGGCCCATGTGAAGATCGAGCTCGCGCCGGGCCTGGTGGTGTTCTCCTCGATCACCAACGAAGCGGTGGACGACCTCGCCTTGAAAGTGGGCGATGCCGTCTCCGCCGTGATCAAGTCATCCGACGTGATGATCGGCAAGTAGCGACGCAGGAGCATCGGCGGGCTGGCGCGCGGCGCGGGCCCGCTTTATCCGCGACGACAGGTCTTGCCACCATCCCTCGATCGCTCCTCGCTCGCACAGCAGGCTGGTGCCGATCCCGCCGGTAAAGTCATTCCAGGCGTCCAGGCATTTTTCCGGCACCGCCGTGAGCACCGGGATGCCGGCGGCGATGGCGCCGGCCAGCTCGTCGCGCAGACCGCCGCCGGCGGCCTCCTGCTTGGAGAATTTGTTGATGACGACGAGATCGACATCGGCCGCGATCGCGCGGGTGACGGCGACCGCCGCTTCGGCAAGGCCCGCAGCGTCGAGCTTGCATGCCATGGCGCCCGAGCCGAGCGGCTGGCAGATCGAGATCTCCGCGCCGGTCATGAGGTCGACCGCCTGCATGCCGATCTGGCAGCCCGCGCCATCCTCGACGTTGCGCTGGACCACGCCGCCGATCCGCTCGCCCGATCGCGCGAGATCCTGAGCAAAGTCGGCGAGCAGGCCGTCGACGTCGTCCTGCGGACGATAGAGGATCGCGGCGACGCGGTTCGGGTCGATGTCGTGAAAGTCGATCGGCATGGAAGTCATCCTCGTCGGGCTTCCTACGCTCTTCCGTCGTCGCGAGCAATCTCCAAGCCGATCGCGGCTCCCGGCCAGCGGTATCGGATGGGGGTCGTGCAGCGGACCGGAGCTGACGACGCGGCCTTGCTCCATCAGCACCAGGTGATCGGCAAAGCGCTCGATCTCCGCCATGTCGTGGCTGATATAAAGCACCGGGAGCGACAGCGTCTCGTGCAGCCGCTCGAGGAACGGCAAGATCTCGTCTTTGGTCGCGCGGTCGAGCGCGGACAGCGGCTCGTCCATCAGAAGGAGTTTTGGCTGTGACAGCAGGGCACGGCCGATCGCGACGCGCTGCCGCTCGCCGCCGGAGAGGCGGGAGGGCGAGCGGTCGAGCAATGCGGCAAGGCCGAGCAGCTCCACGACCTCGCTGAATGCGATCTGCGCGCGCGCCGCCTTCGGAGCGCCGAACAGCAGATTGCGTCGTACCGAAAGATGCGGGAACAGGCTGGCTTCCTGGAAGACGTAACCGATCGGCCGCCGGTGCGCGGGCCGAAACGACGAGCTGTCCTGCCAGATGTCCTCGCCCACGGCGCAAAACCCGTCGGCCATGCGTTGCAGGCCGGCGATACAGCGCGCGACACTGGTCTTGCCGCAACCCGAAGGACCGAAGATTGCGGTGACGCCGCTCGCGGGAATGCTCAGCTCGACGTCGAGCCAGAAATTGCCGAGCCTGCCGCGGAAGGCCGCGTTGATGCGAGCGGGTTCGGCCGTTCTCATGCCGCAGCCCTCGCGGCGCGCTTGTCGACGAGCGTCATGGTGAGGATCACGGCGAAGGCGAAGATCACCATGAGCCCCGCGAGCATGCTGGCCTCGCGCCAGCGCGAGGTCTCGACATAGTCGAAAAGCGCGACTGACAGCACCTTGGTATGCCCGGGAATGTTGCCGCCGATCATCAGCACGAGGCCGAACTCGCCGACGGTGTGTGCGAAGCCGAGCACCGCGCCGGTCAGGAAGCCCGACCGTGCCAGCGGCACTGCGACGGTCCAGAACGTGCGCAGGGGTGACGCGCGCAGGGTCGCGGCAACCTCGAGCGGCCGCTCGCCCATCGCGGCGAAGGCATTGCGGATGGGCTGCACCACGAACGGCATCGAATACACCACCGAGCCGATGACCAGGCCTTCGAACGTGAAGGCGAGCGTGCGCCCGCCCCACAGGCTTGCGATCCACCCGCCCGGCCCGTCCGGGCCGAGCAGCACCAGTAGATAGAAGCCGAGCACAGTCGGCGGCAGCACCAGCGGCAGCGCAACCACGCTCGCGATGATTTCGGTCCACCAGCCTTTGGCGCGCGCCAGCCACCAGGCGAGCGGCGTAGCCAGCACCAGCAGAATCGCGGTCGAGATCGCGGCCAGTTCGACCGTCAGCAGAACCGACTGGCGAATCTCCGCCGACCAGATCTCCATGCGCGTCAGCTCTGCCCGTCCAGCACGTAGCCGTATCTCTCGATGACGGCGCGCGCCTCGGATCCCCTGAGGAAGGTGATGAACGCGCCTGCGGCCTCGTTGCCGGCGCCCGCCTTCAGCAGCACCGCATCCTGCCGGATCGGGTTATAGAGCGCCTGCGGCACCACCCAGCGCGAACCGGCCTCGCTGCCGGTCAGTTGTGACAGCGCCACGAAGCCGACCTCGGCATTCCCCGTCTCGACGAACTGATAGGCCTGGGTGATGGTCGCGCCTTCCACCAGCTTCGGCTTCAGGGCGTCGTAAAGGTTCAGCGACTTCATGGTCTCCACGGCAGCAAGACCGTAGGGCGCGGCGGCCGGATTGCAGATCGAGAGCTTTGCAAAGGAGGCGGCCTTCAGCGTCTCCTCGCCCGTCACGACGCCCGGCGACTTGCTCCACAGCACGAGCTTGCCGATCGCGTAGGTGAAGCGGTTGCCCGCGACAGCGAGACCCTCCTCGACGAGCTGCTTCGGCCGTGAATCGTCGGCCGACAGGAACACCTGGAACGGCGCGCCTTGCGCGATCTGGGTATAGAATTGCCCGCTCGCGCCGAAGCTGAGCACCGCCTCGTGCCCGGTCTTCTGCTTGAAGAGGGCGGCGATCTCCTTGGCCGCATCGGTGAAGTTGGCGGCCACGGCGACGTTGGTCTGCGCGGCCTGCGCCGATGCGCATGCGAGCAGCAATCCTGCGACGATGGTGATCGAGCGAAGCAGCTTCATGATGAACTCCAGCGACCGGTAATTGCTTCAGCGCAGCCCGATTGCTGCAAGGTGCCGGCCGGAAGCATCCCAGCAATCGGCGTGCCGGATATGCGGTCGCAGTCTCTGGTGCGCGCCTTGCAGGAATGGCGTCAAAAGAGGGGCTTCCCGCCTCTCGCAGCGGCGGGACCGATGATCCGTGTCGGATTCCCGACAAGGCCGTCGACAAGCCGACACCAATGAAGGGAAGCACGACATGGCAACCGCTGCATCGCGCGCCGAACTCGAACGCCTGCTGGAGGACGATGTCCCCTATGGCGATCTCACCACCGAGGCGCTCGGGATCGGCGGGGCCATCGGCGTGATGCAGTTCGCCGCGCGCGCACCGATGGTGCTGGCGCTCGCCGAGGATGCCGCCGCGATCATCGCGCTCGCCGGCTGCGACGTGGAGCTGTTCGCTGCATCCGGCGCGGTGCTGGAGCAGGGCGCCCCGATCCTTCAGGCGCGCGGTCCGGCCGCGGGCCTGTTGCGGAGCTGGAAGGTGGCGCAAACCTTGATCGAGATCTGGTCGGGCGTGGCCAGCGACACCCGCGCCATCGTCGATGCGGCGAGGGCGGTCGCCCCTCATATCCCGGTCGCCTGCACCCGTAAGAACGTGCCGGGCACCAAGCGCTTTGCGGTCGCGGCCATCAAGGCGGGCGGCGCCGTGATGCACCGGCTCGGCCTGTCCGAAACCGTGCTGGTGTTTCCAGAGCACCGCGTCTTTCTCGGCGACCTGCCGCTGTTTCAAGCCGTCGAGCGATTGCGCCGGGCGGCGCCGGAGAAGAAGCTCGTGATCGAGGTGAAGACCGCCGATGCCGCACTAGCCGCGGCGGTCGCCGGTTTCGACGTGATTCAAGCCGAGAAGTTCTCGCCAGCCGAGATAGCTGCATTGGTCAAGCGCATGGCATCGATGGCCTATACGCGCGCTCGTCCGCTCATCGCCGCCGCCGGTGGCGTCAATGCGGCAAATGCCGCGGCCTATGCGGAAGCTGGCGCCGATGTCCTGGTCACGTCCTCGCCCTATCTGGCGAAGCCGAGAGACGTGCAGGTGGAGATTGCGTCAGCCGACGACGGCACACGTGCGCGGCTTATTCTCAGGAAGGATGCAGCCGTTCCGGCATCGACGTAGCAGGAGCCACCTCTCTCCGAGTCGCCACCGCTATTTGGACAGGCTCCTGGTTTCGGGTTGGCCTCCTCCGAGGAGCAGAACGAGCCCGGCAGTGACAATCGCGATGCCGATCCACTCGATGGTTGTTGGAATCTCCGAAAGTATCGGGATCGCCAGCAGCGTTGCACTGGCCGGTACCGCCGCAGCCAAACCGGCCGAGGGCGTAGGACCGAGAATCCTCACGGAAATTGAGAACAGGATGACCGCCAGGAAACCGGGGCCCAAGCCCTGGAAAGCGGCCTGAAGCAGTATCGTCGGCCACGGTGCATCCTGCATGGTGGAAGGAAGAAAGAAAAACCAGACCGGCAGGAAAAGCAGCGCGTTCGGCACGCTGACCAGGACCAGCGCCTGGCGCGCCTCGATCTGCCAGTGCTTCACGCCCACAAAGTAGATTGAAAGCACAGCTGACGCCGCGAGGAAGAACCCGATGGCCGATGCCACGCTGTTGCCGCCGGCACGCATGCCCGGAAGGGCAACGAGCACTGCGCCCACGAGCAGGATGAGAACTGCAACGAGTTGCTGCCAGGACGGCACGCGCCCCGCGAAAAGCAATCCCAGCAGAATGGTGAAGATCGGTAACGAGCCGTTGGCGAACGCTCCCCCATACGCTGCCGACGCCCCCTTCAACCCGAAGTACATCAAGATGCTGTACACCGCGCCGGGGCCGAAAATCGACATCGACAGAATTGCTTGCAGCGGCAGGTGACGCGGCCACCAGGCCTTGGCGAACGGAAGAACCAGGGCGCCGGTGACCATGAACCGAAGCGCCGTCAAATCGAAGGGTGTCAGGCCGGATTGCATGCCGGCCCTCGAGAAGACGAGAAAGCCAGACCAGATGCAGAATACGCCGGCTGCGCTCAGGAGTCCGAGAATGCGCTCGTTCGATTGGGCTGCTGGAGTCAAGCCGGTGTCCGATTGCTTGAGATATCTTCACGCACCTAAAGCACCTGTGAGTTTCAAATGCTCTTCGCAACACGATCATCAAAGATGACGCCATGGTGATCGGCCATTCGCGAGAATCAGAGCGGTGCTTTGAACTCTAATCGGGGCGAGCCGCGAAAAGCGAGGAGTTTGCGCCTCGACAAAGAGGTCAGCGGCCTGGTTTTCCGCGCCTTCGCACTCGTGCGGCTGCTGCTCGCGGAAATCCTGACGGTTGCCGGCTTCGGCTTTCCGCATGACCATGTCGGCGGGCCGGACACGCTCCAACGCCAGGAACACTTCCGGCGCCGCCCCGTTAGCGCAGCAACCGTCCGGAGTTCTCCATGACCGACTATCCAAAGCCGCCTTATCCTGCGCAGCAGCAACCGATGCCCGGCTCGACGCGAGCAATGCAGCCCCGGCCGGATCATGGCGAGGAGAGTTACAAAGGCGCCGGGCGGCTTGCGGGAAAGAAAGCCATCATCACGGGCGGAGACAGCGGCATCGGCCGCGCGGTGGCGATCGCCTATGCGCGTGAAGGCGCCGATATCGTCATCTCCTACCTGAACGAGGACGAGGATGCCGCGGAGGTGAAGACGCTGGTGGAACGGGAGGGACGCAAGGTCGTCCTCATCCCCGGCGATATCAGCAATCCCGAACACTGCCGCGCCATCGTGCGTCGCGCTGTGGAGGAACTCGGCGGCATCGACATCCTCGTCAACAACGCGGCGCATCAGGCCACGTTCAAGGACATCGGGGACATCAGCGACGAGGAATGGCAGCGCACGTTCGAGACCAACATTCACGCCATGTTCTATCTGGCCAAGGCCGCGGTCCCCCACATGCGGCCGGGAGCCGCGATCATCAACACGGCCTCGGTGAACTCCGACATGCCGAACCCGAGCCTGCTGGCTTACGCCACGACCAAGGGAGCCATCCAGAATTTCACGGGTGGGCTAGCGCAGATGCTCGCCGAGAAAGGCATTCGGGTCAACGCCGTGGCCCCGGGTCCGATCTGGACTCCGCTCATTCCCTCGACCATGTCGGAGGAAAGGGTCAAGAATTTCGGCAAGCAGGTCCCGATGCAGCGCGCCGGCCAGCCGGCGGAGCTCGCAACCGCCTATGTCATGCTGGCCGACCCGCTCTCGAGCTACACCTCCGGGGCGACGCTGGCCGTCACCGGCGGCAAGCCGTTCATCTGATCGGACGTGTCCGCTAGCGGTGGAGATGAGCGGCGGCGGAAGGAGGATGGCGGCTGCCGCCGCCATCCTTTCGAACAGTCGGCCTCGATCACGCGGCGTTCGACGCCTTGGCGTTGACGCCCTTGCGAAGGGCCACCGTGTTCAGCTTCGTGTTGGCGCCCTTCTCTTCGTTCAGATTGGTGGTGAGGAAGCGCACGATGTCGTCGTGGCCGAGTTCTTCGGCCCACGCGATCAGCGTGCCGTAGCGGCACATTTCGTAGTGCTCCACGGCCTGTGCGTTCGCGACGATCGCGGCGTCGAGCACGGACTTGTCCTCGATCTCCCCGGCGGTCTCGTCGGCTTCCTTGATGAGGCCGTCGATGGCCGGACAATGAGTGCCGCTCGGCTCCTTGCCGAGTTTCGCGAACACCTTGTCGAGGCGTTCGACCTGCTTGTTGGTCTCTTCCAGGTGGGCTTTCAGCCCGGCGACGAGGTCCCTGTTGGTCGCCTTGTCGATCATCTTCGGAAGCGCCTTCAGGATTTGCTGTTCCGCGTAATAGATGTCCTGGAGCCCGTGCAGCAGCAGGTCTTCCATCGATTTGATGTCCTTGGTGAAGAATCCCATAAAAGACGTCTCCTGTTCACAATGATGGCAGTGGAACGCCGTGCGGCCGTCGCTGTTCCATTCCCTGTGCAGATCGGGAGAGCCAAATGAGCGATGGAGTCGATCATCTTGCGAGCCTGCTCGGACGCGCGGCGATGGACGTGTGGGGCGACATGCCTCGCGACATCCAGGAAGCGCTGTTCGAGGCCGCCATGAAGGGACGCCCGACGGAGCGTGAGGAGCTCGCGCGGTTGCTGCACGAGCGGCATCCGCGCACGCTGCATCCGGCCCGGCCAGGCTGATGCAGCGGGTCAGGAACGATCGTGCGAGCTCCTGATTGGTGAATCGGGTAGCGCTTCACGCGGCTCGGATGAGGACCGCGCGAGGCGCACCGCTCGACCCTGTCAATCCGTGAGTCGACCGACGTGACTGAGATAAATATTGGAAAATGGTACGACCCGATTTCGGAGCGGTGGATCGTGCCTCGCCAAACCCGCGCCATTGCCGCCTTCGATCGGTCGAGCGCGGAGGTGCCGGAGACTCGCAAGAGAGAACAGACGCAGCGAATCTGGGATCTGCTGGTCGATTGCTGCGCACGCGGATGATGCTCGTCCTTGCCATGACGCTTGGGACGTCCGACGACCCCTGAGGCTGACTTTGCGCGGGGCAGGTCAGCGTTCACGTCAACCCTGATCTCGACGACGTCCGGATCGGATCGGTATATTACCGCTCCATTGTCGATGCCGCCGGAACAAGGATCAGATGATGGACGATACGATTGGCTTCCCCAACCCGGGTCTCGACCTATCGGGCGGCTTCAAGCCGCACACCTCGCATTGGGGCGTGTTCTCCGCGCGCCAGGGCGCGGCCGGCCTTGAGGTCAGGGCCTACGCGGGCGATCCCGATCCGAACGGCATCATTGACAATTTTCCCGGCGCGCTCCGCCATCAGGCGCGCATCGCCCAGCCGGCGGTCCGCCGCGGCTGGCTGGAGCGCGGTCCGGGCCCCGACGATCGGCGCGGCCGCGACGAGTTCGTCTCAGTCAGCTGGGAAAGGGCGCTCGATCTGCTCGGGGACGAGCTCAGCCGCATCCGCGACACGCGCGGGCCGGGCGCCGTGTTCGGCGGCTCCTATGGCTGGTCGAGCGCCGGCCGCTTCCATCACGCCCAGAGCCAGGTGCATCGCTTCCTCAACATCGCGATGGGCGGTTACGTGCGCTCGGTCAACTCCTATTCATCGGGTGCGTCCTCGGTGCTGCTGCCACAGATCCTGGCCGGCTACGAGGATATCACCAAGCGCAACGTCACCTGGGAGCAGATCGCTGATAACACCGAGATCGTGCTGGCATTCGGCGGCATGGCGCTGAAGAACTCCATGGTGGCCGGCGGCTCGATCAGCAAGCATGTCGAGCGCGGCGCCATGGCGGCGGCGCGGGCGCGCGGCTGCGAGTTCGTCCTGGTCAGTCCGCTGCGCGACGATCTCCCGGTCGAGGCCGGCGCCGAATGGATGACCTGCATCCCCGGGACCGATACGGCGCTGATGCTCGGCATCGTGCACACGCTGGTCAGCGAGGACTTACACGATCAGGCCTTCCTTGATCGCTACACCGAGGGCTGGCCGGTCTTCCTGCGCTATCTCACCGGCGAGAGCGACGGGCAAGCCAAGCATGCCGAATGGGCCGCCGCAATCTGCGGCGTCGGGGCGGATGCGATCCGCAGGCTGGCGCGGCGTCTTGCCGGACGGCGGGCGCTCATCACCGTCTCCCATTCGCTTCAGCGCGCCGAGCATGGCGAGCAGCCGGTGTGGATGGGCATGGTGCTGGCGGCAGCCCTCGGCCAGATCGGCCTTCCCGGCGGTGGCTACGCCTATTCGCTGGGTGCGATCGGCTATTACGGCCGCCGCGTCAACGACGTGCCGGGGCCGACGCTGGGTCAGGGCCGCAACGGTGTTGCCGATTTCATCCCGGTGGCGCGCATCGCCGACATGCTGCTCAATCCCGGCAGCACCTATCGCTACAACGGCGAGACGCGCACCTATCCGGACATTCGTCTGGTCTACTGGGCGGGCGGCAATCCCTTCCATCACCATCAGGACATCAACCGCTTGCGCAAGGCATTCGCGCAAGTGGACACATTCGTCGTGCACGAGCTCGCATGGACCGCCACAGCCCGTCACGCCGATATCGTGCTGCCCGCGACGATGACGCTGGAGCGCGAGGACATCGGCTATTCCACCAACGATCCCCTGATGGTCGCCATGCACCGGATCGCCGAGCCGTTCGGGCTCGCGCGCGACGACTACGACATCTTCGCTGATCTCGCCGAACGTCTCGGAGCGCGCGAACCTTTCACCGAAGGACGCACATCGCGGCAGTGGCTAAAACATCTCTACGAGCCGACTCGCGCGTCGCTGGCCAAGCGCGGCCTCGAAGCTCCTGATTTCGACGCGTTCTGGGCGCGCGGCAGCCTGGTCGTGCCCCAGCATCCAGATGACGGTGGCCGGCTGCGCCGCTTCCGCGACGATCCGGTCAATCACGCCCTGCCGACGCCGAGCGGGCGGATCGAGATCTTCTCGGCCAAGATCGCAGGCCACGGCGATGCGGATTGTCCCGGCCATCCGGTCTGGCTCGACAAGACCGATACGCCCAGGCCCGGCGCGCCGTGCTTCCTCGTCGCCAACCAGCCGGCAACACGCCTGCACAGCCAGCTCGATTTCGGCGGACATTCGCTCAGCTCGAAGCATCGCGGCCGCGAGGTCGCGCGCATGAACCCAGTGGATGCGGACGCGCGCGGCATCAAGGACGGCGACATCATTCGCCTGTTCAACGAGCGCGGCGCGTGCCTCGCCGCGGTCCACGTCACCGACGGCATCGCGCCCGGCGTGGTCCAGCTTTCGACCGGCGCCTGGTACGATCCGATGGATCCCGAAGACGAGGCGCCGCTCTGCGTCCACGGCAATCCGAACGTGCTCACTCGCGACATCGGCACCTCCTCACTGGCGCAAGGTTGCACCGGCCAGCTGACCATCGTGGAGGTGGAGAAGTTCACCGGCAATCTGCCGCCGATCCGGGCGTTCGATCCGGTGTAGGGGCGTCAGTATTGCGCTTTCGTGCCCCGGACGCAGCGGAGCGTCTCTTCGACGATGCGCTGCAGAGCCGGGCCCATCTCACCGCAAGCTACCGTGGAGCGTTCTGTTGGGGCGGACGGCTCTGCGACGCAACGCTCGCACGTTGCAGCTCGTCCGGGACACGGACTTGCAGCGGCGAGATCGGGAGCAGCAAACAAGTTGAGGCACGCGCCTCGGGATTCCCGTCGTCCGTCGCCCGCCGGATCAGCTATGCAGCGGCGCTGGCGATCCAGTCCCGCTCCGGAGACGCGTGCCGCCTCGGCCGCGCTTCGACCTCGCGCTGTCCGTCCACGTTGGCAAGGCGCCAGCGCGCCGGAGATTGACCGCTGATGCGCTTGAAGACGGTCGAAAAATGCGCCTGCGTGCTGAAGCCCACCGCGAGCGCGATATCCGCCAATGGCCGCTCGGTGGTCGCGAGCAGCGTCTTGGCATGCTCGACCCGCTGCGTCAGCAGATATTCGCGGGGACGATAACCGGTCGCGGCGCGGAATTGTGCCGCAAAGTGCATCCTGGACAGGCCGGCGACATTGGCGAGCTCGGACAGGCTGATGCAGCGGTCGAAATGATCGGCGATGTGCTGCTCGACGCGCCGCAGCCGCCATTTCGGCAAGGCATTGACCTTGACGCGCGGCAGCTCCATCCGGGTGAGATGCATCGCCAGGGTCTGGCCGATGCAGCGCGTGAACTGCAGGTCCGCGGCGTCACCATGTTCGATCAGCGCCTTGGCGAGCTCCGCAGCGAGCGGATCGCGCAACAGCACGAGGTCATTCAGCCCGTCGGCGTGCGCCGGAAGATGGTCCGTGGAGATGTGGACGTGCAGGAAGGCGCTCGGCGACTGGAATTGTGCGCCGAGAGGCTTCGACGGCGCGGTGACATACAGCGACCCCGCCGGCATGGTCCCTTCGAAGATGATCCGGCCATCCCGTATCAGCTTCGCGCGCGTGGTCTTCAGGGCAATGCCGACGAAATAGCGGTCATCCGGCGTCGTCGTTTCGTGCGACGAGGTGCTCCGCGGGTCGTCCCATCGCGAGATCGTGATCTCCTCGATCATGCTCTCCTGAGTGCGATCGATCTGACGCCACCGGCTCTCCCGGGCGATCGCCTGTGTGGGGCGAAGACCCTCATGATCCCGCGGGGCGGCCGGAAATTCAATCCAGGCATGCGCCGCGTGCAAGTTGCTCGACATCGTCGTCCTCTCCTGGTTTCGCCGCAGCTTGCAACGACCGGCAGGCGCGCAAACCAATGCTTTCCATGCTGAGAGGATAGACGTGAGCTGGCGAGGACGCCCGTTAGGGGTGATTAGGATCTGTTAGATTCTGTGGGTGTGCATCAGGTGTGACAGCTCGTCGCAGTGGGCTGACTAGGACCAATTTGTCACGCATTTTGCGCGAACCGGACTGGCTTGAGGGGAGCACAAGGCATCGCCTGGCGACCGCCGCGCGGTGCGGGTTGCTGTGCCTTCGCTGGACCGCGTTGCGGCGCCTTGTATAGTCGCGCAACGTTTCGAGGAAGCAGTCGTCAAATGAGCGCGATGTGACCGAGCTTTCGGCAGGACATGGTGGCCGCAGCGGCGACACCGGGCCGATTCTTGATCTCGATGCCGTCTCGTTCGGACCATTTTCGCTGCGTTCGCGGCTGCTGGAGAAGGACGGCGTGCCGGTCAAGCTCGGTAGCCGGGCGATGGACATTTTGCGGCTGCTCGTCAGCCGTGCCGGCGAGGTGGTGCCGAAGAACGAGATTCTCGCCTACGCATGGTCGGGCCTCTCCGTCGAGGAGATCAGCCTGCGGGTCCATGTCGCGGAGCTGCGCAAGGTGCTCGGCGACGGCAAGGATGGCGCCCGCTACATCACCAACATTCCGAGCCGGGGCTATTGCTTCGTCGCGCCCGTGCGGCGTGGCGAACGCGCAGAGCCGCCTGTGACCGCGTCGCGGTTGCCCGAAACGTCAGTCTTGCCGCCGTTTCTGCCGCGTCGCCTGGACCAGATGGTCGGGCGGGACGACGTCGTGGCCGAGCTGTCGAAGCGCCTGCTCCGCGATCGCTTCGTCACGCTGCGAGGGCCGGGTGGCATCGGCAAGACCACCGTTGCGGCCGCGCTCGCGCATGACATGCGCGACAGATTCGAGGGAAACGTCCATTTCCTCGAATTCGGTCCGCTGCAGGACGCCGCGCTGGTCGCGAGCACGGTTGCCGCCGCGCTTGGTCTCGTCGTGCATCACAACGATCCCGCAGGCAGCATCGTCAATTTTCTGCGCGGGCGACGGCTGCTTTTCATTCTCGACAGTTGCGAGCACGTCATCGACGAGGTCGCACGTCTCGCAGAAGCCATCTACCGTGAGGCGCCCGGCGTCGCCATCCTGGCAACCAGCCGCGAGTCGCTGCTGGTGGAGGGGGAGCGGATCTTCGAACTCGCTCCTCTGCCTGGTCCGCCGCAGAACGCTCGGCTCAGCGCCGGTGAGGTGCTGGGTTATCCGGCAGCGCGTCTGTTCGTGGACCGTGCCGTCGCGGCGGGCCATCGGGATGCCATCACGGACGAGGATGCCGAGGTCCTGGTCCGGATCTGCGGCAAGCTGGATGGCATCGCGCTCGCGATCGAGCTGGCTGCCGCGCGCGTCGGTCTCTACGGACTGCGCGAGATGGCGGCGCTGCTCGACAGCCATTTGCAGCTCGAATGGCGCGGGCGGCGAACGGCGCCGCCGCGCCAGCAGACGCTCGGCGCCACGCTCGATTGGAGCTTCGGCCTGGTCGGCGAGAGCGAGCGCATCGTGTTCCAGCGCCTCGCCATCTTCGCGGGTCCCTTCACGTTGCAGGGCGCGATCGCGGTGGCTGCCGACGCGGCGACGGCGGAGGATCGCGTCGTCCATGCACTGGAGCAACTCGTCGCCAAGTCGCTGGTGTCGGCGCAACCGGCCGGCGCGTCGCGGCGCTATCGCCTGCTGGATGCAACGCGTGCCTATGCCATGCAGAAGCTGGTCGGTGGCGGCGAGGCCGACCCGATCGCGCGCCGGCACGCCCTCTATGTTCAGCGCACGCTCGAAGCCGGCATGACGGAGCCGGTTAGCCGCGACCAGGCGTCCCGCGCGCAGGAGCGGGCCGGCCTGCTCGCCGACGCCCGCGCGGCGCTGGCATGGAGCTACGCCAATGTCGACGGCGCCGGCCTGCGCGTTCCGCTCGCGGGGAGCTGCACGAGGCTGTTCGCCGAGCTCAGTTTGCTGAACGAAGCGCGCATATGGTCCGAACGGGCACTCGCAACGCTTGGTGAGGCCGAACCGAGCGACAGATGGGAGCTCGAGCTCCAGTCGACGCTCGGTCATGCCCTCATGTTCACCGAGCGCAACAGCGAGCAGGCGGAAGCGGCGCTCAGGCGTGGGCTGGAGATTGCGAAGGCACTCGGCGACCACGCCAATACCTTCCGGCTGCTGTCGCGGTTGAACATGTTCTACCGCCGGACCGGCGGCTATCGGCATCTGGTGGCGACCGCGCGTCACGCCGAGCGGATTGCCCACCTGATCGGCGATACCGCAGGCGTTGCCGGCAGCAAGGCACTGCTCGGCGTGTCCTATCACCTCGCCGGGGACCAGCTCGAGGCGCAGGCCCATCTCGACGAGGGCCTGCGCGACGACGCCGCGCTGCGCGGCATCCAGCCCGGACATTTCGCCTATTCGCGCACGCCGCAGATTCCGCTCGCGCGCGTGCTATGGCTGCGCGGCTTTCCCGACCGTGCGCTCGAATGCATCCGCCCGCTCGTCGGCGCGTCAGCGCCGCGCGACGTGGTCATGCATTGTATCGCATTATGCTGGTCCGCCTCGGTGTTCGGCTGGGTCGGCGACTGGTCCTCCGTCGAGGCCATGACCGGTCGCCTGGCGAAGCATGCGAACCTGCACGGGCTCGTTCCTTACGAAGCCGTCGCGAGCGGCTTTCGGGCGCAGGCCATGATCGCCCGCGGTGAGGTCACCGGTGGCATCGACCTGTTGCGGACTGCGCTCCCGCGCCTGCATGCGGATCGCTACGAACTCTACGCATCGGCGTTCGCAGCCGATCTGTCCCGGGGATTGGCGGCACTCGGACGGCTGCCGGACGCACAAAAGGTGCTGCACGAGACCATTGCGCGGATCGAGCAGGAAGGCGGCGCCTTCGATATGCCGGAGCTGCTCCGTCTGCGGGGCGAGCTCGAGGCGCATGGCGCAGACCTCGCAGCTGCCGAGGCAAGTCTGGTCGCGTCGGCGACGCTCGCCGAGCGCCAGGGCGCATTGTCCTGGCGGTTGCGAACCGAGATGTCGCTGGCGCGGCTGCGAGACCGTCAGGGTGTGCCAGATGCGCTCGAGCGGCTCGCCAGCACCTACGCCCGATTCTCCGAGGGGTTCGAGACCGCCGATCTCAGGGCGGCACGGCTGATGCTGGATCAGCCGGCCTGATTGTGCGCGGTCCGAAATCCGAGGCCTAGTCCTTGTCCTTATCCAGGCGCGCAAAGAAGTCGCGAACGAGCGCGGCGATTTCGTCGGTGGCTTCATCCAGCGCGAAGTGGCCTGCCTCCAGAATGTGAACCTCGGCATCCGGCACGTCGTCGCGATAGGCTGTGGCGCCGGCGACGGTGAACGATGGATCGTATTTGCCCCAGACCACCAGCGTCGGCGGCCGCATCTTGCGCAACCAGTCCTGCCATTTGGGATAGGAGGCGACGTTGGTCCGGTAATCCAGGAACAGCGTGGCCTGGATCTCGGCCTGGCCGGGACGCGTCAGGAACGCGTATTCGTCGCCCCAGGTGTCGGGGTCGTACCGTTCGGGGTGCGGGCTTGAGCCGAGATGCCGCTGACGCGTCGCCGCCAGCGAGGTGAAATTGGCCTTGAGCGCCTCGAGCTCGTGTGCCGGGTCGGCCCAGTACCTGCGACGCGCTTCCCAGAGCGGGCTCAAGCCCTGCTCGTGCGACACCGCATTCTGGATGATGATTCCGCGGACACGTTCGGAATGCGCCAGCGCCATGCGGAAGCCGACAGGACCGCCGTAGTCCTGCATGAACAGAACATATTTGCCGAGACCGAGCTGCGTCGTGAGCTCTCCGATCACGCCGGCGATGTTGTCGAACGTATAGGTGAAAGCGGACGGCGGCGGCGCGCTGCTGTTGCCGAAGCCGGGATAGTCAGGTGCGATCACGTGATATCTGTCGGCGAGCAGCGGCAGCAGAGGTTCCCACATCCGCGACGAGGAAGGGAAGCCGTGCAGGAGCAGCACGGTCGGTGCGTCGGCGGGACCGGCCTCGCGGTAGAAGATCTCGAGGCCCTGGATATTGACGGTGTGATAGCTGATCGAACGCCGGCTCGATCGGAGGTCCTGCGCCGAGGCGTGCGCAGTCGCGCAGGCCAAGACCGCCGAGAGGGCAAGGGTAACTGGAACCTTCATGTCATTGCTCCGGTGGCACACGCGTCGTTGGTTGCTCGCGCGTGCAATCTGCACCGGATGCCGTCGGTTGGCTCGTTATGTATTGTTAGGCGTTGAGAGGCAGAAGTGGTCGCCGCTCCCGCGGGTGCTGCTCGTCTCTACTCGAAGACGGCGTCGAAGATCTCGACGTCCATCAGCACGGGCCTGGCGATGACCGTTCCGTCAGGCTGCAGCGTCTGCATGCGTCGAAGTGTCGGCACGACGATGCCGCAGAAGCTGTCATGAGCCCAGGAGAAGTGTGCAACCTTGTTTCCGAAGAGATCGTGGTCCGTCCGCCGTTGCAGGGCGCTTTCGTCGAAATAGAAGATCTGTTCAGGCGCGAGCGTGATGAGGTGCGGGGGGAATTGTGCCCTGAGCCGCCGCCACGTCTCGGCGCCCTCGCGCCAGGGCGGCAGCTCCTCCACCGCGACATCGGGATGGGCGAGCAGGAAGGGGCTGGTCAGATAGTTCCAGATCGCGACGCCGCAGAAGAAGACCAGATGCATTTCGTCCGCAAGCGCAGGCGAGCCGGGCTCGGTCAACGCGAGGCTCGGGTTGTTCCAGGTCCGCAGAACTTCACCATCCAGGCTCTCGATCGTGATCGCATCGGGTTGAAAGGAGCCGGAGTGTTCGCCCCCGGTGATGCCGGTGAACCGGAGCGATTGCGCGCGGGTCGAGCCTTCCGCGGTCACGTCCTTGAATTCCTTGGCATGTCCGGCGCTGGAGAACAACGATCCGCCGACGGAAAGGTGGAGCGTAAACCGGTTCAAGCTGTTCCAGTGGGTCAAGCCGCCGCTGGCATCCATTACGTCGTCAAGAAGCGCCATGTCCCGCCATATCCACCTTGAAGTGTCGCCACCATGGCGGGGCGCAGGCGGCTTGGCGTGTTAGAAGTTGTTAGGAGTTGCGAGCAGGCAGTTTGGCGGTATGCCGTTGAAGATGCTGTCAATTCAGCGTGCCCAGCAACTCCCTTGCGGCGGCCAGATCGCGGGTCTGGAGCCCCTCTTGGTAGCGCGCGACGAGCGGGGCGAGCAAGTCGCGTGCGTCGCCGCCCTTTCCGGCCTCGCGCCAGATGCGGCCGAGGCTGATCGCGCCCCGGAGCTCCCAGCCGACTGCGCATTGGCGCTGCGACAGATCGAGCGATTGACGCAAGCAGCTCTCGGCCTCCACCGCGCTGCCCGATCGGGCGAGGATGTCGCCCTTGACCCTGAGCATCTCCGGCATGTCGAAGGACTCCCCATGATCGGGAATCTGGGCGATCGCCTCGTTGATCGTCCGCAGGGCTTCGTCGGGCTGATTCTGGGACGCGAGACCCTCCGCGAGCGTCGTCGCGAACACGGTCGTCATGATCCGGTGCCGGGCCGCGTGCAACGTGGCCTGACTGCGGCGAAGGTGCTCGATGCCTGCGGCAACGTCGCCGCGGCGCAGCAGCAGCTCGCCCTTCTGGCCGATGCCGACCGCGTGATAGGGCCCGAGGAAGTGCCGCGCCGAATGGTCGATCAGCCGCTCGATCAGGATTTCGGCGTTGTCCCAATCGCCGACCCAGAGGAACACGTAAATCGTCCAGATCAGGGAGATGCCGAGGGTCAGCGGCTGTTCGAGCAGCTCGGCCTCGCGAACCGTGTATCTGGCGGCCTCGATCGCACGCTCGGGCCGGCCGGTGAGCCAGAGTCCGCGCGCCAGCGCCACCAGCGCGACGATGCGATCGTCATAGCCGAGATGGCCGATGTTCAGCCGTTGCGAGCCGGGATTGTGCACCATCGCGCTCTCGCAGAACCGAACCGCCTTGTCCTGGTTGCCGATCAGATGATGCGCCACGCCGAGCATCCATTCGACGTTCAGCGTGGCGGTGGGATCGTTCAGCTTTCGCGCGACGCTCTCGCCCTGTTCGCCGATTCCGAGCGCGCCGTGAAAATCTCCGACCCTGGTCAGGTAGATGTGCAATCCGCGCAGCAGCCAGAGCTGCCAGTGCAGGTCCTCGAGCTCCCGGGCAAGCTGGAGACTGCGCGTGAAGGCCGACCGGACCCCTTCGTTGTTGCCCTGCGTGAACATCACGGAGACGCCGAGCGCGGCCTGCAAGGTCATCTCCTTCCGGCTGTCCGCACCGCGCGCATCCGGCGACGCCAGCGCCTGCCGGGTCCAGCGGTAGCATTCCGTCAGCAAGGTCAGTTCGAGGAAGAACTGCGCCGCCGAGGCCGCCAGATCCACGCCCATCGTCCGGTCGCCGCTCTCCGAAAAGCTGAAGGTCAGCGCGGCCCTGACATTCGGCAAATGGTCGGCATAGGGAAGGAAGCCGCCGGCGCTCTGCATGCCCGGGGATTTGAGGGCAATGTCGTGCAGGAAGTCGCGGAAATATTCGGCGTGGGCACGTGCGACGCGGTCCGCTTCCCCGTTCTCGACGAGCTTGCCCGCGACGAAGGCGCGGGTGGTGTCGAGCAGGCGATAGCGCAGTCGCCGCTCCGCGGGCGAGGTCGCGATCAGGGATTTGGACAGCAGGTTCGAAATCGCCTCGACGGCTTCGGGCTCGCCGATGCCCTGGCAGGACGCGACGGCAAGCGCGGCCTCCAGCGTGAACGGCCCGACGAACACCGACAGGCCGCGCAGCGTCGCGCTTTCGGCCGGCGGCAGCAGGTCGTAGCTCCAGGCCAGCGCCGCGCTCAACGTTTGATGCCGCGGAATTGCGGTACGCCGTCCCCGCCACAGCAGCGAGAAGCGGCTGTCCAGCAGCGAGGCGGTGCCGGCAATGCCATAGGCGTTCACACGTCCGGCCGCGAGCTCGATCGCGAGCGCAATGCCATCCAGTCGCCGGCAGATCTCGGCGACGAGCGGCGCATCCTCATCGCGGAGTTCGAATTCGCTCAAGCTCTCGGCAATGCGTTCCACGAAGAGCTGACTTGCGGGATAGGCAAGGATGTCAGCAATGCCGAGGCCGTCGCGTTCCGGCGGGCAATCCAGCGGAAACAACCGATGGATGCGTTCACCGTCGGCGCGAAAGGATTCCCGGCTGGTGGCCAGGATATGCAGCTGCGGCGCCTCGCGGATGAGGCGCTCGGCCAAAGGGGCGAGTTCGTCGAGGATGTGCTCGCAACTGTCGAACACCAGCAGGATCCGCAGGTTGCGCAGGACCGTCAGCAGGCCCGGTATCGGGTCCTCGGAATTGACGGTCAGGCCCAGCGCGGCCGCAATGGTTCCGGGGACGAGCCGGGTATCGGTCAGCGCGCCGAAATCGACGAAGCACACCTGGCCGCCGAAGGCCGTGAGCTCGCCCTGCGCGACGGCGAGTGCGACCGAGGTCTTGCCGATCCCGCCGGGGCCGACGATCGTGACGAAGCGATGCTGCGAAAGCTCGGCGGAGATTCTCTCGACCGCATCGTTCCGCCCGATCATCTTCGCGAGCGGCGAGGGCAGCGAGGAGGGCGAAGCGGCGGGCGGGCTCGTCCGGCTCTCCGATGCTGCGGGCCGGAGCAGCGGAGCCGTGAAACAATAGCCCCGTCCCGGGACGTTGACGACGTAGCGCGAGCCTTCGCCCGCATCGCCCAAAGCCTTGCGCAGCGTCGTGATGTGGAAGCGCAGGCTGCCTTCGTCCACGTTCACGTCGGCCCAGATGCGCTTGATCAACTCCCGCTTGTCAATGACCTCTCCGGCGCGTTCGGCGAGAAAAATGAGGATGTCGAGCGCACGGCCGCCGAGGGGAAGCGGGGCGCCGTCCTTTTCCAGCAGCCGCGATTTCACGAACAGGCGGAACGGCCCAAAGGCTATGACCGAATCCTGCTCGTTAGTGTCCGGCACGGGCCAACAATTCCAGTCAATGAGCTGAAGTGTGCAATTTGATTAGCAGATCGAGGCGTCCAGTAAACTGGCCGAAAGTGGCGAAATCGCGTGGCCGACCGCCGATCGCACCGGGACGTGTGTTGCAAATTTTGCTTAAACGCGAGCGGCTTACGACGCGACTGCGACAATTCGTCAGCGCGCCTGACCCTCGAGGCAGGCGTCCGCCGCGAGATCGCGGGCTCCGCCGATCATAACAGAATCTTGCAACGTCTAACGGGCAAAACGCGCGCGACGCATCCACTATGGCCTTCGAGTGAGATCCTGTTTCAACGGGAGGCCATGATGTCCGGTATCGGCGCTCGGGCGAGCGACCACGTCGTTCGCCCTCAACTCGTCACCAGTCTCGATGATCAGTCGCGTGACTGGGAGCTCGTGCTGCGGGAGTCCCACCATCGCATGAAGAACACGCTGACGCTGCTCGGTGCAGCAGTCCGCCGCGACTTCACGCACGCGAGTAAGAGGGATGTGTCGCTCGCGGTGGACCGCCTCGAGCGGCGCATCGTCGCCTTCGGCCGGCTCTATCAGCTCCTGTCCGACAACGACGATCCATCGGCCATCGCCGTGGAGCCGTTCCTCGAAAAGCTGTGCGGAGCCCTCTCCGAAGCGGTGCTGGAGCCGGCAGGCATCCGCTGCGAAGCCGCGATCGAGAGCGGCAGGCTGCCGTCCGCTCAATGTCACCGGCTCGCACTGATGCTCACCGAGCTAGTCACCAACGCGGCAAAGCACGCTTTCCCGAACCGAAGCGATGCGATGATCCGCATCGAATTGGCGAACCGCGACGGCGCCTGGCTCTGCACGGTGGCCGACAACGGCATCGGTGCGACCGGCCCGCTCCAGGGCACCGGCAGCCGGATCCTCGAAGGGCTCGCACGCAGCATCCACGCGCGGTTGCATGGCGAGGCGGGGCAGGGCGGCACGCGGGTGACGATCGTGATGCCGACTGTCGCATGAAGCCCTTCCATGTCTGCAACCGCGTCTCACATCAGGGAGTTCGACATGACCGCCATCGAAATCGATCGCGAAACCGGAACCAGGCCCTCGACATCGCGCAGCGTTGACCTGAAGCTCGAGGTCGTCGTGATCCCCGTGTCCGACGTCGACCGTGCCAAGGCGTTCTACGCCCGCCTCGGTTGGCGACTGGACGCCGATTTTTCGTCGGGCGAGGACTGGCGCGTGATCCAGTTCACGCCGCCGGGCTCGGCCTGCTCGGTGATCTTCGGCAGGAACGTGACGGTCGCAGCGCCCGGTTCGGCGCGAGGCCTGTACCTGATCGTCTCCGATCTGGAGGTCGCCCGGCAGGACCTGCTCGACCGCGGCGTCGAGGTCAGCGAGCCATTTCACGGTGCCGGCGACGTTCATGCCGGGCCCGATGAGCCGTATCTCTTCGGCAGCGTACGGGTCGGCGGTGCCGACCCGAAGCGCGGCAGCTACAGCTCGTTCGCATCGTTCAGCGACCCCGACGGCAATGGCTGGCTGTTCCAGGAGGTCACGACACGACTGCCCGGGCGCATCGCGGTCGGCGCGACGACATTCGCGTCGACCATCGATCTGGCGGCGGCGTTGCGCCGAGCGGCGACCGCGCATGGCGAGCACGAGACGCGGACCGGCGGACACGACGAGAACTGGGCGGACTGGTACGCCGACTATATCGTCCGCGAGCAGGCCGGCCAGCCGCTACCGTCGTGAATTGCAGGCCAGCCCGCTCCTGACCTTGGCCGATACGGCGCGCGATGACTGACCTCGTCGCGCGCCGTGCCGCATCGATATCGCGTGTTCTGTTGCATCGCGCGGACTCTCAAGGGCTAACGAGGCCTAACAAGCCATAACGAGCAAATCGGACTTGCCCGCGTCAATCTCTGCACAGAACGGACCGATGTTCCGCTCTCGAACCCGATCCCGGGCACCGGTCGAAGCAAGGGAGATCCAAATGACGACGCAAGTCCGCACCGACATCCTCAACCCCGATCGCCGTCAATTGCTGAGCCAGGCCGCGATGGGCGCGGTTGCCGCCAGCGTGTCGAGCCTGCTGCCGCTGCGGCCGACGAGGGCGGCTGCGAACGGCACGATCCGCCCGTTCCACGTGAACGTGCCCGAGGCGGACCTGCTCGACCTCCGCCGTCGTCTCGCGGCCAGCCGCTGGCCGGATCGCGAGATCGTCACCGATCAATCGCAGGGCGTGCAATTGAGGACGGTGCAGGAGCTCGTGCGCTACTGGCAGAGCGACTACGACTGGCGCAAGATCGAAGCGCGGCTGAACGCTCTGCCGCAATTCGTCACCGACATCGACGGCGTCGACATCCATTTCATTCACGTCCGCTCGCGGCACGAGAATGCGCTGCCGATGATCGTCACGCATGGCTGGCCCGGCTCGATCATTGAGCAGATGAAGATCGTCGGCCCGCTCGCCGATCCGACCGCGCACGGCGCCAGCGCCACGGAGGCGTTCGATCTGGTGATCCCCTCGCTGCCCGGCCACGGATTTTCGGGCAAGCCGACGGAGCTCGGCTGGGATCCCCAGCGCATCGCGCGAGCCTGGATCGTGCTGATGAAGCGGCTCGGCTATAGCCGCTATGTCGCGCAAGGCGGCGATTGGGGCAATGCCGTCACCGAGCAGATGGCGCTGATTGCACCGCCCGAGCTGCTCGGCATCCACACCAACATGCCCGCGACCGTCCCCGACGACATCGCCAAGGCGCTTCAGCCCGGCGGAGTGCGGCCGCCGGATCTCTCGACTGACGAGCGCATCGCCTACGACCAGCTCGACGATTTCTACAAGCATGGTCTGGGCTACGCGATCGAGATGTCGAACCGGCCGCAGACGCTCTACGGCCTCGTGGATTCGCCCGCGGGTCTCGCCTCCTGGATGCTCGACCACGACGCACGCAGTGCCGCAATGATCGCGCGCGTTTTCGACGGCAAGACGGAAGGTCTGTCACGCGACGATGTGATCGACAACATCACGCTCTATTGGCTCACCAACACCGCGGTGTCGTCGGCGCGGCTCTATTGGGAGAACAAGCTGGTGTTCTTCGTGCCCAAGCACGTCAAGATACCGGTCGCTGTGAGCGTCTTTCCGGACGAGATCTACGCCGCGCCGCGGAGCTGGGCCGAGAAGGCCTATCCCAGGCTGATCCACTACAGTCGTCTCGACAAGGGTGGACATTTCGCTGCCTGGGAGCAACCCGCGCTGTTCTGTGCGGAGATGCGCACCGCGTTTCGTCCGCTGCGGCAATCGATCTGAAGCGCGAACACATGCATCAGGGAGTACAAGAGATGAACCGTCCCGAACGCAATTTCACGACCGGTGACATCCGACTGGAGCGCCGGCTGCCGTCCTACTGGCGCGTCACCTTCGACATGCCGCCGGTGAATATTTTCGGGCCGAAGCAGCTCCCGCTGCTGGGCGACATCGTCACGGCGATCGAGACCGATCCGGACGTGAAGGTCGTGGTGTTCGACAGCGCCGTCGAAGGCTTCTTCATTACCCACTACGATTTCCTCGCACCGCTGGAAGAGTCCTTGAGCATCCCGCCCGGGCCGACCGGCCTGCAGGCGCTGCCCGACATGCTGGTCCGCCTCAGCCGTGCGCCGGTGGTCTCGATTGCCGCGATCCGGGGCCGCGCCACCGGCGTCGGCAGCGAGCTCGCACTCGCCAGCGACATGCGCTTTGCCAGCCGCGAGAGGGCGATCCTGTCGCAATGGGAGGTCGGCGCGGGCCTCGTGCCCGGTGGCGGGCCGATGGCGCGATTGCCGCGCCTGATCGGCCGCGGCCGCGCGCTGGAAGTGCTGCTCGGCGCAGACGACATCCACGGCGATCTCGCCGAGCGCTACGGTTATGTCAACCGGTCGCTGCCGGATGCCGAGCTCGACGGTTTCGTCGAGGCGCTCGCGATGCGCATCGCGTCCTTCGACAAGGAGGCAATCGCCGAGACCAAGCGCCTCGTCGACGTCGCGAGCCTGCCACCCGATGCCGAGATCAAGCCGGAATGGGATGCGTTCCTGGCGGCGCTCGGCCGGCCTGCGAGCCACTGCCGGATCAAGGCGCTGATGGCGCGCGGCTTCCACCGCGCGGGCGATGTCGAGAACCGGCTCGGTTTCCACGTCGGGCAGATCGGCACCTAGCTGACGGAACCGCTGCGGCGTTCGGCCGGTTGGAACGGTGACGGGCGGTCGTGCCAATGTCGCCTTTCCACCGGTACGCAGCGCCGGTGCTGAAATCAAACAAGGAGAACTGAAATGATCCGCAAGGCAACGGCAGTCTGGAAGGGCACTGGTCGCGATGGGACCGGTCATCTCTCGAGCGAATCCGGCGTGCTCGCGCAGACGCCCTATTCGTTCAAGACCCGCTTCGAGAACGAGAAGGGGACCAATCCCGAGGAGTTGATCGCGGCGGCCCATGCAGGCTGTTTTACGATGGCGCTGGCGTTTGGCCTTCAGATGGCAGGTTTCACGCCGGACGAACTGTCGACGGAGGCCGCGGTGACACTCGAGCCAGAAGGCAAGGGCTTCAAGATCAGCAAGTCTGCGCTGACCCTGCGTGCAAAAGTGCCGAACCTCGATGAGGCCGGCTTTGCGAAGTTCGCCGGCGAGGCCGAGAAGAACTGCCCGGTGTCGAAGGTGCTCAACGCCGCGATCACGCTCGACGCCAAGCTGGGCTAGAGGCACGCGTTTGCTTTGGGTCCACCCGGTTCCAGGAGCCGGGTGGACACGCCTGCAATGCATGTCTTTCGGTCCGGCGGGCGAATGCATATATTTCGAGCGAAAGCATATATATGATGTGCGAATGCAGAGCGGACAGAGCGATCAATTGGGAGCGGACAGATGACGACGGAACGCGCAGTTTTGGCCGGGGGCTGCTTCTGGGGGATGCAGGATCTCATCCGCAAGCAGCCGGGCGTGATCTCCACCCGCGTCGGCTACACCGGCGGGCATGTGAAGAACGCCACGTATCGCAATCACGAAGGGCACGCCGAAGCGATCGAGATCATCTTCGATCCCGCCAGGACCAGCTTCCGCACGATGCTGGAGTTCTTTTTTCAGATCCACGATCCCACCACGCTCAATCGCCAAGGCAATGATCTGGGCACCAGCTATCGCTCCGCGATCTTCTACACGAGTGAAGCGCAGAAGCGGATCGCCGAAGACACCATTGCCGACGTCGAGGCGTCCGGCCTGTGGCCCGGCAAGGTGGTGACCGAGGTCGCGCCCGCTCGCGAGTTCTGGGAGGCCGAGCCGGAGCATCAGGACTATCTCGAACGCTATCCTGACGGCTACACCTGCCACTTCATCCGGCCCGACTGGAAGCTGCCGCGGCGTGCGGCTGCCGCTCAGGGCGTATGATAGTGAGCGTTGGAGAAACCGAACTCTCCACGACGTCATGGCCGGGCTTGTCCCGGCCATCCACGCCTTGCCACGTCGCACAAAGAACGTGGATGCTCGGGCTTTCGCCTCGCCGATGCGGCTTCGGCCGCGCAGGCGGGACAAGCCCGGGCATGATGACCAACTCGTGAACTGCTCCCTCGGCTGCTGCTGGGGGCGAGGCGGCGCCGTCAGTTCCGGAGTTGCGCCATCAGTTCGCGCGCGGTGCGCATGTCGGCGATCTCGGCGCCCTCCGTGAATGATCCGGAGACATTCTTCAGATCGGCCAGAGCTTCGGCACTCCGGCCGGCCCCCATCCTGAGCCGCGCGAGGCTCATCGCGCAGCGCAGCTCCCAGAAGCGCGCGCCCTGCTGGACGGCAATCTCCATGGCCTCGCGAAAGCGTGCCTCGGCGTCCGCTGAATGCCGCGCGCTCCTGAGCATCAACTCTCCCTTGATGCGCATCAACTCAGGCAGATACCAGAGCTCCTGCCGGTCGCTGCAACGGGTCAGGACGTCATCGATGACGTCGAGGCCGCGATCGACCTGGTCGGCTTCGCCAAAGCACGCCGCAAGCTCGCCGAGCAGTGGAAGAAAGCGCGGCAGGAAGCGTGCATCGCCGGCGCGGTTGAGTTCTTCGCGCAGCAGCGGCAGGCCGATCGCGACGTCGCCGCGCTTGGCGACGACTGCCGCATTGAAGGCCCTTGCCCACAGGCCCCACAGCCGGATCGCGTGCCGATCGGTGTGCTCGAGCAGCTCGTTGCCGTGGCGTTCCGCGGCGTCGAGATCGCCGGCCCAGAAGGCGATCGGGCAGGCGGCCTGGCCCAGCACGCTGCAGAAAGTCAGGGCGTGGCCGTTGGCTCGGCCTTCCTCGATGTTTCTTGCCGCCAGCGCCTGCGCCTGGTCGGCGAGGCCTTGAAGCCAAAGGATGCGGGCCCGGAAATATTGCGTCGAGATCCTGAGATCGAGCGGGAAGATCTTCGGCTTCTCCGCCAGAAAGTGCAGCGATGCATTGACCCGGTCGATGCGCTGCCGCGCCTCGTTCTGGTCGCCGAGATAGTGCAGCGCGACGGCCATCAGCCGGTCGCCCAGCATGACGTCGGTCTTGTCGGGAGAGTTCGTCGCCGCGCTCGCAAAACGATCGGCGAACGCACGGGCCTTGCCGAACTGTCCGTTGTTGAACTGGTCGATGCACAGGCCCCAGAGCGCGCGCAGCCGGAAATCCTTGTCGTCGAGCCTGTCCGCCAGCTCGAGAGTCGTCTCAAGGATCGGGCGCGCCTCGCGCGCGCGACCCTCGCCATACATCAGCGACCAGCCGAGTGCCGACAGCAGCTGCATGCGGATGCGGTCGTTGTCCTTGCCGTCTCCGAGCGCCGCCAGTGCCGTTCTGCTGCGTTCTCGGCATTCGGCGAACAGCGAAAGCCGCACCCAGAGGGTGATCGCGGCCGCCGTCAGCGCGATGCCGAGCCTTGCGTCGCCGTCGGGCGAGAAAGCCCAATCCAGCGCGGCGCGCACATTGTCCAGCTCCCCTGCATAGATGCTCAACCATTCGGGCAGCTGTGTCGATGTATCGGCCTCCGCATGCTCGAAGAAATCGCGAAAATGCTCGGCATGGCGCCGCGCAAACGTCCGCGCTTCTCCGAGCTCGTTCAGCTTCCCGAGCGCGTAGGTGCGCGTGGTGTCGAGCAGGCGATAGCGCAGCGTCCGCGAACCGGATGGCGAGATCAGCGATTTGGTGACCAGGCTGTCGATCGCCTCCAACGTCTCCGAGGTGCTGAGGCCCTCGCCGGATGCGACCGCGGCGGCCGCCTCCGGCGCGAACGGCCCGGCGAACACCGATAGTCGCCGCAAGGTGGCGCTTTCCGCCGGAGACAGGAGGTCGTAGCTCCAGTCGAGCGCAGCGGCGAGGGTCTGGTGCCGCGGCACGGCCGTGCGCCGCCCCCGCCATTGCAGCGAAAAGCGGCTGTCGAGCAGGGAGGCCGTTCCGGCGATGCCGTATGCGTTGACACGGCCCGCCGCGAGCTCGATCGCCAGCGCTATGCCGTCGAGGCGCCGGCAGATGCTCGCCACCAGCGGCGCTTCTTCAGCGCTGAGCTGGAACGCACCCGAGCTCTGCGCGATGCGCTCGACGAAGAGTTGAGCCGCGGGATAGGCGAGGACCTCGGCGACCTCGAGACCCCCACGCTCCGGCGGACAATCCAGCGGGAACAGACGAAAGATCCGCTCGCCTTCGCTCCGGAACGACTCGCGGCTGGTTGCGAGAACGCGAAGCAGCGGCGCTTCGCGAACGATACGCTCCACGAGCGGAGCCAGCGTATCCAGCACATGCTCGCAACTGTCGAAGATCAGCAGGGCGGGGCCGGTCTTCAGGAATGTCAGGAGGGCCGGCGTCGGGTCCTCCGAGCTCACGGTCAGTCCGAGGACCGAGGCGACGGTGGTCGTGACATGGCCGGCGTCCCGCAGCGGACCGAAGTCGACGAAGAAGACGCGTCCACCGAAATCTGCCGAGCGGCGATGCCCGACCGTGACGGCGACGGCGGTCTTGCCGATGCCGCCCGGGCCGACCACCGTCATGAAGCGATGCACCGTCAATCCGTTCGAAATCTTCTCGATGACCTCCTCTCGCCCAATCATCTTTGCAAGCTGAGCAGGCAGAGAGCGAGGAGGGGAGATCTCGGCTGCGACTGCGGAGGCCGGTGGAGCTGCTTGAACGAACGGCGCGACAAAGCAATAGCCGCGGCCGGGCACGTTGAGGACATAACGGGTCGACTTGCCGGTATCGCCGAGCGCCTTGCGCAGTGCAGCGACATGGAAGCGCAGACTGCCTTCGTCGACATTCACGTCGGCCCAGATGCGCTTGACCAGCTCCCTCTTGTCGATGACTTCACCGGGGCGCTCGGCAAGCAAGATCAGAATATCGAGCGCGCGGCCGCCGATGTGAAGCGGCGCCCCCTCCTTCTCCAGGAGCCGCGACTTTGGAAACAGCCGAAATGGCCCAAAAGAAATGTGCGAGTCGTGATTACTATGGGCTTCCACGTGCCATTGCCCCCTTCACGGGAGTCAAAAGGTATTGGGTTATGATCTAGCAGAACGACGCGTCCAGTAAACTGGCCGAAAGCCGCATGGCAGACAGACCGGCGCAGATGGCTTGGGCTTGTTTCGGCCAGCTAAAATAGAGTCTGTGAAGAAGGGTTTAGGCTGGCATGCCAGGATGATGATCCTTGCCCCCGCGTGCATGGGACCATTTTCCGCCCCTCCCATCCATAATTCGGCGCAGGGCCGCTCACGCATCGACGCGCGACATCTGGCGCTGCTCCGCCGTGACGATCCGCGCCGACAGCGTGACGAGGCCCATCAATCCGGCCAGCAGCCAGAACGCCATGGGCAATCCGCCAAGACGTGCGACGAAGCCGACGCCGGCGGGGCCGATCAGGACCCCCGCGTATCCCGCAGTCGTGATCGCCGCGACCGCAAGCCCGGTAGGCATCACCGTTTGCTGCGCGGCCCGCCGGAACAGCACCGGCACGAGGTTTGACGCACCGAGCCCGATCAGCAGGAATCCGCCGAGGGCGACCGCCGCGACAGGCGCCGTCAGCAGGACCACAAAGCCCGCGATCGCGATGAGGCTGCCCCAGAGCAAGGTCGTACGGTCCCCGATGCGCGCAACGACCGCGTCGCCGCCGAGCCGGCCTATCGTCATGGCGATCGAGAACACGATGTAGCCGGCTCCGCCTTGCGCCTCGGTGACGAGCCCCGCGCCGATGACCAGGAGCGCGCCCCAATCGAGCATTGCGCCTTCGACGAGGAAGGTGATGGCGCCGAGCAGCGCAAGCAGCAGCACCGATCCGTGCGGCAGCACGAACAACGGGCCCTCCTGCACCTGCATTGAGCGAAGCAGGCGCGGCCAGGTCGCAAACATCGCGAGCAGCATCAGGATGGAGCAGATCAACGTGCACGCCAGCGCACCGAGTTGCAACGAGAGCAGCACCGTCATCAGCGCGGATCCGGCGAAGCCGCCGATGCTGAACAAAGCGTGGAAGCCGGACATCAGCGGGCGTCCCGCGGCGCGCTCCACCTCCACGGCGTGGATGTTCATGGCGACGTCGATCGAGCCGAGCGCGGCGCCGAACGCAAAGAGCACCAGCGCCAGAGACGTGGGCGAGCCTGCGATCGCGAGCAGCGGCAGGACCAGCGCGAGCATGAACCCGCTTGCGACGATGATCGGCCTGCTGCCATAGCGCGCACTGAGAACGCCGGTCAGCAGCATCGCGACGACCGAGCCGATGCCGAGGCTGAGCAGGAGCAGCCCGAGGACACCGTCGTCGACGCCGAGCCGCGCCTTCGCGAAGGGCACCAGCGGCGCCCAGCACGCGATGCCGAAGCCTGCGACGAAGAAGGCAAGTCTGGTCGCAAGGCGGGTCGCCGGCCGGTCGGCTGAAGACATGAGAACTCCCGGGGAAGCAGGCAGGGCGATCGACAAGCCCGACGATTGTCGCGACTTTATGTCTGTGGCGCACACGAGGTATCGCGGCCGCGGGGGACCTTCGATCGATGTGCATTCGATCGTTGGAACCAGGGCAGATTCGTAACGAACGCGGCTGTCTCGTATGCCCCGTAGAAGCAATGAACGCGACTCCATCACCGTCACCCTGAGGTGCTCGCCTCTTCGGCGAGCCTCGAAGGGCGACGGCCCAACTGTGGCCGTTCATCCTTCGAGGCTCCCGGTGCGATGCTGTGCGCATCGCACCACTCGCACCTCGGGATGACGCGGCGCCGGTGAGTTTCGCGAGGGTGAGGGAGGCCAGAACGAACCCGGCTCCCGGGAGAGACACGGCATAAGCCGTCCGACCATCGCGCAGGGAAGGCCGCGTGTTGGGCTTCACCTGTGGCTGCAATTGCCGCGTGGCTCTGGATCCCGGCTCTGCGCCGCAATGCTCCACGCATTGCAGCTTGTCCGGGACACGAGCGCTTGTGCCGCACGATGGACTGCGGCAGGTCGGCAGCCGCATCTCGCTCTAGCCGCCGAGGATCCGCCGGCAGGCGTCGACGAACACCTCTGCGCCGGTGACGATATCGGCATCCGCCGTGTTCTCGGTCCAGTGATGGCTGATGCCGCCGATCGACGGCACGAACAGCATGCCCGCGGGCATGACGGTCGCGAGCATCTGCGCGTCATGCCCGGCGCCGCTGGGCATGCGGAGGGACCGGCCGCCGGCCAGGGCCCTGCTTGCGGCCTCGATTGCGTCCTGGAAGCCGGAATTCATCATGGCGGGCGCACCAGTGCGCAATTTCTCGACGGTGACGGTGCAGGGACCGTTCGCACTGGCCTCCTCCGCCATGGTCCGCAGCAATTGCTCCAGCCGCGCGATCACGGCCGGATCATCGTCGCGGATCTGGAACAGCATCTCTGCGCCACCCGGAATGATGCTCGGCGCGCCCGGATCGAGCGTGATGCGCCCGGTGGTCCAGACCGTGCGCGGGCCGCAGGCAGACGGAAAGCGGTCGTCGATCGCGACGCAGAATTTTGCCAGCGCGAGGCCGGCATCCTTGCGCACTGCCATGCGCGTGGTGCCGGCGTGGTTCTGCTCGCCGGTAAAATTGATCTGGTACTGCCAGATGCCGACGATGGAGGTCACGACGCCGATCGCGAGGCCGCCGCTTTCGAGCGTGTCGCCCTGCTCGATATGCGCCTCCAGATATCCGACGTGCCGTCCGGGCTCCGCGGTGATGCGCGGACGCCCGGCGAGCCCCATCTCGGCAATCGCATCGCGCATGGTGCGGCCGCTGGTGCGGTCGCGCGCGGCGTCGATGTCGGCCTCGGTCACCTGTCCGACATAGGAGCGCGAGCCGAGGAAATGGCCGAAATGTCCCTCCTCGTCGCACCAGGCGGCGACTTCGACCGCGCCGTTGAGCGATGGATCGTTATTGAGCACGCGCGCGGCCTCGAGCGCGTAGACGACGCCGAGCGGGCCATCGAGCCAGCCGGCGTAGTTCTGGCTTTCCAGGTGGGAGCCCGCCAGCAGCTTCGGCCCGGGCTTCGTGCTGGTGCCGAACACATTGCCGATGCCGTCGATCGTCGCGGAGAGGTTGGCCTCGGGCAGCTTCTGAACGAGCCACTCCAGCGAAAGCTTGTGCGGCTCGGAGAAGGTCGGCTTGTGCACGCCGGTCTTGTAGGCGCCCATGGCGCGGAGCGCATGGAGGTCGGCGAGGACGCGAATTCCGTCGGCGCGGGGCTGGGTGTCAGGCATGTTCGGCAACTTTCAGCGCCTCGGTGCGGATCTCCTCGACCAGCCGCTCCTTGAGCTGGACGAATTCCGGCGTGGTCTTGATCTTGTAGGAGCGCGGATGCGGCAGGTCCACATGGATCTCGGCCTTGATGCGGCCGGGACGCGCGCTCATGACGATGACGCGGCTGCCGAGGAAGATCGCTTCCTCGATGTCGTGGGTCACGAACAGCACCGTCTTCTGGTCGCGCTCCCAGATCCCGAGCAGCATCTCCTGCATCAGGGCGCGGGTCTGGTTGTCCAATGCGCCGAAGGGCTCGTCGAGCAAGAGGATCTTCGGATCGTTGGCGAGCGCACGCGCGATCGCGGTGCGCTGCTGCATGCCGCCGGAGAGCTGCTTTGGCCAATGGTTCTCGAAGCCCGACAATCCGACCTGGCGGATGAAGGCATCGGCGATTTTGTTCCGCTCGTCCTGCGCCACGCCGCGCTCGCGCAGGCCGAAGGCAATGTTCTCGCGCACCGTCAGCCACGGGAACAGCGTGTAGGACTGGAACACCATGCCGCGATCGGCGCCCGGGCCCGTCACCACGCGCCCGTCGAGCGTGACGCGTCCGCTGGTCGGGCGGTCGAGGCCGGCGACGATGCGCAGCAGCGTTGACTTGCCGCAACCGGAGGGACCGAGGATGGTGACGAAGTCGTTGTTGCCGATGACGAGGTCGGTCGGCTCCAGCGCCCTGGTCGGCGCGTTGCCGTGGCGCGCGGGGAAGGTACGCGAGACCTGTTCGATCTTGAGCGTCGTCATGCGAGCTTCCAGGGGAACAGCCAGGCGTTGAACGCCTTGAACAGGAAGTCCGAGATCAGGCCGATCAGTCCGATCACGATGATGCCGAAGATGATCTGGCCGGTGTTGAGCAGGGCCTGGCTGTCGGTGATCATGTGACCGATGCCGGAGGACGAGCCGATCAGCTCGGCGACGATGACGTAGGTCCAGGCCCAGCCAAGCACCAGCCGCAGGATCTCGGCGATCTCGGGTGCCGAGGAAGGCAGCAGCACCCGGCGGATGATGCCGCGGTCGCCGGCGCCCAGCGTATAGGCGGCTTCGACCAGATCGCGCCGCGTGGCGCCGACGGTCACCGCGACCATCAGGATGACCTGGAATACCGAGCCGATGAAGATCACGAGCAGCTTTTGCAGCTCGCCGATGCCCGCCCACAGGATCAGGAGCGGAATGAAGGCGGAGGCAGGCAGATAGCGCGCGAAAGACACGAAAGGTTCGAGGAACGCCTCGACCGGCTTGTAGGCGCCCATCAAGACGCCAAGCGGCACCGCGATGATCGCCGCAAGCGCGAAGCCGCCGACGACGCGCCAGATCGTCATGCCGATGTCGAACGCGAATCCCTGCTTGGTCAGCAGGTCGAAGCCTTCCTGGACCATGGTCAACGGGTTGGCGAGAAAGGTCTTCGACACATGGCCGCCGAACGTCGCCCACGACCAGAGGGCAACGAACAGCACGAAGAACGCGAGGCCGTAGGCCACGCGCTGCC
This sequence comes from Bradyrhizobium sp. R2.2-H, assembly GCF_004346455.1. NCBI lineage: Bacteria > Pseudomonadati > Pseudomonadota > Alphaproteobacteria > Hyphomicrobiales > Nitrobacteraceae > Bradyrhizobium > Bradyrhizobium sp. R2.2-H. The sequence continues at coordinate 247,643 of NZ_SMBR01000008.1, forward strand.
TCGATGTAACAGGGTCCAGGGGACGCATCAAACTGTCTATCCGAATAGTCGATCACGGGCCGGCTCCGCCTCGTGGCGGAACCGGCGGCCTGCAGAAGCTTACTTGATGAAGCTCGCGTCGAAGAGGTCCTCGACCTTCGGCGCGGCCTTGATGATGCCGATCTCGAGCAGGAGGTCGGCGGCTTCCTTGTTGAAGGTCAGGAACTCGCCGGCGAAGAATTTCTGGTTCGCGGCCTTGTCCTGCCAGCGCAGATATTTCGCCGAGTTGCCGAACTGCTCGCCGGTCTGCTTCACGTCGGCGCCCATGATCTCGTAGGCCTTGGCCTGGTCCTTGGCGATCATCTCGAGCGCCTCGAAGTAGCTGTCGGCGAGGGCCTTGGCGGCCTTGGGATTGTCGGTGAGGAACTTCGGCGTGCAGCCGAACGTGTCCATCACCATCGGATAGTCCAGCGTGGTGGCGATGATCTTGCCCTTGTCGGGCGCCGCGCGAACGGTCGACAGGTATGGCTCATAGGTCATCGCCGCATCGTTCTGGCCGGAGACGAAGGCCTGCGCCGCCGCGGCCGGTTCGAGGTTCACGACGGTGACGTCCTTCACCGAAAGCCCGTTCTTCTTGAGCATCCAGGCCAGCGCGAAATAGGGCGAGGTGCCCGGTGCGGAGGCGGCGACGGTCTTGCCCTTCAGGTCCTTGATCGCGGCGACGTCGTTGCGCACGGCCATGCCGTCGGCGCCATAGCTCTTGTCGAGCTGAAAGATCTGCTTGGTCGCAACACCATTGGCGTTCCAGGAGATCCAGGTCTCGACCGTGGTCGCCGCGCACTGGATGTCGCCGGAGGCGATGGCGAGGTGGCGGTCCTTCTGCGGGATCTTCTTGATGGTGACGTCGAGGCCGTTCTTCTTGAAGATGCCCGCCTCCTTCGCCAATGTCAGCGGCGCGAAGCCGGTCCATCCGGAGATGCCGACGCCGACCTTGACGTCGTCGGCGAGCGCGGGAGTGGCGGCTGCGAGAGCAATGATTGTCGCAAATACCCTTGAACTACGCATGATTGTCGTCCTCTTGCCGATCGATGGATTGACGTCCTGTTGATCACTGTCGGCCCATCTGGACCGTTGCCCGAAGCGTTGCACGATTTGTGCCGACATGCTCTCTCAGCCTCCCTTGAATCGGGCGACAAGGCGGTGAGAGTCACCGGGATAGAGCAGGCGCACCGCGGTGATGGTGCGCGCGCTGCGCCAGGTGTAGCGATCGATCACGAGGCAGGGCGCGCCGACGGCGATGTCGAGCGCCTCCGCGGTGCGATCGTCCGCAACGATGGCACTGATCGTGTGCTCGGCTTCGGTCCATGGGACATGGTGAAGCAGCCACGAGCCGGGGGGCTCGCGCGAGAAGTCCGCGGTCGCGGCATCCGGCACGGACGACAGGTCGATCAGCCTGTCCTCGGCGGCGAAGGGCACGTTGTCGGCGCTATGGCGGCAGGTGATCGCGATCACCTTGCCCGCCTTCTTGACGCCGAGGCGATCGCGGTCGGCAGCGGTCGCCGCGCGCAGCTTGCGGCCGATCAGCTCGTAGCCGTAAGCCCGGCCGAGGGCGGTGATCTCGGCGCGAATGTCGGCGATCTTGAGCACCGCCGACTGATGCTGCGGTCGGCGCACGAACGAGCCGGCACGCCGCCGCCGCTCGATCAGATCGGCTTGCGCCAGCTCCGACAGCGCCTTGTTCACGGTCATGCGCGAACAGCCGTAGCGGGCCACGAGTTCGTGCTCGAACGGAATGCGATGGCCCGGCGGCCACTCGCCGGTCAGGATGCGCTTCTCGATGTCGGCACGGATGCGCTTGTAGAGCGTCGGCTTGTCGGCTGCGTCAGTGGCAAGGCTCATGCGACGAGCCTCCGCACCGATGCATTGAAGCGCTCGCGCGCTGACTGACGCAGCCTGTGCCGGCCGCCTTCGACGACCTTGGCGCCGCCGGCCCAAACGCAATCGATCGCACCGCTGCCGGCCGCAAAGATCCAGCCGTCGATAGCCGCATCGCCCTGACGTCCGGCCAGCGATGGATGCGCAGTGGCGAGGGTGACGATGTCGGCGCGCGCACCGGGCGTGAGGCCGACTGTCGATTGCGCCAGCGCCTGTGCTCCGCCCGCGAGCGCATGATCGAACAGCGTGCGTCCCGTCGAACGACCCGCGCCACTGGAGAGCACGTTGCGCTGGCGATGCTTGAGGCGCTGGCCGTATTCGAGCTGACGGAGCTCGTCCGCGACGCCGACCAGCACGTTGGAATCGGTGCCCACACCGAACGCACCGCCGGCAGCAAGAAATTCGCGCGCGGGGAAGATGCCATCGCCGAGGCTCGCCTCGGTGACGGGACAGAGGCCGGCGACTGCACCCGTGCGGGCAAATGCGCTGACCTCTTCGTCGGTCGTGTGCGTTGCGTGAATGAGGCACCAGCGTTGATCGACTGGCGCGTGCTCCAGCAGCCATTGCACCGGGCGCTGTCCCGACCAGGCGAGGCAGTCCTCGACTTCCTTCACCTGCTCGGCCGCGTGAATGTGCACCGGCCCGCCGTCGGCCAGCGGAACGATCGCCGTGAGCTCGGTCGGCGTCACCGCGCGCAGGCTGTGCGGGGCGATGCCGATGTTGGCGCCAGGCAATGCGCTGATCGCCTTGCGCGAAGCAGCCATCAATGCGGCGAACTGATCGACCGAGCAGATGAAGCGACGCTGGCCGGCATGCGGCGCTGCTCCTCCAAACGAGCCATGCGCATAGAAACTCGGCAGCAGCGTGAGGGCGATGCCTGATGCTTCAGCAGCCAGCGCAATGCGCGAAGCCATTTCGGCAGGATCCGCATAGGGCGAGCCGTCGCGATCATGATGCAAGTAATGAAATTCGCCAACGCGGGTGAATCCCTGCTCGAGCATTTCGACATAGAGCAGCGTCGCAACAGCCGCGACGTCGTCCGGTGTCATGGCCAGCGCAAAGCGATACATCGTCTCGCGCCAGGTCCAGAAGGTGTCGGTGCTGTCTCCGCGCAGCTCCGCAAGTCCCGCCATGCCGCGCTGGAATGCGTGGCTGTGCAGGCTCGCCAATCCCGGCAGCGCGATTGCGTGGCGTTCATCGCCGTCAACGGGCGCGACATTCGGCGTCACCTCGGCGATCGCGCCGGCGGTGATCACCACCTGCACGTCATTGGCCCAGCCCGAGGGCAGGAGCGCGGAGGCGAAATGCAGTCGTGTCATGTTTCCATGCCGGCTGGACAGAACTCCCGCACGATTATATGTCTAGACATATAAGTCAAGCATCCCACGAGGGGGGCCGTTGCATGGCAGAGCGCTTCGACCGGATTTGGCACAATGCCCGGCTCGCCACGCTACGGGCCGACCGCCCCGACCTCGGCGAGATCGAACAGGGCGTGATCGCCGCGCGCGGCGGCCGCATCGTCTATGCCGGTGCGCGAGCCGATTTTTCGGCGGACGCCGATGCCGCCGAACGGATCGACTGCGAAGGGCGCTGGATCACGCCCGGCCTTGTCGATTGCCACACCCACCTCGTCTATGGCGGTGACCGCGCGCACGAATTCGAATTGCGCCTGAAGGGCGCGAGCTATGAGGAGATCGCGCGTGCCGGTGGCGGCATCGTGTCGACGGTGGCCGCGACGCGCAAGGCGAGCGAGGCCGATCTCGTCGCAAGTGCGCTGCCGCGGCTCGATGCGTTGATCGGCGAGGGCGCAACCACGATCGAGATCAAGTCGGGTTACGGCCTCGACACTGCGACCGAGATGCGGCAGCTCGCAGCCGCACGCAGCCTCGGAGGCCGGCGACCGGTTGCGGTCCGCACGTCCTTTCTCGGCGCACATGCGCTGCCGGTGGAAGCTGATGGCGACAAGGACCGCTACATCGATCTCGTCTGTCAGGAGATGTTGCCGGCGGTTGCAAAGGCGGGCCTCGCCGATGCGGTCGATGCCTTCATGGAAGGCATTGCGTTCTCGGCTGCGCAAACCGCACGGGTGTTCGAGACGGCGAGGGAGCTCGGCCTGCCGGTCAAGCTGCATGCCGATCAGCTCTCGAACCTCGGCGGCGCTGCGCTTGCCGCGAAATTCTCGGCGCTGTCGGCCGATCATTTGGAGCACACCGATGAGGCCGGCGCCGCCGCAATGGCCAAGGCCGGTACGGTTGCGGTGCTGCTGCCCGGTGCGTTCTACTTCATTCGCGAGTTTCAAAAGCCGCCGGTCGAGGCGTTCCGCACGCACGGGGTTGCCATGGCGCTCGCGACCGACTGCAATCCCGGCAGCTCGCCACTGACCTCGCTTCTGCTCACGATGAATATGGGCGCGACGCTGTTCCGGATGAATGTGGCCGAATGCCTCGCAGGCGTCACCCGTGAGGGTGCACGCGCGCTCGGTATCCTCAGCGAAGCTGGCACGCTAGAGGCCGGCAAATGGTGCGATCTCGCGATCTGGGACATCGAGCGGCCCGCCGAGTTGGTCTACCGCATCGGCTTCAATCCGCTGCACCGCCGGGTGTGGAGGGGACAATGACGAACGAGGGCGCAGCGATCGTCGTCAAACCGGGGACGGTCGGTCTCGATGACCTCGCGCGCGTGCTCGATGGCGCGCCCGTCGTGCTCGCTTCCTCGTTCTGGCCGCGCATCGAAGCAGCGGCGGAGATCGTGGCAAGAGCCGCGCGCGCGGATGTTCCCGTTTACGGCATCAACACCGGCTTCGGGAAGCTGGCGTCGAGGCGCATTCCGCCGGATCAGACCGCACTGCTCCAGCGCAACCTGATCGTTTCACATTGCTGCGGCGTCGGCGCGGCGACGCCAGAGCCGATCGTCCGCCTGATGATGGCGCTGAAGATCGTCTCGCTCGGCCGCGGCGCCTCCGGTGTGCGCCGCGCGGTGATCGAGCAGTTGCAGGACATGCTGGCCCGTGGCGTCTGTCCGCTGGTGCCGCAGCAAGGCTCTGTGGGCGCCTCCGGCGATCTCGCGCCGCTCGCGCATATGACCGCGGTGATGATCGGCGAAGGGCAGGCGATCGTCGATGGCAAGACTGTACCCGGCAGCGAGGCACTCGCGGCCGCCGGCCTCGAGCCGCTGACCCTTGGGCCCAAGGAAGGCCTCGCGCTGATCAACGGCACGCAATTCTCGACCGCCTACGCGCTATCAGGCGTGCTGCGTGCATTCCGCCTCGCCCGCGCCGCACTCGTGACCGGTGCGCTGTCGGTGGATGCGGCGATGGCGTCGACGGCACCGTTCCGGCCCGAGATCCAGGCGTTGCGCGGCCATGCCGGGCAGATCGCGGCGGCCGCGACGCTGACGGCGCTGCTCGATGGCAGCGACATCCGCCTCTCGCATCTCGAAGGCGACGAGCGTGTGCAGGATCCCTATTGCCTGCGCTGCCAACCACAGGTCGCGGGCGCCGCGCTCGACCTGATCACGCAGGCCGCGCGCACGCTGATCGTCGAGGCCAATGCCGTCACCGACAATCCGCTGGTGCTGGTCGAAACCCGTGAGATTGTCTCAGGCGGCAATTTCCACGCCGAGCCGGTCGCCTTCGCTGCCGACGCTATCGCGCTGGCGCTGGCGGAGATCGGCGCGATCAGCGAGCGACGCATCGCCACGCTGGTCGACCCAGCGCTGAATTTCGGCCTGCCGCCGTTCCTCACCCCCGATCCCGGCATCAATTCCGGCTTCATGATCGCCGAGGTGACGGCGGCCGCGCTCTACGCCGAGAACAAGCAGCGCGCGGCCGCCTGCTCGATCGATTCGACGCCGACCAGCGCCAACCAGGAAGACCATGTGTCGATGGCCGCACATGCCGCGCGGCGCCTGTCCGATATGGCCGACAACCTCGCCGCCATCCTCGGCATCGAACTGCTGGTCGCCGCTCAGGGCATCACGCTGCGTGCGCCGCATGCAACCAGCGCGCCGCTGGCTGCCGTCATCGCCGCATTGCGCGAGCAGGTCCCTGCGCTGGGTGCAGATCGCTACATGGCCGGCGATCTCGCCAAGGCCGCGGCGCTGGTCGAAGCCGACGCGTTGCCGGCTGCTGCGCGCGCGCAGCTTCCCACCGATCCGTTTCCGAGACTCGTCTGAAGAGGTCCGCATGAACCATCGACTGGACAATGATCGCACCATCCGGGCCCCCCGCGGCAGCGAGATCAGCGCCAAGAGCTGGCTGACGGAAGCGCCCTTGCGCATGCTGATGAACAATCTCGACCCCGATGTTGCGGAGCGTCCGAGCGAGCTCGTCGTCTATGGCGGCATCGGCCGCGCCGCACGCGACTGGGAGAGTTTTGACCGCATCGTTGCGGCCTTGCGCAACCTCGAGTCCGACCAGACGCTGCTGGTTCAGTCCGGCAAGCCGGTCGGCGTGTTCCGGACCCACGCCGACGCCCCACGGGTGCTGATCGCGAACTCCAACATCGTGCCGCATTGGGCAACGCTCGACCATTTCAACGAGCTCGATCGCCAGGGCCTGATGATGTACGGCCAGATGACGGCGGGCTCCTGGATCTATATCGGCAGCCAGGGCATCGTGCAGGGCACCTACGAGACTTTTGTGGAGGTCGGCCGCCGCCATTATGGCGGCAGCCTCGCAGGCAAATGGATTTTGACCGCCGGCCTTGGTGGCATGGGCGGGGCGCAGCCGTTGGCCGCGACCATGGCCGGTGCGTCGATGCTTGCCGTCGAATGCCAGCCGAGCCGCATCGAGATGCGCTTGCGCACCGGCTATCTCGACCGGCAGGCCGCAACGCTTGATGACGCGCTCGCGATCATGGCGGACGCCGCAAAGACGAACAAGGCGGTCTCGGTCGGCCTGCTCGGTAACGCCGCGGAGATCTTCCCGGAGCTCGTTCGCCGCGGCGTCAAGCCCGACATCGTCACCGACCAGACCAGCGCGCACGATCCGATCAACGGATATTTGCCGAAAGGCTGGACGCTCGCAGAGTGGGAGGCCAAGCGCGCGTCCGATCCGAAGGCCGTGGAGCGCGCCTCGAAGACGTCGATGGTCGAGCATGTCCAGGCCATGCTGGATTTCCACGCCCAGGGCATCCCGACGCTCGACTATGGCAACAACATCCGCCAGATGGCACAGGACATGGGCCTGACAAACGCCTTCGATTTCCCCGGCTTCGTTCCCGCCTATATCCGTCCCTTGTTCTGCCGCGGCGTCGGCCCGTTCCGCTGGGCGGCGCTGTCGGGCGATCCCGAGGACATCTTCAAGACCGACGCCAAAGTGAAGGAGCTGATGCCTGACGACAAGCATCTGCACAATTGGCTCGACATGGCCAAGGCGCGCATCAAGTTCCAGGGCCTGCCGGCGCGGATCTGCTGGGTCGGCCTCGGCGATCGCCATCGCCTCGGCCTCGCCTTCAACGAGATGGTGGCGCGGGGCAAACTGAAAGCCCCCATCGTGATCGGCCGCGATCATCTCGACAGCGGCTCGGTCGCCAGCCCCAACCGCGAGACCGAGGCGATGAAGGACGGTTCGGATGCGGTGTCCGACTGGCCGCTGCTCAATGCGCTGCTCAATTGCGCCAGCGGCGCGACCTGGGTGTCGCTGCATCATGGCGGCGGCGTCGGCATCGGCTATTCCCAGCACGCGGGCATGGTGATCGTGGCCGACGGCACGCCGGAAGCCGCCAGGCGCATCGAGCGCGTGCTCTGGAACGACCCGGCCAGCGGCGTCATGCGCCATGCCGACGCGGGCTATGAGACGGCGATCGACTGCGCCCGTGACAAGGGTCTTGATCTGCCGAGCTTGGCAAAATAGGCGAAGTCAGGCGCCGAGCCGGGACGTATTGCTTACCAGTCTTGGCATCGTCGTCTTCGCGCCGTCCATGAAAGTCTGGACAGCGTCGCGGACGATGGCGCCGAGATCGGGCGGGATCGGCGTCGCGTAAATGAACTTGCGGATCGCCAGATAGAAGATGCGGCCGTGCAAGCCCCAGAACAGCTCGGTCTCGCGTTCACTCAATGCGTGAGTTTTTGCATCGGGCAACTTCAGCTCATGACGCAGCTCGGCGGCCGCCGGCTCGATGATCTCGCGGCGGACGATGTCGAGATAGCGGCTGGTGATGCCGAACGACTTCATGCCGGAGAACACGAAGATCCTCACCCAATTGTACTCGAACACGCGTTCAACATAGTCGAGATAGAAACGCGTGAGCCGGGCCTCCAGTGGCAAGGCCCGGTCGCGGATCATCGGTCCCCAATCGGGTGACCAGCGGCTGAGATAGACTTCCTGGTAGACCCGCTCGATCAGCGCCTCCTTGCTGGGGAAGTGGCGGTAGATCGCCGAATGCGTGATGCCCATGCGCTTGGCGAGCTCGCGGGTCTGGCCCTCGAAGCCGCGCTCTGCAAAGAACCGGATCGCCTCGTCCACGATCGCGCGCTCTCGATCCGCCGCGCGCATGTTGCGGCGCTTTGGCGCGGACTTGCCTGTCTCGGTCCGCTTTCGGACCAGTCGCTTCGCCGTTTTCTGCGCTTTTCGGGCCATTTCGTCGCTGAATCGTACGCCTTGGTGCCTTCATAGCCCAAGCTGCATTTGTGACCAAATGGTCATTTCCTGTTGACCGCCTCCCGGCGGCGTGTCAGGATTTTGAGACCAGATGGTTACAAATCTGGCTCCCGGCTGATGAGCCGATGGATTTCGAGGAAACGGCAGTGAAGGCGAGGGCTTTCAGCTATTTTCGTGCTGCGACGATCGACCAGGCGCTGGACGCTTATGCGCGCGCCGGGGACGACGCGCGTTTCATCGCCGGCGGCCAGAGCCTCGTGCCGGCGCTGACGCTGCGGCTCCAGGCGCCGCGGCTGTTGATCGACATTGCGCACATTGCCGAGCTGCGCGGCATCGGGCGCGAGGGCACCTATTTGCGCATCGGCGCACTGACGCGCCACTGCGAGATGCTGAGCGAGCCGCTGATCGCGGAGTTTGCGCCGCTGCTGCATGCCGCCGCACCCTTCGTCGCCCATCCCGCGATCCGCAACCGCGGCACGTTCGGCGGCAGCGTCGCGCTGGCCGACCCGGCTTCCGAATTTCCCGCGATGACCTTGGCGCTGGATGCCGAGATCGAGATCGCCGGTGCCTCGGGCAGGCGGCGCGTGAAGGCCGATGAGTTCTTCGTCGACCTGTTCGAGACGGCATTGCAGCCCGGCGAACTGATCACGGCGATCTACGTTCCGCTGTTCAAGGCCGATCAGCGCTATGCGTTCGATGAACTGGCGCGGCGGCGTGGGGATTATGCGCTGGTCGGTTGCGGCATGCTCGCGACTTTCACGAGTGATCGGATCGACGACATCCGCATCTCCTTCTTCTCCGTCGGCAATAGGCCGACGCGGGCGAAAGCCGCTGAGGCGGCTCTGATCGGCTTCGGCCTCGATGCGGAACACATCGCTGCCGCGCAGGCGGCGCTCGAGGGTGATCTCGCGCCGCCCGAGAACGACGAGGTGCCGCCCGCGATGCGCCTGCACCTCGCCCGCGTGTTGCTTGGCCGCCTGCTTGGACGTCTCGGTGAGGGCGCATGAGAGGCTTCGACGAAACCCTGCTGGACGAGGCCGACGAGACTGTGCGGGTCCGCTTCGTCGTCAACGGCCGCAAGGTCGCCTGCGAGGTTGCTCCGCGCGAGACGCTGGTTGATTGCCTGCGCGACGAGTTCGAGCTGACGGGCACGCATGCCGGTTGCGAGATGGGCGCCTGCGGCGCCTGCCTGGTCCAGATCGACGGCCGCGCCGCGCACTCCTGCCTGATGTTCGCGGTGCAGGCCGACGGCGCCAGGATCGATACGATCGAGGGGCTCACCGAGAGCGGGGCGATCGCCGACCTCCAGGCCGAATTCCATCGCCGCAACGCGCTGCAATGCGGCTTCTGCACGCCGGGCATGCTGGTCAACGCCTCCGAGCTGCTCTCGCAGGTGGCACAACCGAGTCGCGAGCAGATCCGTGACGCGCTGTCGGGCAATTATTGCCGCTGCACCGGCTATGAAGCCATCGTCGACGCCATCGACGCTGTCGCCAAGGCACGCAGCGCCGGAGGCGCGAGATGACGGCGCCGCTGACCTCGCTCGACCGCCCGAACTCCTACATCGGCCGCTCCCTGCCGCGGCCGAATGCCAAGCGCCTGCTCGCCGGGCGCGGGCGCTATGTCAGCGACCTCCGTCTGCCGCGCATGCTCTATGCTGCGTTCCTGCGCAGTCCGCATGCCCACGCCAAGATCGTCTCGATCAGGACCGACGAAGTGCGCGCGCTGGAAGGCGTGCATCTCGTCGCGACGGGGGCGGATCTCGCAAAAATCTGCACGCCCTGGACGGGCGCGCTCGATCATTTCAAGGGCATGACCTCCGCGCCGCAATTGCCGCTGCCGCTGGATCGCGTGGTCTGGGCCGGACAGGCGGTGGTCGCCGTCGTCGCCGAGAACCGTGCGATCGCCGAGGATGCGCTGGAGCTGATCGAGGTCGACTACGAGGACCTTCCCATCGTCGTCGACATCGACGGCGCGCGTGAGGCCGGCGGCCCGCTGGTCAATCCCGGCACCGCGAGCAATGTGTGCTTCCGCAGCCAGCTGGACAGCGGTACCGTTGATGACGCCTTCGCGCATGCAGCCCATGTGGTGGAGGAGGAATTTTCCTTCGGTCGCCATACCGCGGTGACGCTGGAGCCTCGCGCCATCGTTGCCGACTACGATCCCGCCGCCGGGATGCTCACCGTGCATCATGGCACCCAGACGCCCTACCAGTTCCAGGACCTCTATTCGCGCCACTATGGCATCCCGGAAGCCCATGTTCGCGTGATCGCGACCGACATCGGCGGCTCCTTCGGAATGAAGCTGCACGTCTATCACGAGGACATGGCGGTGGTCGGCCTCTCGATCCTGCTCGGCCGTCCCGTGAAGTACGTCGCCGACCGCATCGAATCGTTCGTCTCCGACATCCACGCCCGCGACCACCGCGTGCGGGCCCGCATGGCGCTGGACGCCAAGGGCGAGATTCTCGCAATGGACGTGCTGGATCTGACCGCGATCGGCGCATTCTCGACCTATCCACGCACCAGCGTGGTCGAGGGCAACCAGGTGATCCGCCTGATCGGCGCGCCCTACCGCTTCAGGAATTACCGCGCCACGCTGGAGGTGATCTTCCAGAACAAGGTGCAGACTAGCCAGTATCGTGCCGTCGGCCATCCCATCGCCTGCGCCGTCACCGAGCGGCTGGTCGATATGGCGGCGGTGAAGCTCGGCCTCGATCCCTTCGCCATCCGCGCGCAGAACGTGATCCCCGACGACGCCTATCCGCAGACCTCACCGACCGGCTACCGCTTCGAGGCACTGTCGCATCAGGCCTGCCTGAAGCGCCTGCACGAGATGATGGGCTATGACGGCTTGCGTGCCGAGCAGGCGGAGTTACGCAAGCGCGGCATCTACCGCGGCATCGGCATTGCCACCTTTGTCGAGATCACCAACCCCAGCCCGGCATTCTATGGCGTCGGCGGCGCGCGCATCTCCTCGCAAGATGGAGCGATCGTCAGCCTGACACCGTCGGGCGAGGTGCGCTGCCTGATCTCGGTCACCGAGCAGGGACAGGGCACCGAGGCGATCATCAGCCAGATCGTGGCCGATCAGCTCGGCCTTGCGCAGGAGCACGTCAAGGTCATCACTGGGGATACCGAGGTGACGCCGCATGGCGGCGCCACCTGGGCCTGCCGCGGCGCCGGCATCGGCGGCGAGACCGCGCTCCAGGCCGCGCGCGCGCTCAAGCGCAACATTCTGGAGATCGCCGCGCTCATCCTTCAGGAGCAGCCGTCGGCCCTCGACATCGTCGATGGCGAGGTCGTCGACGCAGGCACGCGAAGCCAGCGGATGCCGATCGCGGAGATCGCACGGATCTCCTATTTCCGCTCCGACACACTACCCCCGGGCACGCAGGCGCAGCTCACGGTCAGTCATCACTTCGCGCCGCAGGGCTATCCCTTTGCCTTCACCAACGGCATCCAGGGCTGCTTGCTGGAGGTCGACGTCGAGACCGGCTTCGTCAAGCTCCTGAAGCATTTCATCGTGGAGGATTGCGGCCGGGTCATCAACCCGATGCTGGTGGACGAGCAGCTTCGCGGCGGCATCGTGCAGGGGCTGGGCGCGGCGCTGTTCGAGGAATGCCGCTACAGCGAGACAGGCCAGCTCATGAACGGCTCGCTCGCCGACTACCTCGTCCCGATGCCGATGGAGATGCCCGACATCGTCATCGCCCACGTCGAGACGCCGACCGCCGACACCGAGCTCGGCGCCAAGGGCGTCGGCGAGGCCGGCACCGCGGCAGCGTCCGCCTGCGTGCTCAATGCCGTCAACGACGCGCTCGCGCCGTTCGGAGCCACCATCAATTCGATTCCGATCACGCCCACCAAAGTCCTGAAAGCCCTGAAGCGTTTCTAGAAAAAAACAGTTGGAGGAAATCATGCCAAAATCCGGTTCGACCCCGAAGATAACCCGCCGCACCGCGCTCGCCGGCCTCTCGGCCGGCGCGGCCCTGCTCGCCATGCCGCGGCTCGGCCGCGCCGCCGACGAGACGATCCGCATCGGCTTCCCGACGCCGCTGACCGGGCCGTTCGCCGCCGAAGCGCGCGACCAGGTCAAATGCGCCGAGCTCGCGGTGAAGCTCGTCAACGACAAGGGCGGCATTGCCGGCCGCAAGGTCGAGCTGCTGGTGCGCGACGACAAGCTCAACGCCGGTGAAGCCGCGACCCGCACGCTCGAGCTGATCGAGAAGGACAAGGTCCATGCCGTGGTCGGCGCGCTCTCCAGCGCGGTGCAGCTGGCGGTCAACGAGGTCACCCGTGCCCGCGGCGTGATCTACGTCTCGATCAGCCAGTCCGACACCATCAATGAGGCCAAGGACTTCAGCAAATACACCTTCCACGAGGCGCTGAACCCGCACATGACGACATCAGCCGTGGCGCGGCAGACCCTGAAGAAGGGCATGAAGGTCGCCCATCTCGTCGCCGACTATGCCTATGGTCACGAGATGCTGCGGGGCTTCAAGCGCGCGCAGGCGGCGATCGGTGCGGACAGTGTCGGCGAGATCCTGCATCCGTTCGGCGCCGCCGACTATTCCACCTTCATGCCGCGCCTGATGTCGATGCGACCCGACGTGCTCTGCATCTCGAATTTCGGTCGCGACCAGGCCAATGCGATCAAGCAGGCCGTGGACTTCGGCGTCAAGCAGCAGATGAAGATCGTCGTCCCGGTCATCCTGCACAATCAGCGCCTCGCCGTCGGCCCCGACGTGTTCGAGGGTGTGGTCGGCGGTGCCAATTATTATTGGGGGCTCGAGACGCAGAGCAAGTCGGCCGCCAGCTTCAACACGGCGTTCAAGGCCGCCAATGGCGGCGCCATTCCGACCGACTATGGCGCCTACGGGTATTCCGGCGTCGGTTCGTTGCTGGCCGCCATGCAGGTCGCCGGCGGCACCGATACGGACAAGGTCGTCGATGCCCTGGAGAAGCTGAAATACGATCTGACCAAGGGCCCGCAGCACTACCGCAAATGCGACCACCAATCGGTTCAGTCGGTGCTGGTGCTGGAGTCCAAGAAGAAGTCCGCCATGGCCAACGAGAACGATCTGTTCGCGATCCTGGCCAACGACGCGGGGGCCGACGACATGCTGCGCAGCTGCAGCGAGCTCGGCCACGCGACCTGAAGCCCTGTCACGATGGACCTGTCGCTGATCATCATGCAGCTTCTCTCCGGGATCGCCCTTGGGGCGGTCCTGGTGATCACTGCGCTTGGGCTGACGATCGTGTTCGGCATGCTCGGGGTGGTGAATTTTGCCCACGGCGCGCTGTTTATGATCGGGGCCTATGCGGGGCTGTATCTGGCATCGCTCACTGGGAGCTTCTGGTGGGGGCTGCTGCTCGCACCCATCCTGATTGGCGCCTTCGGCATGCTGATCGAGTTCGTTCTGATCCGGAGACTGTATGGACGCTCGATCGACGATCCGCTGCTGCTGACCTTCGGCCTCAGCTACATCCTGGTCGAGGGCGTGCGCATCGTGTTCGGCAGCGACGGCATTCCTTTTCCGACGCCGCCGCAGCTGATCGGCGTGCTCGATCTCGGCATCGGTTTCTTCCCGCGCTACCGCCTGTTCGTCATCGTGCTGGTGGCGGTGGTGCTGCTGGCGCTCTGGCTGACGCTGGAGAAGACCCGCGTCGGCCTGATCGTGCGCGCCGGCGCGCGCGATCCGACCATCATGCAGGTGCTCGGTGTCGATATCGGGCGGGTCTGGCTCGCGATCTTCGGGCTCGGCGTCGGGCTTGCCGCGCTCGGCGGCGTACTCGCCGGCCCCATGCGCAGCGTCAATCCGGAGATGGGCTCGCTGGTTCTGGCGGAAGCTTTCGTGGTGACCGTGATCGGTGGGCTCGGCTCGATCGTTGGCGCGGTCGTAGCTGGTCTGATGGTCGGCGTATCCATCAGCATGGTGGCGCTGTTCGCGCCGGAGATGGCGACCATCGTCATGTTCGCGCTGATGGCGGTGGTGCTGCTGATCCGCCCGCAAGGCCTGTTCGGTGTGAGAGGGAGGACCGCGTGACGCACCCTTCGAGCGGCGAAGCGGTCGCCAAACCTGCCTCCGGCGGACTCGGCTGGCTGCTCGACCAGCGCGTGCTCCTCTCCATTGCCGTGCTTGCATTGCTGCCCTGGTTGCTGCCGTCGAAGGCGCTGGCCGTCAACGTCCTGATCTACGGCGTCGTGGTGATGGGCTACAATCTGCTGTTCGGCTACACCGGGCTGCTGTCGTTCGGCCAGGCTGCGTTCTTCGGTGCAGGCGCCTACTTCACCGGCATCGCGATCGGACGCTACGGCATACCCTGGTTCGCCGCCATCCCGATCGCCGTACTCCTCAGCACCTGCCTCGCCGCCGCGATCGGCATCGTCTCGACGCGCACCCGCGGCATCTACTTCTCCATGGTGACGCTCGCCTTGGCGCAACTCGTCTACTACGTCGCGCTCCAGGCGGCCTCCTTCACCGGCGGCGAGAACGGGCTGCGCGGCTTCACGGTCGACCGCATCAGTCTGTTCGGCCTTCAGGTCAATTTCCTCGATCCCGTCAACAAATATTACGTGCTGATGGCGTTCGCGGCGTTGGCGATGTGGTTCCAGTCGCGCATCCTGAACTCACCTTTCGGGGCCGTCATCGAGGCGATCCGCGAGAACGAGCAGCGGGCACGGGCCTGCGGCTATGACGTCGAACGCAGCAAGCTGGTCGTGTTCATGCTGTCGGGCGCGATCTCATCGCTCGGCGGCTGCATGCTGGCACTGCATCTGTCCATCGTGCCGCTGGACATCTTGCACTACCAGACCTCGGGCATGATCGTGATGATGGTGCTGCTCGGCGGCGCCCGGAGCTTCTTCGGGCCCTTCGTTGGTGCTGCCAGCTTCCTGATCCTGGAGGACGTGATCTCGCTCTGGACGCCGCATTGGCAGATCTTCGTCGGCGCGATCTTCGTGCTGTTCGTGCTGTTCCTGCCCAAGGGCATCTGGGGTACGCTGCTCGATGCGCTCGGCGTCGGAAAGGCGCGGCGATGAGCGGCGAACTGCTTCGCGCCGAAGGCATCGGCAAACGCTTTGGCGGCTTCGTCGCGCTCGAAGACATCACCGTTTCGTTCGCGGCCGGCCAGCTCACCTCGATCATCGGGCCGAACGGCGCCGGCAAGAGCACCTTCTTCAACATCCTCTCGGGTGCGCTGACGCCGACCTCGGGCAAGCTGCACTTCAGGGGGCGTGAGCTGAACGGGCTGCCGCAGCACCGCTTCGTGCATCAGGGCATCTCGCGCTCCTATCAGATTACGAACATTTTTCCGGATCTGTCCGTGCACGAGAACGTGCGCGTGGCTGCCCAGGCGCTGATCGTGAGCTACGACATCTGGCGCAACCGCGCCCGGCTCGCTGAACTGGGTGCGCGCGCAGACGCCGCGCTCGACGCAGTCGGGCTGCTGGCCAGGCGGAACGAACTGGCGAAATTCCTGTCGCATGGCCAGCAGCGCGCACTGGAGATCGCGATCGCACTGGTTTCCGAGCCGGAATTGCTGCTGCTTGACGAACCGACTGCCGGCATGGGGCCGGAGGAAACCAAGGACATGGTCGCTCTGCTCGAGCGCCTCGCCGAGAAGCGCACCGTGCTCCTGGTGGAGCACAAGATGAAGATGGTGCTGGGGCTCAGTAAGCGCGTCGTCGTGCTGCATCACGGCCGCCTGCTGGCGGACGGCGCGCCCGACGAGATCAGGAGCAATCCGGAGGTCCGCCGGGTCTATCTCGGACAGAGTGAAGGCTATGGCTGAGACCGCGCTGCTCGAAATCAACGATCTCCATGCCTGGTATGGCGCAAGCCATATCCTCCACGGCATCTCCCTGCACGTGAACCGGGGCGAGGTCGTCGCCCTCGTCGGCCGCAACGGTGCCGGCAAGACGACGACCTTGCGGGCGATGATGGGCCTGATGCCGAAGGCGACGGGCCGCGTGCGCTTCGCAGGCAGGGAGCTGTTGCCGCTCCGTGCGCATCAGCGCTTCCACCTCGGCCTCGCTTACGTGCCCGAGGAGCGCCGCATCGTCCCCGGCCTGTCCGTGCGCGAGAATCTGCGGCTCGGTCTCGTCGCGGCGGGCGGCGACATCGAGGAGCGCGCGGCGATCGACGAGATCGCCGAAACCTTCCCGCGCCTGAAGGAGCGTCTCGATCAGGAGGGCGTGACGCTCTCGGGCGGAGAACAGCAGATGCTGGCGATTGCGCGCGCGCTGATCGCAAAGCCCAAGATGATCCTGCTCGACGAGCCCTCGGAGGGCATCATGCCTGTGCTCGTCGAGGAGATGGGCGTGCTTTTCCGTCGCCTGCGCGAACAGGGCAAGACGCTGCTCCTGGTGGAGCAGAACGTCGAGTGGGCGCTGCGGCTCGCCGACCGCGCCGTCATCATCGATCAAGGCGAGGTCGTTCATCAAAGCAGCGCGGCGGCGCTGCTGGCGGACAAGGACATCCAGGAGCGCTACTGCGCGGTGTGATCTCAGGCGACGACCTTGGCCCCGGCACCTTCGAGGCGCGCGCTTTCGGTCGCCAGATAGTCGCCGATCGCATCGGCCGGCATGGGCTTTGCGAAATAGTAGCCCTGGATGAAGTCACAGCCGAGCCGGCGCAGGGTATCGAGCTGGGCGCGGGTCTCGACGCCCTCGACGACGCAGGCGATCTCCATGTCGTCGCACAGGCCCGTAAGCGACTTGATGATCTTGTGGCTGACGGGATTTTCGTTGATGTCGGCGACGAAGCTGCGGTCGACCTTGATCTTGTCGAGCGGCAGCCGGTGGACGTGGCTCAGCGACGAATAGCCGGTGCCGAAATCATCAAGCGAAATCCCGCAGCCCATCGCCTTCAGCGTCGCGATCGACTGCTGCGCGCGCACGAAGTCGAAGGTTACGGCGGTCTCGGTGATCTCGAAGTCGATCCGATGCGGCGGCAATCCACTCTTCTCGATGATGGAGATCAGCGGCAAAATGCCCTCCGCCGCGCAGACATCGTGGGCGGAGAGGTTGAACGACAGGCGGACGTGATCGGGCCATGTCCTGGCGATGGCGAGTGCGCGCACCAGCAGCGCCTGCGTCAGCGGCCGGATCAGACCGATACGCTCGGCGGCCGGAATGAAATCGGCCGGGGAAACCATGCCGAGGCGAGTGCTGTGCCAGCGCGCGAGGACCTCGAACCCGGCGGTGTACTCGCTCATGGCGTCGACGATCGGCTGGAACACCAGATCCATCTCGGTGCTGAAATCGGCCGTGCGCAGCAGGTTCTCGATGACTCCGCGACTGCGGATCTCGGCCTCGAGCTCGCTCGAGAAGATCACGGTGCGGCCGCGCAGATTGCGCTTGGCGTGATAGAGCGAGTAGTCGGCGCACTCATATAGCGCTTCCGACGTGGTCGCTGAGTCCGGAAACGATGCGAATCCGATCGAGCACGACAGCCCGGTGTGGGCGGTGTCGAGCTGGTAAGGCAGCTTGACCTGGCCGCCGATGCGTTCGCCCAGTCGTATCAGATCCGCGTCGTCGGGGTCGCCGCACACGACGAGGCCGAACTCGTCGCCGCCGAGCCGGGCGAACTCCACGCGCTGCGGGCCAAAGCCCTCGCAGACCTCGCGGATGCGCCGGCCTGCCTCGATCAGGACGCGGTCGCCGACCGAGTGGCCGTAATTGTCGTTGATCGGCTTGAAGCCGTCGAGATCGATGATGCCGACAGCGACGCGAACGTTCCTGCGCTCGGCATCTGCGAAGGCACTCGACAATTCGGCGAAGAAGCGGCGGCGGTTCGGCAGTTCGGTGAGGGTATCGAGATTGGCAAGGCGAAAGTTCTCGTCCGAGAGCGCCTGTGTCGCCGCCTGTTGCGCCAGCAACGATTTGCGGCTGGCGACGAGATCGGCGAAGTCGCGATAGTAGATGAACAGCACCGTCACCATCGCGCCGGAAACCAGGAGGTTGTTGACGGCGATCGCCTTCAGCGTCGGTTCGCCAGTGGCGAAGAAGAACAGCACATAGGGCACGTCGACGATCAGCGTCACGATCAGCGCTGCTGAACGCAGATGCATCAGCGAGAAGATGCAGCCGATCACGGTGACCGCCATGTAGAAGGCGACCTGGCTCTTGGCGAAGGGATCGCCGTAGGGGTAGAGCGCGAAGGACCAGGCGGTGAATCCGGCGCCAATCGGCAGGGTCAGCCAGTTGGTGGTGCGCAGATTGCGCAGGATGTCGGCGTCACTGCGCACGATGTGACGCTGGCGCAGCCACCAGAAGGTCCGTAAGCCCGCGAGCATGGTCAGCACGCTCGGCACGATCATCGTCAGCCAGTCCGGCGCCACGTTCACATAGGTGTAGGCGACCGCGATCGTGTTGCTGATCAGGATGAAGTAGAGCAGCGGGATCTGCTTGGAGAACGCGTCGAACTGCGCACGCGTCAAGTCCGGGTTATCGGCCGGTACGCGAAACAGCCGCGTTGCGGCGGCAAGATGAGACTTCAAATCGGCAACAGGCATTGAAATACGAGCCCCGGATCCCCTCAAAACGCGGGCGATCTTGCACGGCGCGGGTAAAGGGTGCGTTAGATCGGGCGGCGCGCGGAAGGCCAGCACAGGTTGCGCGCTACCTCAGGACTTTCCGGCCGCGTGCAATTGGTGAGGCCGCGTTAAGGGTATCCAGCGCCAAGGGCAAGCGTTCTCGGCCAAGCTGTCCGCCGCAGCTACAGCCCGCTAACCATGGTGCTGGCCGGTTCGCGCGTCCCGGTGCTTGTCGTTTTGATCGGCCGGTTGCCGTCGCTCGAACGTGTATGCTTCAGCGTCCGATGGTCACGCCGGCGGTCGAGCGCATGGCGTCCCGAAGGCTGGTTGCCTTCTTGTCGTCGAGGACCTGCCGCGTCAGCACGGTGGTCTGGCCGGGCGTGTCGAGGATCGTCTCTCCGCGCGAGGAAGAGAGCCGATCGGCCTTGTAGGGCGCGGCCGGATCGGTGGCGGATGCGGCCATGGCTGCAGGACGCGGCCGTTTGCCGGCGGCGAGCGCGGGCTGTGAGATGGCGAAGGCGATCACGACCAGAAGCAGCGATCTTGCGCGCATGTGCGATCTCCCATGTCGGGATATCAGCCTAGCACATCGGGACCGTGGTCGCAGAAGAAAGGATCAGGCGAGAGCGGCCTGGCGCTCCCGCGTCGGTTCGCGGACCCGCTCGATGTTTCGCGGCTCAGCGAGCCGGGTGAAGCTGCGATGGTTCGCCTGCGCGGGCGCCTCGACGATGACGCCCTCACAGATGATCTGTCCGCCGAGCATCTTGAATTCCAGCTTGTCGTAGCGCGGCATTGTCTCGCCGGGTGCCGGCGGCAGCAGCCCGACGCTTCCCTGGATGTTCAGCGCGGCCTCGCCGGTGCCGTGAAGCCGCGGATTCCACATACGGATTCCGGTCTCCGCCCAGCGCTGCCGGATCAACGCGGCGCGGTCGGCGGGTTCCGCGGCTCTCTCGCGAGCTTTCGGTGCGTTGCGGATCTCCGGAGCAGGAGACTCGAGCGGCAGAGCCGGTTCGATCTCGATGGCGACGCTGGCTGACCCGTTGGCCGCCGTCGCAACGGCTGTGACGAGCGGGACATCGTTTGCAGGGGCCGGCGCGACCTCGACGGCGAGCGCCGGGTCGCTGTCGGTTCCGGCTTCAGAAACGTCAGGCGCGACGCTGTTGGCATCGCCGAGGAGGACCGGGATCGCTTCGACGGCGACCGTTTCGACCTCGGCGGAAACGTCGGGCGATGGGGTAGCCTCGATGACGGCCTCAGGGACGTCAGTCGAAGCGGTCGCAACGTCTGGTGGTGAAACCACAGCCTCTTCTGCGACGTCGGAATCGATTTCGGCGGGAGATGCATCGCCAATGATGGCGAGATCAGCCTCCGCAACTGGCTCGTTCTCCGCGTCGGGCGACGAAGCCAACACCTCCTCGGCGACGGGCGGCGTCGCGGGCGCGTCCATTTCCGTCACTCTCTCCGGAGATGAGTCATCGCTGGTACAGATATCGTCGGACGGATTCTCCGCGACGACAGGCACAGAAGCATCGTTCTCCGCGACCGGAGCTGTGGCGGCAAGATCGGTCTCTTCGCGCACAGGGGTGCTGATCTCGGCGATTGGAGCTTGAGCAGTGGCCGCGACGTCTTCGACGATGGCGGGCGAAGCGTCCGTGGCGATCGGCGCGACGTCAATGCTGCCGCCGTGCGGCAAGGGCCGAAGTCGGGTCAACGCCCAGTTCACCGCGGGGATGCGGCGCAGCAACGATATCAGTCTCGAAAGCACTGGGAGCTGTCCAAGAGGTACTCGGCGTGAGGCAATCGCTGATTCGCCAGCAATGAGAAAACCTGCCCCGGCCGTCACACTCGTGTCAATGTAGGGAGGACCAATTGCAGAACATCCACGCGTCCACTGCGCGCAGATGGCGACGCAATCAGATCGAGGTCACGCGCGCAGGCTTACCACACGATGCGGAAACCGCCGGTGCCCCTGTAGCCGTGATTGTCACCGGGATCATCAACGCTCGCGCGATAGGTGATCTCGCCGAACACGGCATAACGGCCGTTCACCCAGCTATAGGTGCCGCCGCCGCCGATGCTGCCCCACAGGCGATCATGGCCGCTCGCGAAGCCGGTGCCGGCGACATCGATCCCGGTGCCGCCCAGGAACTCATAGTGCAGATTGCCGATGGCATAGAGGTCGGAGCGGACGATGCCCGTGCCGTCGTTCCAGGTGCGCTGATGATTGAGCGACAGCCCGAGACGGCCGAGCAGGCTGTCGGCATTGCCGAGCGAGACCAGCGCGCCGAAGCGGTCGGTGAACGCATCGAAGCCGACCTTTGAATAGGCAAGCTGCGCCTGCGGCGCCAGCCAGAAGCCATTGCCGATCGCGATCCGCTTGCCGCCCTCGAGGCTGAACGCATAGCCGAAGCCTTCATTGCCATGCGTCATGCTGCCCACAAGCGCCGATGACAGGTCGCTGCGGTAGAACATGGTCTGCGCCTGGCCGTCGACATAGAAGCCGTCATGGCCGTACCAGGTCGCGGTGGCGCCGACGCCGGTTCCTTGTGCGCGGATGCGGCCGTTGCCGAACACTGAATTGACGAAGGCCGTGGTCAGGCCGTATTGCGCAGTGAGGCCGACGATCAGCCGGCCGCGCGCGTTGTCGAGCGCGGCGCCATCGAGGCCGACCTGCGCTTTCATCTCGTCGGAATCATAGGCCGAGCCGGTCGTGTTGGACGGCCGCAGCTTGGACTGCCCGCCCTCGATGCGGCCCCAGAAGGCCGATTGCGTCCATGAGCCGTCCGTGGTCTGCGCGGTATCGATTCCCGCGCGCGCCATCGCCTCGCTGCCGCCCCAGTAACGGTTGCCGACGCGCTCTCGAAGGCTCGGCGCTTGATTCATGCCGAGCAGCACCTGTGCGTAGTTCTCGTACAGGGGGACGCCGGCCTGATAGAGCGGCCCGGCGGCGGCCGGCCCCAGTGGGTCGATCAGGCTGGAGCGCAGATACCAATCGCCGTCCGCCGGCGTACCAACTCCGTTCTTCTGCAACGTGTAGGCATAGGCGCCGCCGACCAGAGCCTGCTGGCCGTTGATGACGTAGTCGCCCTGCAAGGCAAAGCTGCCGTTCGAGGCACCGGCTATGTCGATCACCTTGATGCCTTCCACCGTTTGCGCACCGCTGCCGCCGATATTGGCGATGCGCAGGGTGGATGTGCCAGACGTGGCTCCCTGCACGACCAGTCGATCAGTGATCGAGCCGTCGCCGCCGAGCGCGGTGTTGAGCAGAACCGTGCCGCCGTTGCCGGTGTAATTGCCGGTCACCGTCAGCGTCGTCCCCGGTGCGCCGCCGGTTCGCACCAGGCCGGCATTGTCCAGCGATGCGATTGTCTGGTTGAAGCCGTCGATGTCGAACGTTCCGCCGGCCGCCGCGACATAGGCGGACGCGGCGCTGAAGGCGCCCGCCGCGCCGGCGCGCAGCGTGCCTCCGGCGATGGTGGTTGCGCCGGTGTAGCCGTTGGCGCCGGAGAGCGTCTGCACGCCACCTGTCACCGTCAGGCCGCCTGTGCCATTGATTGTGCCCGCGAACGTGTCAGCTGCATTCGTGATCGCCAGCGCCTTCGTACCGAGTGCGACCGTGCCAGTTCCGGCCAGGCTCCTGATGTGGGAGGTGCCGACGATGCCCGAAATGTCGAAGGTCGCGTTGGCCACGATGCGGCTTGAATTGGCGAGTGCATCGTCGGAGCCGGCGCCCGCCAGCGCGAGCGTGCCTTGCTGAATCACCGTTTGCCCGGTGAACGTACTCGCGCCACCCAATGTGAAGGTCCCGACGCCTGTTTTCGTGAGCCCGCCGACACCGCTGAATCCGAGCGTGCCGACGTCGAACCCGTTGGTGTCGAATGTCAGCCCGCCTGCGGCGATGCTGTGCTGGCTGACCGTTCCGCCGAAGAAGCTCGCATGGTTGGTTATCGCGCGCACGACGGCGTTGTCGTAGGTCGCCTGACTGGCTGCACTGTTGACCGAAACGCTGCCCGTCTGCAGCGTGCCGCCGCTGATGTTGAGAATGCCTGTGCGTCCGGCGGCTGGCGTGGCGAGGATGATTCGATTCGTCGCGACGACGGTCGCGCCGTCCGTAATGTTGACGATGCCTGTGCCGGAGGTGCCGACGGTCACCGCCGTGGTGTTCCACCGCGAGCCTCCCCCCGTCACTGTGATGATGGCTGTACCATCTGGGAGATCACCCATCGAAACACTGGCAGTGTTCGTCAACGTGCTGCCGTTCTGGATCGTGAGGCTCGTCGTGAGGCCGGCAGCCGTGCGAACAGTCATGTTGCCGGTCGCACCGACCGCGCCAGGGTTGACGCCGAGGACCACGGTTGAACCGGGCGCAATGTTGACGGCGCCCCCGGCAACCGGGGGAGTTCCGCCCGTCCAGTTCGTGCCCACCGTCCAGTCATTGCTGGTCGCACCGGTCCAGGTCTGCGCCGCCGTTGCGCCCGGCAAGAGCATCGAGAGCGCGGCCGCCGAGGCGCTCATTGACAGCAGGCGAAGGAACGCAGATCGCTTGCCTCCGATGGACGAAGGGCGATGCGGATGTCTGCCCTGATCGCCGTTCGATTGCCGTGAAAGCGTCGCAGCCCCGATGCATTCGCGCATGGCGCACAGCCCTTGTTGTCTTGCTGCTGTGCCCCGGATGGCAGATTGCCAAGCATCATCGACAGCGGATCGTGGTTGTTACGGTATGTGGCTGCCGGTGACCGGTCAGTGCAGATCATTGCCGCGCATTGGGAAAGCTGCGCAGTGTGTTTCCGGTGCAACGTCAGGTCGTCAAAGTTAGTGGAGCAGTAACCACGCCTGTTGGATGCGCGTAATGGCATGCTGCAGAATTGCGACCGCGATTTTGCGCGCGCTCCACAGTGCCTCGAACAAGACGCGAGCCGAGACTCGCCGTGCCCTCCAGGGGAGGATGGGGACCGCGCGTGCAGGAAAAGGCGAAGGAGCACTCGCAGCCGCCCGTGTTGCGAAACCCGCACAGCAGCCGATGATGCAATAATACCCCTGTTTTGCCCGACGCCGCAACCGCGTCTTCGGCAAGACCGAAAATCCTCAAGCCTTTCAGCCCCATCGCTACTGTGCATGGGGTTGTTTTTTCGCTTTTTGTTTTGTGGGCCCGCCTGGCCCGGGTGGCCATTTGCTGCCGCTGTTCTCGGGGGCTGAAGGCATCAGTGTGAAGGTCGGGGGCCGCGTCCGCGCCCATGGGCCACCCTGGCCCAGAGGGCGAAAATCCGCGAATTCGGGCAGAAACAGCGCGAATTCTGCCGCTGCGCAACCGGGCCGGCTTTATTCCATCCATGGATGCTTTATGGAGGACCAGGATCGGGTCGCGCCAGCCCAATGGCAGTGCTAGACCCGGACGCAGGAACAATTTGGGCCGGCCGCCAGGGCACGTGCCGCAAGGATGAAGGATATGACGCAATGATCCAGACGGTTGGCATCATCGGGGCAGGGACCATGGGGAACGGCATCGCGCAGGTCTGCGCCGCGGCCGGGCTTTCGGTCGTGATGGTCGACATTTCCGATGCGGCGGTGAACCGCGGCCTTTCGACCGTCGGCGGCAGCCTCGAGCGCCTGGTCAAGAAGGACAAGATGTCGGCGGCCGATCGCGAGGCGACGCTCAAGCGCATCACCGGCACCACCGACCGGGCGAAACTGGCGGACTGCGATCTGGTCATCGAGGCTGCGACCGAGAACGAGGAGCTCAAGGTCAAGATCCTGAAGGATCTCTGCGCCACCCTCTCGCCGCGCACGCTGGTCGCGACCAACACGTCGTCGATCTCGATCACCAAGCTCGCTGCGGCGACCGATCGTCCCGACCGCTTCATCGGCATGCACTTCTTCAATCCGGTGCCGGTGATGGCGCTGCTCGAGCTCATCCGCGGCCTGCAGACCTCGGACGACACCCATGCCAAGGCGCTCGATTTCGCCAAGCGCGTCGGCAAGGTGGCGATCACAGCCAAGAACAGCCCGGGCTTCGCCGTCAACCGCATCCTGTGCCCGATGATCAACGAAGCGATCTTCGCGCTCCAGGAGGGGATCGCAACCGCGGAAGAGATCGACGCCGGCATGAAGCTCGGCTGCAACCATCCGATCGGGCCGCTGGCTCTGGCCGATCTGGTCGGGCTCGACACCATGCTTTCGGTGATGGAGGTCTTCTACAAGGGCTTCAACGATCCCAAATATCGGCCGGCCCCGCTGCTGAAAGAAATGGTCGATGCCGGCCATCTCGGCCGCAAGACCGGGCAGGGCTTTTACATCTACAGCGCCTGATCAGGGCGACCGGCGGCGGGCCTTTCGCGTTCGCCGCCGGATCCCGCACTTTGCGCTGCGACAAAGACGCCGCGCGCAACTGGCCCGACAATGTCGAACGGGCGGCCCGCGGGAACAATGGAACGGACACAGAGGATATGTCGGATCGACTGAAGGCCGAGCGCGAAGCTGCGGCTGCACGGCGGAGCCTGCTGACGCGGGATGCGATCGAGCGCACCGGGATCACCGAAGAGATGATCGGGGAGCTCGTCACCCGCTTCTACGGACGCGTGCGCGAGGACGAGCTGCTTGGTCCGGTCTTCGCCATCGTGCAGAATTGGGACGAGCACCTCGCCAAGCTCAAGGATTTCTGGTCCTCGGTGGTGCTGATGAGCGGCCGCTATCATGGCTCGCCGATGCGGGCGCATCTGCCGCTGAACCTGGTGGGAGATCATTTCGACCGTTGGCTCGATCTGTTCGAACAGACCGCGCGCGAGGTCTGCCCGCCGGCGGCGGCCGCGTTGTTCATCGACAAGGCGCGTCGCATCGCCGACAGTTTCGAGATGGCTTCGGCAACTGTCGCAGGTCGTATCGCATCGCCGCGTCACGTGCTCAGGTCCTGAATACAAGATGCCCGCCTGAGAAACGCGCGGCTCGCATCCCGCGATGGCGCGCTGCACCAATTCCAACATCATCGGTCTGATCTGCAAAATCATCATGCGGTTCGCGTGATGCGATGTAGAATTCGCGAAAATGCGCTTGCTCGCTGGGATTGATTCAATCAAAGAGAGTAGAGCCACATTGATGCACTGCGGCGCCAAGTCTTTGCCTTCATTTCGGCAGAGTTCCAGCGCCTGCTAGCGGGCATGGCTCGCGCATCGTTCGATACCCATTCATCATCCTCCGAGAATGCTGCGGAATCCGACGTCGAAGCGGACGCCGAACAGACACGGCGATCCGTGCTGCTCGGTGCGCTGGCGGCGACGGCGTGCCTCGGCTGCTCCCCGCCAGCGCGTGCAGGCGAGGATCCGCCCGGCGCCGACGAACGGCCGCAGAAGGGCGACCTGCTTGTCTTCTCCGAAGGTGACCAGGAGGGGAAGATCATCACCACGGATGATCTGAAGGCCGGCGGGCCACCGCTCCATGCCTGGCCGAAGGATCCCAACACATCGGTGGTGCGCAGCGCCTCGCGGCTCAACGAGATCCTGATCATCAAGCTCGATCCCGCCGAGCTCGACGAAAAAACCCGCGCGCGTGCTGTCGACGGCATCATCGCCTATTCGGCGATCTGCTCGCATGCGGGCTGTCCTGTCACCGCCTGGGTGAAGAGCGATGTCGGCGACAAGGAGGTGTTCAAGTGCATGTGCCACAATTCCGAATACGACCCTCGCGCGGGCGCGCAGGTCGTGTTCGGACCGGCGCCGCGACGGCTCGCGGCGTTGCCTCTGGCGCTGGCTGACGGATCACTCAGCGTCGCCGGCAATTTCGTCGGAAAGGTAGGTGGCGCGCAGCCAGGATGATGGACGTTGCGGGCCATGCCCGTGTCACGAGAGGCCGCCTCCGCCGATGGGCGGACGACGGGACGAACGACAAGAATTCACAACAAGAATTCACAACAAGAATTCAAACGGATGAAAAGGGGAACGTCCATGAAAACTTCCATGGCAAGGAAGCAATGGTTACTGTCCGGCTTCGTCGCCTTCACCTGCCTCGCCTCGACCGCCGCCGTATCGGGCCCTATCGAGAACTACACACCGGTCACGGCGCAGCGGCTGGAGAATCCGGAGCCGAGCAACTGGATGCTCTATCGGCGCACCTATGACGGGCAGGGCTACAGTCCGCTCGACCAGATCAACACATCGAACGTGAAGAGCCTCACGCCGGTCTGGACCTTTGCCACCGGCGTGGTCGAAGGCCACCAGGCGCCCCCGATCGTCAACAATGGCGCGATGTTCGTGACGACTCCAATGGGGCAGGTGATCGCGCTGAACGCGAAGACCGGCGACGAATATTGGCGCTACAAGCGGCAGCTTCCTGACGATCTGTTCCAGCTGCATCCGACCAACCGGGGCGTGGGCCTGTGGGAGGACAAGCTCTACCTCGCCACCACGGACGACCATGTGGTCGCGCTCGATGCCAAGACCGGCAAAGTGCTGTGGGATACCAAGGTGCAGGACTACAGGAAGGGTCAGTACATGACCCTGATGCCGTTGATCGTGGACGGCAAGGTCATCGTCGGCGGCTCCGGCGGCGAGTTCGGCGTGCGCGGCTATATCGTTGCTTATGATGCCAAGGACGGCAAGGAGTTGTGGCGGACCTACACCATCCCCGGCGAAGGCGAGCCCGGTCACGACACCTGGCAGGGCGACGACTGGAAGAACGGCGGTGGGTCGGCCTGGATGACCGGAAATTACGACAAGGAGACCAAGACGATCTATTGGGGCGTCGGCAATGCGGCGCCGTGGCCCGGCGAGACCCATCCCGGCGACAATCTCTACACTGCATCGGTGCTCGCGCTCGATCCCGACACCGGCAAGATCAAGGCCTATCACCAGTATCACCAGAACGATTCCTGGGATTGGGACGAGGTCGAGGCGCCGATGCTGATCGATCTGCAACGCAACGGTCGCACCATCAAGAGCCTGGTCCATCCGGGACGCGACGCGATCTTCTGGGTGCTCGAGCGCACGCCGACCAAGATCAACTACGTCGCAGGCTGGCCGTTCGTCTATACCGACGTCTGGAAGGGCATCGACGAGACCGGCAAGCCGATCGTGGATCCCGCGCACAAGCCGGTCATCGGGAAACGCGTCGAGTTCTGTCCGTCGCTGTGGGGCGGCAAGGATTGGCCGTCGGCCGCCTATAGCCAGAAGACCGGCCTCGTCTACGTGCCCGCCAACGAGAATTTCTGCGGCGGATTCACCGGCGAGAAGGTCCCGCTCAAGCCGGGCGAACTCTGGCTCGGCACCAAGCCGGAAGACATCGGCCTGAAGACGAGGCCGGGCGCGGATCATTTCGGCGAGCTTCAGGCCTGGGATCCCGCTACCGGCAAGAAGGTGTGGCAGCACAACTTCCCGAAGTCGCAACTGTTCGGCTCGGTGACGGCGACGGCGGGCGATCTCGTCTTCGTCGGCGGCACCAACGACCGCAACTTCCGAGCCTTCCACGCCAAGACCGGCGAACTTCTGTGGGAACAGAAGACCAACTCCGGCATCGTCGGCATGCCGGTGTCCTATGAGATCGACGGCACGCAGTACATCGCGATCCAGTCGGGCTGGGGCGTGGACGCACAGCGCATCCAGGATGCACTCGTGACCAACAATATCGGTATCGAGGCCAACGTGCCGCAGGGCGGGGTCGTCTGGGTGTTTGCGCTGAAGAAATAGCTCCGCAGGCGGATCGAAAGACGCGGAGCGGCAGGGGGGGTAGCGAATGCGGCGGGCGGCAACGTCCGCCGCATTCTTGCGTTTGCTTGACGATCGCCAGCGGGTACGTCGATGCCCAGGCGTCAGATTGCTACTTGCCGAGGCGTTCGACCTTGTCCTTTTCCTTCTGGTTCATTTCGCGGATCTTCGGGTCCGGATTGTGCTGCCCCGTGCTCTGGGTGGTCGAGGCGGGCGGGGCATTGGCGTTGGGCAGCGAGGTCTGGTCCGGCGTGCCGGGGCGCGTGGCGCTGGTCGGCGGTGTCGTGTTGCCTTGAGCGAATGCGCCGGAGGCCGTCAAAAGAAAGACGCCCGACAGCGAGACTGCGAGCGCCTTGGAGATGTTGGTCATCGATCTGCTCCTGTCAGATCGATGAAAACAGCGCGAGGCGCCTTGTGTTCCGCCTCACGCTTTAGTTTCCAGCTCAAGCCTCCAATTGCTTGCCAATCGGAAGCGCGCGGATACGTTTTCCCGTCGCGGCGAAGATCGCATTGATCAGGGCCGGCGCGAACGGGGGAACCCCGGGCTCGCCAACGCCGCTTGGCGGCGTGTCCGATGCCGGCGGCACGATGTAGACGTTGGTCACCAACGGGGAGTCGTCCATCCTGACGACCTGGAAGTCGTCAAAATTCTTCTGCTGCACCTTGCCGTCCTTGAAGGTGATCTCGCCGTATTTGGCGAGGCTCAGGCCCATGATCGCCGCGCCCTCGATCTGCGAGGCGATGCGCTCGGGGTTGACATAGGTGCCGCAATCGATCGCGGTGTCGACCCGCGGCACCGTCAGCTTGCCCTTGTCGTCGACGGCGACCTCGACGATGGTCGCGATGTAGCTGACGAAGCTGCGGTGCACGGCGATGCCGAGACCGTGGCCCTTCGGCAACTTGCGCCCCCATTCCCCCTTCTCGGCGACCAGCTCGACCACCTTGCGCAGGCGCGCGGTGTCGATCGGGTAGCTGTCCTGCGGCTCGCCATAGTTCCAGAGGTCCTTCACGTTCGGCTTGACGATGCGGGGCGAGCCGATCAGCTCGAGCAGCATGTCTTTCTGGTCGCGGCCGGTCGCCTGCGCGATTTCGCCGACCATCGATTGCACCGCGAAGGCGCGAGGGATGTTCGAGACCGAACGGAACCAGCCGATGCGGGTGTGCGCGGCTGCTTCCGGATTCTCGCAGGAGATGTTGGCGATCTCGAACGGCATATCGACGAGGCCCATGCCGATCTCGAACGGGGCCTGATGCACCGTGCCGGCGGCAAAGGTCGATGCGATGCTGGGAGCCACGCTGCGGTGGCGCCAGGCGATCACCTTGCCGCTCTTGTCGAGACCGGCCTCGATCCGCTCGACCGAGACGGTGTGCACGAAGCCGTTGTGGAGGTCGTCTTCCCGCGTCCACTGCACCTTCACCGGCGCGCCGAGCTCTTTGGACAGCAGGGCGGCCTCGAGCGCAAAGTCGCATTTCGACTTGCGACCGAAACCACCGCCGAGCAGCGTCACGTTGACGGTGACGTTGCCTTCGGGGATCTCCAGCGTCTTGGCGACGTCCTCGCGAGTGCCGCCGGGACTCTGCACCGGCGCCCAGATCTCCGCCTTGTCGCCCTTGACGTTGGCAACCGCGACCGGCGGCTCCATGGCGACATGGGCGAGATGAGGGATGTAGTATTCGCCGACGATGACCTTGTCGGCCCCCTTTAGGGCGGTGTCCGCATCGCCCTCCTTGCGCAGGACGAGGCCGGGCTTGCGCGAGGCCTCCTCGAGCTCCTTGCGATAGGCGACGGAGTCGTATTTGCCGTTCGGACCGTCGTCCCATACCAGCTTCAACGCGTCGCGGCCCTTGATCGCCGCGCCGGTGTTGCGCGCGATCACGGCGACGCCGCCGAGCGGCTGGAACTTCGAGGGCCACGGCCAGCCGCGCACCTGCATCACCTTCTCGACGCCGGGGACCTTCAGAGCCGCGTCCGGATCGAACGAGACCAGCTTGCCGCCCGTCACCGGCGGGCGCGCGATCACGGCATACTTCATGCCGGGCAAGCGGATGTCCGCGCCGTAATGCGCCTTGCCGGTGGTGATGTCGTGAAGATCGACAATACCGACCTGGCCCTTGCCGAGATAGCGGAAGTCCTTGGCATCCTTCAGCTTGAGACCTTCGATGCTCGGCACCGATTCCTTGGCTGCGTCCGCGGCGAGTTCGCCGAAACCCAGCTTGCGGCCGCTCGCGCTGTGGACGACCTCGTGGTTGACCGCCTTGACCTCGGTCGCGGGCACGCCCCAGCGCTTCGCAGCAGCCTGCTCCAGCATGGTGCGGGCGGAGGCGCCGATCTGGCGCATCGGCAGCAGATAGTGCCGTGTGCTGCGCGAGCCGTCGGTGTCCTGGTTGCCGAACTTGACCTCGTCGCCATGGGCCTGCTGCACCTTGACCCTGGACCAGTCGGCTTCCATCTCCTCGGCCACGATCAGCGGCAGGCTGGTGCGCACGCCGGTGCCCATTTCCGAACGGTGCCCGATGATGGTGACGATGCCGTCCGGGGCGACCGAAACGAACACGCGCGGATCGACCACGACACCGTGCGGCATCTGGCCGGCACCGGTCTCATAGGCGAGCGCCGGGCGCGACATCACGGGGGCGGCGAGGACGAAGCCGCCGGTGACGCCGAGCCCCTTCAGGATGCTGCGGCGCGAGATCTTCTCGACCCTGATATGCTTCTCGAAGCCGCGAAGCTTGCGGGGATTGTCGATGAAGTTCATGTCACACTCCCGTCGATGCGAGATGGACGGCGTTCTCGATGCGCTGGTAGCAGCCGCAGCGGCAGATGTTGCCCGACATCGCCTCGCGGATCTGGTCATGCGAGGGTTTCGGGTTGTCCATCAGGAGGGCTGCAGCCTGCATGATCTGGCCAGCCTGGCAGAAGCCGCATTGGGGCACGTTGACCTGGCGCCAGGCCTTCTGCACCGGGTGATCGCCGTTGGGATGCAATCCCTCGATCGTGGTGACCTCGCGTCCGGCGACGTCGTTGATGGACGTGATACAGGCGCGCACCGCCTGCTTGTCGACGATGACCGTGCAGGCGCCGCACAGAGCTTGCCCGCAGCCGTATTTGGTGCCGGTCAGTCCGGCCTCGTCACGCAGGAACCAGAGTAGCGGGAGATCCGGGTCGCCGTCCCAGCTCTGTTCCTGGCCGTTGATCTTCACCTTGATCATGATCGTGCCTCGCTCTTCATAAGCATGCCAAATTCAAAGTCCGCCGACGCCGGTCGGCGACGGTTCGTGCGTCGTCTCGCCGCATTCCGCCGTCGTCCCGCGCGGGCAAATCCCGGAGGGAGGCAGGAGCGCGGATAGCGATGTCTGGATTTGCTCGATACTCCCGTCGTCTTCTTGATTGATTGTACTTCGCGCAGCATCGTGACGGCGCGACCCTAGCAGGGGTCGCTCCGACCCGGCGTTCACAGCCGAGTGTTCTCACCGGGAAAAGATTGCATCGGTGGTTTGTCAAAAGCAGGGCGTGGTCATCGCGCTGCGCGCCTCTGCAACGGTCCCAAGCAAAAAAGCTTCGTCCGCCAGGAACTGCGCGGACGAAGCAGGATGCCTCAGTCGATGGAGGGAGAAACGCACGCGAGCTTCGAGCAGGAAGCGGGCGGCCCTGCGCAGTCATTCACAGACCAGGACTGAGGAACTGATGGCCCTCACATGTCTGGTGCAGAAGCGGCGGCATCGCCGCGCTGGTCCCGGGACGGCGACCGGTCCGGCTCGCTGGCAACGGCACGCGCCAGCGAGCGGATGGGGGACCGGTGAAGGCTCGGCGGCTCCGCTCAGGCGGCCTTCTCAGGCGGCTTTGGCTTTCGCCACATGGGTCGCGATCGCGTCCATCAGCGCCGGCGACAGGCAGTCATAGGGCTCGAGCCCGATCTCCTTCAGCCGCGATCGGATGCCTGCCATCTGCTCGGGCTTCACGCCCGATTCGATCACCGAGGAGACGAAGGCGGCGAATTGCGGCGCCTGCGAGCCCTGCTCCTGGAACAGTTCGGGATGGATGAAGTCGAGGCCGTAGAACGGGTGGTTCTTGTTCTCGATGCGGCCGTACATGTGCGTGCCGCAGGCCTTGCAGGCGTGGCGCTGGATCACCGCCGAGGGGTCGACGATCTGGAGTTTGTCGCCGTTCTCGAGCACGGTGACGTTCTGGCGCGGCACCACGGCGACGACGGAGAAGGTCGCGCCCTGCGGTTTCCAGCATTTGGTGCAGCCGCAGGCGTGGTTGTGGGCGACGTCGCCCTTGATGCCGACCTTGACCGGATGGTCCGTGCATTTGCAGACCAGCGTGCCGCCGCCGAAGTTGCCGCTGCCTTGCTTGATGCCGTTGTCGATCGAGGGATGGAGTGCAACAGTCATGGGTCGATCCTCCTTGGGGTGATGTCTTTCGAGCTAGAACACGACGACTGAACGGATGGATTTGCCCTCGTGCATGAGATCGAAGCCTTTGTTGATCTCTTCGAGCTTGAGCACGTGGGTGATCATCGGATCGATCTGGATCTTTCCGTTCATGTACCAGTCGACGATCTTCGGCACGTCGGTGCGGCCGCGCGCGCCGCCGAAGGCGGTGCCGCGCCAGTTGCGTCCGGTGACGAGCTGGAACGGGCGGGTGGCGATCTCCTTGCCGGCTTCGGCGACGCCGATGATGATCGAGGTGCCCCAGCCGCGATGGCAGGCTTCCAGCGCCTGGCGCATCACCGTGGTGTTGCCGGTGCAGTCGAACGTGTAGTCGGCGCCGCCATCTGTGAGGCCGACGAGGTGCTGGACGATGTCACCAGTGACCTTCTTCGGGTTGACGAAGTGGGTCATGCCGAACCGCTTGCCCCACTCCTCCTTGGAATCGTTGATGTCGACGCCGATGATCTTGTCGGCGCCCGCCATCTTGGCGCCCTGGATCACGTTGAGGCCGATGCCACCGAGGCCGAACACGATCACGTTGTCGCCGGGCTCGACCTTGGCGGTGTTGACCACGGCGCCAACGCCGGTGGTGACGCCGCAGCCGATGTAGCAGCTCTTGTCGAACGGCGCGTCCTCGCGGATCTTGGCGACCGCGATCTCGGGCAGCACGGTGAAGTTCGAGAAGGTGGAGCAGCCCATGTAGTGGTAGATCGGCTTGCCCTTGTAGGAGAAACGGCTGGTGCCGTCAGGCATCACGCCCTTGCCCTGCGTCGCACGGATCGCGGTGCAGAGATTGGTCTTGCGGCTGAGGCAGCTTTTGCACTGCCGGCATTCCGGCGTGTAAAGCGGGATGACGTGATCGCCCGGCTTCACCGAGGTCACGCCGGGGCCGATCTCGCGGACGATGCCCGCGCCCTCATGCCCCAGGATCGACGGGAATATGCCCTCGCTGTCGAAGCCGTCGAGCGTGTAGGCGTCGGTATGGCAGATGCCCGTGGCCTTGATCTCGACCAGGACCTCGCCGGCCTTGGGTCCCTCCAGATCGACCTCGACGATTTCGAGCGGCTTCTTGGCCTCGAAGGCGACGGCGGCACGTGTTTTCATCGTAAGACTCCTCAGATTCTCATAGGACGCCAAGAGGTGGTCTCGGCAGTCCTCGTAACGTTCATTTGTTGCCCATGCAGGCGTCTTCCGCCTTTTTGTACGCCTCTGTCTTCTCCTCCTTCTTGGCGGGACGCTGCCGGCCCCATGCTTCGGTGGAGCGGGCGCGCAGATAGACGTACAGGTCGTCCATGTAGCAGGCGACGTTCGGGTTGTCGCCGAAAGCAGGCATGACGTTCTCCTGCGCGGTCGAGATGTTCTTGCGGCCGGAGGCGACCACGCCCAGGAAGTCGCCATAGCTCATGCTCTTGACGGAATCCTTCAGCGCCGGCGCGTAGGTGGAGCCCATGCCGTCGGGGCCATGACAGACGTGGCAGTCGGAATGATAGCGGCGGTATCCGGAATAGGTGAACCAGTCCACGGTGCCGTCGGCCGAAATCTTGTAGGTCGGAATTCCTTCCTTATCGAGCCACTTTCCGTCGTCTTCCTTTTTCACTGCGGTGGGGTCGCCCGGACCGTCCGCGACCGCAATTCCTCCGGACGCAACCAAGATCATCGCAGCAATGACAGAGCAGATTTTACGCAAGAGATTTTTCCTCGAGGAGCCCGGTGGGACCCGGTGGGAGACGAGCCGGCGCGTGGAGTTGATCCACGCGCCGGAGCGATGCAGAGCGAGGCCTAGTTCGGCAGCGAGAACACGGTCAGCGTACCGCCGAGTGCCGTGTAGTTGCTGAGGGCCGCGTAACCACCGACTGCGCCGAGACCTGCGGTCGGATCGGTCAGACCTGCCGCCAGGCCGATGCCGGCCCAGCCACCGACGCCGGAGAGCACGGCAACGTACTGCTTGCCATTGTTCTCATAGGTGGTGACGTTGCCGATGATGCCCGAGGGGGTCTTGAACTTGTAGAGCTCCTTGCCGGACTTGGCGTCGACCGCCTTCAGGTAGCCTTCGAGCGTGCCGTAGAACACCACGCCGCCTGCCGTTGCGAGCGCACCCGACCAGACCGAGAACTGCTCCTTGT
Organism: Bradyrhizobium sp. R2.2-H; assembly: GCF_004346455.1. Taxonomy (NCBI): domain Bacteria; kingdom Pseudomonadati; phylum Pseudomonadota; class Alphaproteobacteria; order Hyphomicrobiales; family Nitrobacteraceae; genus Bradyrhizobium; species Bradyrhizobium sp. R2.2-H. The sequence continues at coordinate 282,945 of NZ_SMBR01000008.1, forward strand.
TCGACCAGACGATCTTGCCGGTCTTGTTGTCCCAGGCGATGAAGTTGCCCATGTGGCTTTCACCCGGGGGCGGGTACATCGAGAGCGTCGCGCCCACATAGGGCTGGCCCGCGGTGTAGCTCACCTTGAACGGCTCGTAGTCCATGCAGACATGATTGGTCGGAACGTAGAACAGCTGCGTGTCCGGCGAGTAGGCTGCCGGTTGCTGGTCCTTGGTGCCCAGCGCGGCCGGGCAGATGCCCTTGGTGTTCTTGTCCTCTCCGCCGTGCTCGGTCGAGTATTGAGCGACGACCTTGGGACGGCCGTAGGTCGGCGAGTTCTTGTCCATGTCGACGCCGCTGGTCCAGTTCACCTTCGGGTCGTACTTCTCGGCCACCAGCAGTTCGCCGGTCTCGCGGTCCATGGTGTAGGCGAGGCCGTTGCGGTCGAAGTGCGTCAGCAGCTTGCGGTTCTGACCATTGATCTGCTGGTCGCTGAGGATCATTTCGTTGACGCCGTCATAGTCCCATTCGTCATGGGGCGTCATCTGGTAGACCCACTTCGCCATGCCGGTGTCGGCATCGCGCGCAAAGATCGTCATCGACCACTTGTTGTCGCCGGGACGCTGCTTCGGGTTCCAGGTCGAGGGATTGCCCGACCCGTAATAGACGAGGTTCAGAGCGGGATCGTAGGAGATCCAGCCCCAGGTGCAGCCGCCTCCGATCTTCCACTGATCGCCCTGCCAGGTCTTCAGCGACGAATCCGGGCCGACCGGCTTGCCCAGCGACATCGTCTTGGCCGGATCGATCTTGATCTGATCATCCGGGCCCTCGGAAAAGGCACGCCAGACCTGCTTGCCGGACTTGAGGTCGTACGCGGTGAGATGGCACTGCACACCGAACTCGCCGCCGGAAATGCCGACCATGACCTTGTCCTTGACGACCAGGGCTGCCGAAGTGCCGGTCTCGCCCTTTGCCGGATTGCCGTTGGTGGCCGACCACGCGACCTGACCGGTCTTGGCGTCGAGCGCAACGAGGGTGGTATCGGCCTGATGCAGGATGATCTTGCCGTCGCCGTAGGCTAAGCCACGATTGACGGTATCGCAGCACATCACCGGGATGACGTTCGGATCCTGCTTCGGCTCGTACTTCCAGACGATCTTGTTCTCCTGCGAAAGGTCCATCGCATAGACCTTGTTCGGGAACGGCGTGTGGACGTACATCATGTTCCCGATGATCAGCGGCCCGCCCTCATGGCCGCGCAGCACGCCGGTCGAGAACGTCCAGGCCACCTGCAGCTTGCCGACGTTCTGGGCGGTGATCTGGTTCAGCTTGGAGTAACGGGTGTTGGCGTAGTCGCCCGCCGGCATCACCCAGTCCTTCGGGTTCTGCGACATCTTGATCAGCTCGTCGTTGGCTGAGGCGCTGCCGACGGCGAGAGCCGCCGCGGAGCCGATATAGGTCGCCAGTAGCACCTTGCGCATAGTCATTCCTCCGTTGGTCGCGTTTATTGTTTCCGAAGCATTGCTCAATCGCCGGGCTTCTCGTCCGGCGTCTGCTCGTGCAGGGCGGTCACGGTTGGGACCAGAAACGAATGCTGTTCTGTTTCCTCCTCCTGATGAGAGCCACGGGTCCACGTGCAGGAGCGGCCCGTTCTTGTTGTTCCTGCCCAATCCCTAACGGCTTCGTCATCGGGAAACTTGCCCAAGAGAGAAGCCGGTTTGCTCGACAGCGCACGGACGCGAAGATTTTGTTTTGCAGTAGCGAATTCAGCGGCTTCCGCACCCCCTTGACCGCTCCCTCGGTGCTCAGGTTCCCCTTGACGGCGCTGCAACTAAGGCGGAGGATTAACTTTCAAGAGTGGCAATGGCACGATGGCGCTCGTGCCAAGAGACCGCTCAAATTCGAGGTAAACGTCACGCAATCACGGCTGAGGGCTCCGGCAGCGCTGGTTGCGATTCGCGTCGAATCTCCGGATCAAACCAGTGGCTGGATTAATGTCCGACACCATTCACACGCTCTCGACGACCGGTATGACGCCGAAGCGCCAGATCCAAAGCTGGATCGACGGGCTGACGAGCCTGTGTGGGCATTTCGACGTCGATCCGCTGGAGGCGTCCTCGCTCGAAGGCCGCATCGATTACACGAGCGTCTCGCGCCTGAAGCTCTGCCAGATCGAGGTCAGCCAGCATCGCATCGCGCATACGCTGGCGCGCGCCAAGGCCAATGAGCATCCCTACATAAAAATTCACTTCCAGACCTACGGGGTGTCCTATTTCGAACAGGACGGCCGCCACATCGAAATCAACCCAGGCGATATCATCGCCTATGATGTCTCCTGCCCGCATTCGATCATCAGCCCGGCCTTCACGCGTCACGACGTGGTGATCGTGCCGAAGGCACTGCTGCGCGACCGCGGATTCCCCTCGCAGCGGATGCCCGCGTGCAAGCTGTCGGCGAAGACCGGCACGGGGCGGATCGCCCACGATTTCGTCCATGCCACCTTCGACGAGGCGGCGAAGCTATCGGCGAACAGCGCGGTCGGCGTGGCCGATTCGCTGATCGACCTGTTGCTGCTGCCGCTGCGCGAAGCCGACACCATGTTCGATCGCGTCGGACCCGAAGCGATGTATGTGCGAGCGCAGTTCTTCATCCGCGAGCACCTGCGCGATCCGGATCTGTGCATCGACCAGATCTCGGCCGAGCTCGGCTGCTCCAAGCGCTACCTGCACATGCTGTTCTCGGAGCGCGGCACCACGGTGAGCGACTACATCTGGCAGGCCCGGTTACAGAACTGCCGCCAGGAACTCGAAGCCCACGCCGGCAAGACCATCACCGACGTCGCGTTCTCCTGGGGCTTCTCCAGCTCGTCCCATTTCAGCCGGGTGTTCCGGAAGTATTTCGGCGTGGTGCCGTCCTCGATCCATAAGTCGCAGCAGGGCACCGTGGCTTCGGGCGAACATTAGGCATGGCTTTTAAGAAGGCGGCCGGAGAGGCCATCCTCCTGATGCGCGCCGGCTGTCTGGTCAGGCCGGCTCGAGGCCCAACGACTTCGCGCTCTCGATCCAGATCGGCAGCTCGCGCTGGTACAGCGCGTTGGTCTCCTTGAAGCCGATCGCGGGCTCGAGCACGAAAGTCGCGAGAACCTCCTTGACCTTCGGATCGCCGTTGGCGGCGACGCAGAGCTCGGCGAGGCGATCGACCACCGGCTGCGGCGTCGCCTTCGGCACGGCCCATCCGGTGAACCCGCTGACGGTGAAGAATTTCGAGGTCGCGCCCTGTTCGGGCAGCGTCTTCACGTTCGGGATCGCGTCGACCTTCTTCGAATGCACGGCGAAGACGGTGCCGCGGTCGCTTTGCAGCACCGATTGTGCGGCCGTGTAGCTGCCCATGGCGGCATCGAGCGTACCTTCGAGCATGCCCGTCCACATCGGCGCTTCGCCGCGATAATGGATCGGCTCGATGTTGAGGCCGTACTGCTTGTTGAGCTCGTTGATCGTCATGTGCGGGGCCGAGCCCGCGCTGTAGGTGCCGAAATTCACCTTGCCGCTCTTGCGCGCGAAGGCGACGAAATCCTCCAGCGTCTTGACCCCGGTTTTCGGGTTCGCCACCAGCAGCAGGCCGGCGCCGGGAATGACGCTGACGAGCGTCAGATCCTTGTCCATGTCGTAGCCGGGATTTTTCATCACCACCCGGTTCATGATGTAGGTGGTCGAGATCGAGCACAGGATGGTGTGGCCGTCGGGCTCGGCGCGGGCGACCTCGGCCGTGCCGATCGCGCCGGAGGCGCCGGGCTTGTTCTCGACGACGACGGTCTTGCCGACCTGCTTGGAGATGGACTCGCCATAGGCGCGCGCGAGCAGGTCGGTCTGGCCGCCGGCCGGATAGCTGCAAATCATGCGAATCTGTCGCGCCGGCCAAGTGCCTTGTGATGAGCCTTGCGCCGAGGCGCCGCGCGAGACGAAAGGCACGGCCAGTGCAGTGGTACCGGCGGCGATGAAGTGGCGGCGATCGAGTTTGGCGGACATGATTCTCTCCCGGATTTCTGCGGAACCTACTGCATCAGGCTGGCGCCGGGCATGGCCGGCAGGCGAGACAGATTGGCGCATGATGCGTGCGCTGCGCGCAGGCGTCACTGCGTGCCGTCCGGGACATCAGCGCCCTTGCAATCACCGCTGAATGATTTTCGTCCAGACGTCGCCCAGAATCGCTGGCTCCCGCGGCGGCAGATAGGTGAGGCCGGCCTGCTTGCCGAATTCGGCGATCTTGCCTTCGGCAGCAAGCTGGCCGAGCGCCTTGTTGACGGCCTCGACCAGCGCGCCATCGCTGGCGAGCCCGACATAGCCGCGATTGGCTCCGATCGGGTAATAGTAGCCGGACGCCGTGATCGCCGTGTCGGGGTGCGCGGCGCGATGGGCGTCGAAGCGGGCAAGATCGATTAGGGTCGCGTCATGGTCGCCGCGCTCGAGCGCGCCCAGGAGATCGTCGCGGCCGGGGACGAGGTGCGTGATATTCTCGATCAGGCGCCCTTTGTCGAAGGTCATCAGGATGGCATCGCCGAGCGATCCGCTGTCGATGACGAGACGCAGGCCGGCGAGATCGCCGATGTCGCCGATCGTGCGGTCACGGGCCTTCGGCCCGAGCACCACCGTCATTGGCGAATAGATGTAAGGCTGGCTTGGCGCAAGCACGCCGAGCGCGACGCGACGCCGCCGGTCGTCGCGTGTAGCTCCGGCGAAATCCGGCAGGCGCGCCGTTTTCATCCCGGGCACGACCAGCGAGTCCTGCGTCAGCGCATAGCCGCCGACCAGCGAGCAACGCCCATCCGAGAGCAGCGCATTGGCCTCGAGCTGCGGGCTGGAATCCTCATCGAGCCTGCTCTCGAACCATTGGATCGCGAGGGGCCGTCGCAGGCGTTCGGCCACGGCGCGCGCCAGCAGCACGTCGAAGCCGGCATCCGGTTTGCCCTTTCGATGCACCGACAGCGGTGGCCGGTCCTCGTCGAGACAGACCTTGAGCGGATCCTCGGCCGCGCCCGCAACGAGAGGCGCCGCCGCGAGGATCGCGGCAACGCTCCAGATGGAGAGGCATCGTCTCATGGCTTTCTCCGGCTGGAGACGAAGGCCCAGAGGTTCCCGATCTCGTCGTCGCTGAGAATGTCGGCCCAGGGCGGCATCTTGTTGTTCTTGCCGTTCTTCACCGTGGTGACGAAGCGCGTTTTGTCGTCGGGAATGGCACGCAGGTCCGGCGTGACGGTGCCGGAGTTCATCAGATTGGGGCCGTGGCAGTGCGAGCATTTCGAGGCGTAAGTCGACTTGCCATGGTCGATCTGCGCCTGCATGGAATTGCCAGTGGTGTTGTTATCGGCACGACCGGCCGCCGCAAGCGCGACCGACAGCACCGCGACGGCGGCGATCATCGCCGCCGTCTTATGAGAGATCACCTTCTGCATCGTACCCGTGGTTACTGCTTGACCGCAAAGACCCACAGCGAGCCGCCGGGCGGCACGTTGGCAAGCCGCTCGTCGCCGGAGAACAGCGAGTAGACGCCGCCATAGCCGCTCGTCACGGCGACATATTGCACGCCATCCTGCTGCCATGTCACCGGCTGTCCCTCGATGCCGGAGCCGGTCTGGAACTGCCAGAGCTTCTTGCCGGTGTCGGCGTCGAAGGCCTCGAACTCGCCGGTTAGCGCGCCAGAGAACACGACGCCTCCGGCCGTCGAGAGTACGCCGGAGAAGCGCGGAATGTCGCTCGGCGCTTCCCATTTCGATTTGCCGGTCATGGGGTCGATGGCCTTGAGATGGCCGCGCGGCCCGTCTCCGTATTCCCAGAGGTCGGTCAGGTCCATGCCGAGGTACCATTCACCCTGCTTGTAGGTGACTGGCTCGGTCTTGTACCTGCCGCCGAAGGCGAGCGTGTTGGCATAGGCAAGGCCGGTCTGCGGATTGAACGACATCGGCTCCCAGTTCTTGCCGCCGAGGATGGACGGATAGACCGTCACCTTCTTGCCCTCGCGTGCGTCCTTGGAAACGTCGGTCTCGATCGGACGTCCCGTCTTCATGTCGATGCCGGTTGCCCAGTTGACCTTCACGTAAGGGTTGGCCGCGAGCAGCTTGCCGTTGGTGCGGTCGAGCACGTAGAAGAAGCCGTTGCGGTTGGCATTCATCAGCGTCTTGGTCGGCTTTCCCTCGACGTTCACATCGGCGAGCACCATCTCGGCCACGGCGTCGTAGTCGAACGGATTGTTCGGCGAGAACTGGTAGTGCCACTTGATCTTGCCGGTTTTGGGATCCAGCGCCAGGACGGAGCAGGTGTAGAGATTGTCGCCGGGCCGGACCGCCGAGTTGAACGGGCCGGGATTGCCGATGCCCCAATAGATCGTGTTCAACTCGGGATCATAAGACCCGGTGATCCAGGTCGAGCCGCCGCCGAGCTTCCAGGTGTCGCCCTTCCAGGTGTCGCCGCCCGGCTCGTCGGGCGAGGGGATCGAATGGGTGCGCCAGAGATGCTTGCCCGTTGCCGGATCCCAGCCGTCGATGAAGCCCCTTGTGCCGAATTCGGCGCCGGAGATGCCGGTGATGACGACGCCGTCGGCAACGAGCGGGGCCACCGTCATCGAATAGCCTTCCTTGATGTCGGCCGCCTTCTGCCGCCACAGCTCCTTGCCGTTCTTGGCGTCGATGGCAATCACGTGGGCATCGAGGGTCGTACGGAACAGCTTGCCCTCATGAATCGCGACGCCGCGGTTGATGATGCCGCAGCAGACAATTCGCGGCGTCTCCGCCGGATATTCGATCTTGCTCTTCCAGATCTGCTTGCCGGTCCTGACGTCCACCGCCATGGTCGAATTGTGCGTGGTCACATAGATCACGCCCTGATAGACAATGGGCTGGGATTCCTCGCTACGATCGTCATTGAAGCTGTAATTCCAGATCGGGACGAGGTTCTTGACCGTATCCTTGTTGATCTGCTTCAGCGTCGAGAACCGTTGGAGATTGTAGCCCATTCCATAATTGAGAACGTTCGACGTGTCGGTCGCGCCCTTGACCAGCTGCTCGGTGGTTTGTGCATTTGCACAGGTTGACGCAAGCATGACGAGGCCTGCGGCCATCGCAAAGCGTTTCATCCGTTCCTCCCAATATGCGCGCCTTTTGACGCTGCGATTGCAACACTCCGCCTGAAAGCAAAACTCGTCAATACGAAAGTCGTAAGTGCCGTGCCGATATCGTCGGACGCGGCGTGTCGGTCACCTTACGGAAACCTTGCGAAAGCAACTTCCACTTGTGCTGAGACGCTGCGAAAATTCCGCGCTACGAAGCGGGTCCCGGGGTACAGGCGTGCCGGCGCACGGCCGGGTTCTCCCGGGTTGTGGTGCGCGCAAGTTGCAAGTCCGGACTTGAACCAAGGCCCGCTTGCGGATTTATGTCGCTTATGCCCCCGTCGATTCGGGGCTCATCGTCAGGGAGGTCTAGATGATTTCGCGTCGTTCAATTGCCCTTGCCCTTTCGCTTGCGATTGCATTGTCGGCCGGTCCGGCGTGGTCGGCCTCCGGCAACGCGGTCAAGTTGTTCGACACCGACAATGACGGCACGCTCGATCTTGCCGAGGTGAAGAAGGTGGCTGCCGCAATGTTCGTAAAGCTTGATCCCGATCATGACGGCACGCTTGATGCGCGCGAACTGCGCGGACGGTTGTCGGCGAAAGAGCTCGCCGCCGCCGATCCTGACCGCGACGGGACACTTACGCTGGACGAATATCTGTCCGTGGTCGAGCAACGCTTCAACGCGGCGAATCCCGACAAGGACGGAACGCTGGATACGAAGGAGCTGAATTCGCGCGCAGGCCGCTCCCTGCTGCGATTGCTACGGTGAGCGGTGCAATCGGAACTGACGTGACGAGGGCCGTATTTGCGATCATTCCGGTGACGCCCGGGAACATCGGGCTGCTCGGCCTGTTTTCTCCGCAACGTCCTGCCTGGCGCCGGGGCTGCGCGGCAGGCGAAGAGGAGATGCAGATGAACACAAAACGTTCCGTTCTTGCTGCCTGCGCCATCCTGACATTGAGCGCCGGCGTTGCCGTCGCCGGTCCGTGCAACACCGGTAGCGCCAGCACCGACAAGGATGCCGGCTCTGGTCCGGTCACCGTCGGCTCCGCTCAATCGCACTCGTCCAGTTCAACGCGTGATGCCAGCCAGCATCCGCCGACGAGCACGATGAATCGTGCAAGCGGTGAAACGCCGGCTTCGTCCGAGGATGCTCAGCGGCAAATGCAGAGTGAGCCGACCGCGGCCCAGCGCGCCGAAGGCGCCAAGCCGAATACCGAAATGGCCGACAAGGGCTGCTGACGGCGCTGTCGATCAGACGCGCGGTGCATTGCACAAGTTGTTGTCTCGCTGGTCGTGCTTGACCAAGAGGGAACTGGCTTTGTCCGAGAGAGAAATGCAGTGGCGAAGAAGCGACACGGACGCGCTCGGCAGTCCAATCGAGGCTTGAACTACACCTGACGCAGCCCTACGTTTTGCGCCGCGCGATGTCGCGCTCAATACCTTGGGAGACCCCGAATGGCTTGGAAAGCTCCGAAGATCGTGGAAGTGCCGGTCGGCATGGAAATCAACATGTACGCCTGCGCTTCGCGCAAGTAAGACTGACGACCTGCCGCGGTTTCGATGGCGAGCGCCGTCGAAGCCGCGGCAGTGTCGGATTTCCGCATAGCCTCATCGTGCTTCGCGATGGACGCGAAGCGGCACGTGTGCAGGCCTCGACCTCTCAACCAAAATCTCGACCGCGCTCTGCCGCAGTGTGCTACGCTGATGCTCGGTGAACGTTGCTGCTGCATCACAGCGGCGCGCCTTCGGGGCACGGGATGGGCGGCAGAACCTGTAAGTTCTGGATGATGATCGGGTGCGCGATCGTGCTGGCGCCGGCACGCAGCAGCGCCGAAGAAGGCTTTGATACCGAGCACATTTTCGGCTTCATGATCGGCACCGATGTCGGCAATGTCGGCGAGCGCGAATTCCAGACCCAAACGACAGGGCGCTTCGGCAAAGGCGGGGCGGCGTATCGCGCGCTCGAGCACGAGGTCGAGATCGAGGTGGTGCCACTGCCGAATTTTCGTATCGAGCTCGGCGGCACCGCCAGCTTGCACGACATCACCGGCGTCCCTGATATCGACGACCGCCGCCAGTTCAACTTCCAGGGCGCCTCGCTCGACCTGCGTTATCGCCTGCTCGATCGCGACCGCGCTCCGTTCGGCTTCACGATCGCTGCCGAACTGCACGGCGACCGCATTGACGAGACCAGCGGCGCGAAAGGGCGAATGTACGGCACCGAGTTCACGCTGGCATTCGACCGCGAACTGATCCCGAACTTCGCCATCGGCGCCCTCAACCTGATCTACCAACCGGAATGGGCGCGCCTCGAGGTTGGAGGAATATCCGAGAAGAGCTCAACGATCGGCGCTGCGTTTGCCGGCCTGGCGCGCGTGCGGCCGAATGTGCTGCTCGGTGGCGAGTTGCGCTATTTCCGGCAATATGAGGGGATCGGCCTCGGAGAATTTGCAGGCCAGGCCCTGTTCGTCGGCCCCACCGCATATTTCCAGCTATCCGAGCACTCGCGGCTGACCTTGAGCTGGAGCATGCAGGCCTGGGGACGTCCGGCCGGATCGGGCGGCAAGCTGGACCTCGTCAATTTCGAGCGACACCAGGCCAGGATGGTGTTCGGGATCAACTTCTAGCTGCGAGATCGTCATGGGGGACAAGCCCGGTCATGACCTCCGGAGAATTCGGCGTTTTGCGTCGCAATGCCAGCAAGGGATGGAGGCAGTTCCCTTCGCCATTCCTGACCTCCGCCTGAAACTTTTCCCCTCCTTGCAACGTAATCTTTCGTGCTAATCTCCAGCGCCCCTTGCGAGAGGATCCAGCATGAACCCGATTGACCTGGTGGTGACTGTGTGTGCTGTGCTCTCGCCTGCGACCTGCGAGGAGCAGCATCTGGTGTTCAACTATTCCGGCTCGCCCCGCCAATGCGTGATGGCCGCGCCGCCCTATATCGCGCAATGGGTCAGCGAGCATCCGAAGTGGCAGGCGGTGCGTTGGCGCTGCGAATATCCACGCCCCAACGACAGGGCATAAGGCGCAAGGATCTGTTCGAGCGCTACTTCGTGCAGTCCTTCAGATCCTTGTCGGCGATCGAGAACACGGCGTCCGCCTTGATCTCGATGTCACGGACGATGCACTGCCGCGCGTCGGGATAGCTGACCTTGGCGTCATAGCGGCCGGGCTCGACACCGATGATGCGCAGCCGCTCGTCGTGATCGACCTCCTTGTCCTTGTCGTTCAAGCACTGGTTCGGACCCCAGTCGGTCTTGCCGGCTGGCGCGAGCTGGAAACCCGAGATCGTCTCCGTCGTCAGGTTCCAGAGCCTTACGCCCTTGCCCTTGGTTTGCGCGGCGGCCTCGCCGACAAGCGTCGACAACGCGATCAGAGCCAGTACCCAACGCATCGAGCAGTCCTCCCACAGGCGCGCCGTCATTCCCTGATCAGGCGTTCGCGGTTCTTTGCCTTGTCGAAATTCTTGGCGCGGTCAAGGCCGTTCGGCGCGATCAGCTTCGCCGAGGCGAGATCGGCGCCGTCGAAATCGGCGTCGATGACGATCGCGCCGGTCAGATCGGCTCCGCCGAGTTGGGCGTTTTTCAGTGATGCACCGCTCAGGTCGGCGCCCCTGAGGACCGCGAATTCAAGGTCGACGCGTGACAAATCGGCGTTGCGCGCGTTCAGCCGTTCGAGATTGGCGGATCTCAGCACCGCGCGCATCAGCCCCATCGACTGGTTGCGCATGTCGGCACCGAGATGCGCATCCGCGATCGACGCGCCGACCATGCTCGCACCGGTGAGATCTGCCGTGATGCGCGCACCAGTCAGATCGGCGCCGTCGAGGCGAGCACGTGCCATCTGTGACGCGAACAAATTGGCGCCCTTCAGGCTCGCGCCCGTGAGATCTGCGTCCAGCAGCCACGCCTGATCGAGGATCGCCCCATCGAGCCGGGCACCGGCGAGCTTCGTCTTGTTGAGCCGTGCCGCACGGAGAATTGCGTTGGCCAGGTCGAGACCACTGAGATCGAGCCCCGATAACCGCTTGCCGGTCAAATCGGCGGGGGCACCGGCGCTCGCTTTGGCCAGCGCGGCCTCGACCTCCTGCCGGCTCATCTCGGCGGAGACCATGGCGGGTGACGTCAGATCGAGATCGCGCATCATGTCCTGCGCGCGCGTCGTTGTCGCGAGCAGAGCAAGGCCAAGTGCCGTCAGGGCGATCCTTCGCTTCATCTGCAGACTCCGCTGCGACCCAATTTAGCACGGGCCTCGCGCGGTTGCCTATGGGACATCCCGCCCGGCGTGAACGTCGCCCTGTTCCGCTTGGATGCGCCGTGCAAGCTCGGTCCTGATCGCCGCAATCTCGGCTTCGCTGCGCGCGGCGCGCGGGATGGCGATCGGAAGCTCCTGTACGATCCGTGCGGGACGCGGCGACAGGAAGAACAGCCGGTCGCCGAGCCGGATCGCATCGTCGAGACTGTGGGTGACAAGTAGCGTCATCATCGGACGGCTCGCGACCAGCGTTGCGATCTCGTCGCGCAGACGGCCGGCGAGCGCATCGTCGAGCGAGGCGAGGGGCTCGTCGAGCACCAGGAGATCGGGCTCGACCGCGAAGGCACGGGCGAGTGCGACGCGGCGGGCAAGGCCGAGCGACAGTTCGCCGGGAAAGTGGCTGCGATGCGCTTCCAGCTCCAGGATCCGAAACAGTTCCGACAGCTTCGCATCGGAAACCTCCGGTGCCGCAAGCCGTACATTCTGCTCGACCGAGCGCCACGGCAGCAGGCGCGGCTCCTGGAACACCATGCCGATCCGTGCCTCCGGCGGCCGCGCGATGCGGCCTGCAAAGTCGCGGTCCAATCCGAGGATGATGCGCAGCATCGTGCTCTTGCCGCAGCCGGACGGCCCGATCAGCACACCGACCTCGCCGGATTGAAGCGCGAACCGGACCGGCGCCAGCACCTCGTGCGTTCCGCCCGCGGCACTCCTGAAGGTCTTTCCCGTGATCTCGACCTCAAGCCGCACGGGGCCGCCACCGGTTTGCGCGGGCTTCGAACGGCTGCACCAGCAAGGTTTCGATGACGAGCACGACGGCGGCGAAGGTCAGGGAATAGGCCAGCAGCCGCGGCGTGTCGAACAGCTGGAAAGCGACGCCGATCTCGAAGCCGACGCCGTTCGGACGACCCAGGAGCTCGGCGACCAGCACGATCTTCCACACCAGCGACAGCCCGGAGCGCGCGGAGGCCGCGATATAGGGCGCAAGCTGCGGCAGCACGACGTGGCGGAAAGCGCGCCAGCGCGGCATCGCGAACACGCTCGCCATTTCGTCGAGCGAGCGGTCGAGCGCGCGCGCGCCCTCGCGCAAGGTGACGATGGCGGTCGGCAGCTTGTTGATGGCGATCGCCGCGATCGCCGCGGCCTCGGTGAGCCCGGCCCAGATATAGGCCAGTACGATCACGACCAGGGCCGGCAAATTGAGCAGCAGGATCAGCCAGGGATCGCCGAGCCGGTCGGCGAGCTTCACCCGGCCCATCAGGTAGCCGATCGCGCTGCCGAGCGACATCGCGAGTGTGAAGGCGAGCGCGACGCGCGCCAGCGTGGCGCCGAGATGCAGGAACAGCGCGCCGCTTGATGCTTCCGCGGTCATGACCTGGAGCACGGTCGGCGGGGAGGGCAGCTTCGCGCCACCGACGAACAGCGCGGCGGTCCACCAGGTTGCGAGGAACAGGGCGAACGAGAGCAGACGCAGCACCTCAGTCTCCGGGGACTGCGTGATAGAACGTGCCGGGGTCGAGCTCGGCCGCAGGGCCAACGAGATCGCGGCCGCCGATCTCGGCCAGCACGCGGTAGAGCACGCGTGCGTCCTTTTCCTCGTCGTCGATGCTCCGGCGCGGAATGCCGTCGCGGTAGCGGTCGCGGTAGGACTTGAGCACGGCCGGATCGCTGGTGCCGGTGAGCGGCGCGACCTTGTCCCAGGCCGCATCCGAGGTCGCCAGCAGCTCTTTGGCCTTGCGGGTCATCGCGATGAAGCGCGCCACGGCGTCGCGATGGCTCGCGGCCCAGCTCTCGTCGAAGACATAGCCGACGGCGGAGACAGCACCCTTGGCGCCGAGCTTCGGCAGGATATCCTCGATACCCGCGAGGCGCCGAAAACCCTTGGCTTCGAGCTGGGCGCAGAAATTCCAGAAATTGAGGCTCGCATCCATCTCGCCGTCGAGCGCCTTCGCGGCGATCAGGGGCGGCGCGCCATAGACGATGGTTGCCTCGGACTTCAGGTCGATCCCGTCCTGTTTCATGCGCGCCTGGAGCAGCAGCCAGCTCTTGTCGATCGCCCCGCCGGCGACGGCGAGCTTGCGGCCCTTGAGGTCGGCCAGCGTCTTGATTGGAGAAGCCGCCGGAACCATCACCGCACCCAACGCGCTCGAATAGGGATAGAAAGTGAGCTTGGCGCCCAGCGCACGCTCGCGCGACACCCATAGCCAGTCCGACAGGATGATGTCGGCGCTGCCGGCGCGCATCGCGATCTTGCCGGCCTCGGTGCTCGCGAGCTCCGTGACCTCCAGCGACAGGCCGGCCTCCTTGTCGAGGCCGGCGCTGCGGATCGCGGCCAGCTCCCAGGAGAATGTTCCTGTCTTCTGCACTGCAAGGCGGATCGCATCCGCAGCGCGGCCGGGCGCGGCGAGCGTCAGCGCCAGCGTCATTGCTAGCGCCAATGTTCGACCAAATGCCCTCGTCACACCCAGTGCTCTCATCACCTTGTGAGCCGTTTCCTCTGACGGAATGCTTTTCAGGACAATACGCATAGCATAGCCTTGGTCGCAACCAGCGGGAGGATGCGCATGAATCTGGCGGGACAGCTACGACCGATTGTTGCCGCATTGGTGATGCTGGCTGCGAGCGCGTGCGTGGCACGGGCCGAGGCGGTCAATGACTATCCCACCTCGGCGCGCGCGGAGTATGTCTATGGCTGCATGAAGGCCACCGGCGAGACGCGGGCTGCGATCGAGCAATGTTCCTGCTCGATCGACGTGGTGGCTTCGATCATACCCTACGAGCGCTATGTTACCGCCGAGACCGCGCTCAGCATGTCGCAGGTGCGCGGCAATCTCGGCGTCCAGTTCCGCACCTCGGAGCAGGCGAACTCGGCGGTGAACGATTTGAGGCGCGCGCAGGCGGAAGCAGAGGTGAGGTGTTTCTGACAGTGCATGATGAGCAGCCGTATTCGTCATGCCCGGGCTTGTCCCGGGCATCCACGTTCTTGGATAGGCCCGCAGTTCGTGGATGGCCGGGACAAGCCCGGCCATGACGATCGAGAGACTCACGTCCCCGGCTTCTCCACATCCCACTCGTTGCGGAACACGTGCCCGTCCGTGTCCTTTGCTTCCGCGCGGAAGCGCTTGGCGCCGTTGGACACGTACGTGAAGCGCAGGTTGGGATCCTCCGAGATCGAGATCCCGCCTTCCATCGACAGCACGGGGCTGTCGTCCTGCGTCAGCTTGAGCTGGTTGATGAAGAAAGCGGGAATGTAGAGCTGCGTGACCTGGTCCATCTGCAGCCCGGAATTGTTGGGATGACCGATCATGACCTGCGCCTCGCGGACGCGGCTCGCCGGCGCATCCTCGCGGGCGAACTGGCGATAGCGCATCTGGCCGAGCCGGTTCCTGGCTTCCTCGACGTTCTTGCCCGCCGGTGCCGAGCAGCCGCCGGAGGCTTTCACGTACGTCTTGGACACATAGAGCTGACCGTCGCTGAGCTCGGCGACCGCGTGGACATCGGTGTAGTTATTGACGCGCACGCGTGTCGAGATCTCCGTGACATTGGCGTCGGGCCCGAGTTCAAACTTCGCCGCCATCGGCGCCGGATTGCGGTCGATCACCAGCGTGATCGAACGGATCCGCCGCGCATCGCCGGGCGACAGCTTGCTGCGCAAGGTCACCGGCACGATCGCCGCATCCTCGGCGCGGTAGGGCATCTCGATGCCGATGACGGCGCTGCCGTCATTCATCGGACGGCTCTTGAAGATGTCCTGCACCAGGCCGGGCCAGGGATCATAGGCCTCTTCCGCCTGTGTCGGCGTCGCGAAAGCGAGGCCGAGCAGGAGGGCGGTGAGGGCCAGCCGGCGTGTGCATCCCGTCATGGTCATGATCCCGCGCGGACGAAACAGTCGTCAGGTGCAGCCTAGCGCGCCCGCTACTCCCATTCAATTTCAGAGAATGCTGCAGTTGCGTTGCGAGCGTTGTAGTCGTCGAACAGCTGCCAATGCGGCCGTTCCGACGCTGCCGCCTTGTCTGCGGCGGCTCGGATCGGCTCGCCGTTCTTGTTCAGTGTGCGGACGTCGGACAGCAGCGTTGATAGGTAGCGCCGTTCGTCGATCAGCGCGGCGGGCCAGTCGCTCACGGGGCCGTGACCGGGAACGACGCGGAGCGCCGGGATGGTCTCGAGCCGCTTCAAGGTGTCGAGCCAGCCGCGGATGCTGCCGTCCATGACCGGGATGTGGCGGAGAAAGACCAGGTCGCCAGCGAACAGGGTCCTGGTCGTCTCGTCGTACACGATCAAGTCGCTGTCGCTGTGTCCGGCCGGCCAGGCACGCAAGCTCAGGCGGCGCGAACCGAGATCGAGCGTCATCGTATCGGTCACGAGCAGGGTCGGGGCAATGATCTTGACGGGATCGATCAGCTCGCTGCCCATGATGCGGCGGAAATTGTCGAGATAGAACGGCCCGCGCGTCGCGAGCGCCTGCGGCAGCTTGCTGTGCCCGACGAAGCTCGCGCCCTCCGCAACAAAAACGGCGTTGCCGAAGACATGGTCGGGATGGCCGTGAGTGTTGATGACATAGCGGATCGGCTTGGGCGTGCGGGCCCGCACGGCGGCCAGCAGTGCCTCGCCTTCGCGAAGGCTGCCGCCGGTGTCGATCACGGCCACGGCCTCATCGCCGACGATGAAGCCGACATTGGCAATGTCGCCTTCGTTCTCGCGGGTCATCAGGGCGATGGTCCCGGAGTGCACGAAGATTCCCGGTGCGACTTCGCTCACAGGCAATTCGGCTGCGCAGGCGCGTGCTAGCGTCGCTTCGAGCAGGAACCAGGCTGCGATCATCAGAGCGATGCGAGACACTTTTTTCTGCCTCAGTTCAAGGGATTCGTCTCGTTGCACTGCAACAAGTTGGGCCAGCGCAAAGTTGGCACAGGTGGCGCGTCATGCGTTGCATGGATAACATCCAACCAAAACGAGGAGGAAGCGCGATGACGGAGGCCGGACGACATCGTCGCTGGTTGTTTTCACTGTGGGTCGTGGTCGCATCCTGTGCGTTCGGCGATGCCGCCGTCGCGCAGACCAGCGAGACCGGCGATCTCTCATTCGAATTGGTCGATCCCAAGGTGCTGCGCGTCTGCGCCGATCCGCGCAATCTGCCGTTCTCCAACGAGAAGGGCGAGGGGTTCGAGAACAAGCTCGCCGAGTTTCTTGCGGACAAGCTCCAGAAGAAGCTCGACTACGTGTTCTTTCCGCAGGCCACCGGTTTCGTGCGGATGACGCTGGGCGCGCATCGCTGCGACGTCATCATGGGTTTCCCGCAAGGCGACGACCTCGTGCAGGGTACCAATCCCTACTACCGCACGAGCTATGCACTGGTCTCGAAGGCCGGCAGCGGGCTCGAGGACGTTGACACGCTCGAGGACCCCAAGTTGAAGGGCAAGCATGTCGGCATCGTCGCCGGCACACCGCCGGCGACCAACATGGCGCTGGCCGGCCTGATGGGCGATGCAAAGCCCTATCCGCTGATGATCGACACGCGCTTCGACAATTCGGCACAGGCCATGATCAATGACCTCTCCGCCGGAAAGATCGACGCCGGCGTGTTGTGGGGGCCGATGGCCGGCTACCATGCGAAGAAGGCCGGCTCTTCGCTCCATGTCACGCCGCTGGTGAAGGAAACCACCGGGCCGAAGCTGGTCTATCGCATCGGCATGGGCGTGCGCCCCGCCGACCAGAACTGGAAGCGGCAGCTCAACAAGCTGATCCAGGAGAACCAGGGCGAGATCAACAAGATCCTGCTCGATTTCGGCGTGCCGCTGCTGGACGAGAGCGACCGGCCGCTCGGCGCGGAGGCGGCCAAGAAGACGCCATGAGACGGCCGCTTGCCGCTGCGATTGTCGTTGCTCTGCTCGTGGCACCGGCGTCGGCGCAGCAGCAGGAGCCGTTCGAGCCCGAGGGCTATCGCACCGACAATTATCGCGCGCCGGTGCCGGCGACGCTTGCCGGCGCGCGCGTGCTGACGACCGAAGAGGCGGAAGCGATATGGCGCGCAAACAGCGGCGCGTTCGTCGACGTGATGCCGCGCCCGCCGAAGCCGAACAACCTTCCCGAGGGCACGGTGTGGCGCGATGCGCCGCGCCGGAACATTCCGGGCAGCATCTGGCTGCCTGACACCGGCTACGGCACTCTGCCGCCGGCCATGGATGACTATCTCCAGCGCGGCCTCGCGCGCGCCTCGCGCGGCAACAAGGCCGCATTGCTCGTGATCTATTGCCTCGCCGATTGCTGGATGTCCTGGAACGCCGCCAAGCGTGCGCTGGCTTACGGCTATTCCAACATCGTGTGGTACCCCGACGGCACCGACGGCTGGGAGCGCGCGAAGCTTCCGACCGATGAGGCGCGGCCGGAGCCGCGGCCCGAGCAGCATTGATCAGCGAGGATGCGCTCCCTCTCTCCGCAAGCGGAGAGAGGTCAAGCGCAGTGCTCTATTTCTGCTTCTGCAGCTTCGTCAGCGTGCCGGTGCCGTTCGTCTCGGTGGCCGTATAGTTCACCCTGTCGCCGGCATGAACGGCATCCAGCATCGCGGCATCCTTGGTCTTGTACTCCTGGAGCGCGCCGGCGCTGCCAGCGCTGGCGCCGACCGTACCCTTCTGCGTCTGCTGGATCGCGATCGTGCCGTTGAGACGGTCGATTCGCGTGATCGTTCCGGTCATGTCTTCGGCAAAAGCGCTGGGTGCGAGCAAGCTAAGGGCCGCGGCGCCCGCGAAGATGAATCTTGTGGTTCCCATCGAGGCCTCCCGACGTATGGGGTTCACTTCGACAAGGCATCCTGGATCGATTTGGTTCCGGCGGATAGCTCGGCAAAGGGTTAATGATTGCGGAACTTTCGCGAAAGCCGTCAGCGAGGCTGCCGCTATTCCATTTCCTGCTGGATCACGCGGCCGAGCGCGAACAGGCGCTGGTCGATCGTGGTTGGAACCTCACAGACGAACCGCACCACCTTGGTGCGGTCCTCGAAGATACGGGTCTTCCAGATCAGCTCGTTGCTGAGCGCCTCCACCTTGGCCTCGTCGCGGGGTGTCGCGCCTTGCAGGGTGTGGAGTTGGAGCGTTTCCTCGCGAATCTTGTCGGCGGCCTCGCGCTGCTTCCGGCTGACGCGTTCGAGCCCGTTCATGACCTGCGAGCGCTGAGCATTGAGCGTGTCGAACAGGCCGGCAAACAGCAGCTTCGCATTCGTCGCCTTGTCGGGACCGGAGGCGGCCAGGAACTCCTTCACCGATGTCTCGGCCTCGTCCAGCGGCGTCTTGCGCGCCGCCAATTTTGCGACCAGCGCGCTGACCCTGGCGTCGTCCTTCCATCTGTTCTGGACGTCGTCGAGCGGCGGACCGGCCCACACGGCGGCCAGCGAGATCTCCGGCACCTTGGCCTGGGTACAGGGCCAGTCCGGATAGCGCGGATCGGCCGCGCGCGCGGTCGTGCCGGACAGCGCGATCACCAGGGCAGCCAGGAGCCAAACCTTCATCCTTCGCCTCCCGCAGGCCCGCGTCGCGCCAGCCCGCGCGAGGGATCATAGGCCAAAATCGCTCCGACCATGAAGACGATTGTGCAGCTTGCAACCACTGCCAGCGAGATCCAGTTGATCTGCCCGTACAGCGCGAAGCGGATCAGCTCGACCGCATGGGTGAACGGATTGGCCTCGCAGAGATAGTACAGATAAGGGCTGCCCTCCTGCACCCGCCAGAGCGGGTAGAGCGCGGAGGAGGCGAAGAACATCGGGAAGATCACGAAGTTCATCACGCCGGCGAAATTTTCCAGCTGCTTGATGCCCGAGGAGATCAGCATGCCGAGCGAGCCCAGCATCAGCCCGGACAGGATCAGCGCCGGCAGCACGGTGAGGTAGCCCTGGGGCGGCGGGGTGATGTCCCAGAGCCAGGCGATCAGCAGGAATGCGTAGACCTGGAGCAGCGACACAGCGGTGCCTGCGAGCAGCTTGCAGAACAACAGGAATCCGCGCGGCAGCGGGCTCACCAGGAGCGTGCGCATGTTGCCCATTTCGCGGTCATAGACCATCGAGAGCGACGACTGCATGCCGTTGAAGAGCTGGATCATCGCCATCAGCCCAGGTGCGATATAGACCTCGTAGAGGATGTAGGTCTCGTAGGGCGGGATGATGGAGATGCCGAGCACCTGGCGGAAGCCGGCGGCAAAGATGAACAGCCACACCAGCGGGCGCACCAGCGCCGAGACGAAGCGCTCGCGCTGATGCAGGAAGCGCAGCCCCTCGCGCCAGACGATGCCGGTGAGGCAGGTCAGGTACTCCTGGGCCGAAAAGCCGCGCGGGGTCTCGCGCGTGGTGATGCTGCTCATGCGCCGCCTCCCGGCATCACTTGCGCGCCGGTCAGGCGCATGAAGGCGGTGTTGACGTCCTGCGCGCCGGCCTCCGCGATGACGCGGCTCATCGGCCCCTTCGCCAGCACCTTGCCCTGGTGCAGCACCACGAGATCGTCACCGGCATTGATCTCGTCGAACAGGTGCGTGGCCCAGAGCACCCCGATGCCCTGATCGGTCACGAGCTGGCGGACATGGCTGATGATGTCGGCGCGCGCCTTGACGTCCAGGCCGACCGTAGGCTCGTCCAGCAACAGCAGCCGCGGCCGGTGCAGCAGCGCCCGCGCAATCTCCAGCCGCCGCATCTGGCCGCCCGAGAGATCGCGGACCTTGCTGCCGGCGCGCTCTTCGAGCCCGATGCGGCCGAGCAGTTCGGCGCTGCGCGCGGCGGCCTCACGGCGGCTGATGCCGTGCAGCGCGGCGTGATAGAGCAGGTTCTGCGTCAGCGACAAATCGAGATCGAGCGTACGCGGCTGGAACACGACCCCTAACAGCCGCAGCGCCTCGCCGGGGCTCCTGCTGATGTCATGACCGAAGATGGCGACACGGCCGGACTGGATGCCGAACAGGCGCGTGACGAGCGAGAACAGCGTGCTCTTGCCGGCACCGTTCAGCCCAAGCAGTGCAGTGAAGCTCGCGGGTTGGACATTGAAGGAGACGTCCATCAGCGCGCGGCGCGGCCCATAGGCGTGGCTGACGCCCTCGATCGCCAGCGCCGGCACCGCGGCGGGATCGGGCCCTGGTGCGGCGTCGTGTGGTTCGGCGATCGGGGCAGGGCTGGTCATGGCGCGATCGTGACGCCCCAGGGCAGTTCGCCCACCTGAATGGTCTTGATCACCTTTTGCGCGGCGACGTCGATGACCGAGACGTCGTTCGACACGCCGTTGGTGGTGAGCAGGTACTTTTCGTCCGGCGTGAACGCCACGTGCCAGACCCGCTGCCCGACCAGCAGGTATTTCGTCACCTTGCGCGTGGCGACGTCGACCACGGCGATGCGATTGGCGGGGCCGAGCGCGATGAAGGCGGTCTTGTCGTCCTTGGTCATGCCGATGCCGACGGGCTGGATCGCCTCTTTCCGCAGGCCCGGGATCTCGAAAGTGACCTTGCCGATCACCTCGTGCTTCCTGGGATCGATGATCGACACGGTCCCGCCGATCTCCGAGGATACCCACACTTCCGAACTGTCATGCTTGAACTCGGCGAAGCGCGGGCGGGCGTCGACCAGCACGTTGGCGACGATCTGACGCGAGGCGGTGTCGATGAAATGCGCCATGTTGGTCGTCTCGGACGTGTTGATCAGCGTCTTGCCGTCGGGGCTGATGGTCATGCCCTCGGGCTCGACGCCGACCTGAATGTCGCCGAGGCGTGCGCGCTTCTCGAGATCGATCACGGTCACCGTGTTGTCGTTCTCGTTGGCGACATAGAGGATCTTGCCGGCGGCATCCTGTGCGAACAGCTCGGGGTCAGGTCCGGAGGGCAGGCTGTCGACCACGGTTTGCGTCTTGGCATCGATCACCTGGATGGTGTCGTCGTCGCCGACCGCGACCAGCACGAACTTGCCGTCGCGCGTGAAATCGATGCCGCGCGGGCGCTGGCCGACCTTGATGGTCTTGGTCACGGTCCAGCTGTCGGTGTCGATGACGGACACCGTGTTGCTCTTTTCGTTCGAGACATAGGCGATGAACGCGTGTGCGGGCGCTGCGGCGGTCGCCAGAACCATCAGCAACGCTGCCCTTAGCAGGTGCGATCTCCGTCCGCGAGCGGTCCTTACCTCCCCCGCACGCGGGAGAGGGAGCGCACCATCTCTGCGGAGGCTCCGTCGCATCACTTCGCTCACTTCAGCTTGCATTTGCTCTCCGGACGATCGTAGCCGAGCGTGTCGAGCTCGGAGACTTGGTGCAGGAATCCCTCTTGCGGCGACACCGACACCACCATGCGGCCGTCGACCAGTAGGATCGGCTGGCGCAGCTGCAAGTTCCAGTCGCGCAAGGTGAGCCGCGTGCCCTTGAACGCGGCGAC
This sequence comes from Bradyrhizobium sp. R2.2-H, assembly GCF_004346455.1. Taxonomy (NCBI): domain Bacteria; kingdom Pseudomonadati; phylum Pseudomonadota; class Alphaproteobacteria; order Hyphomicrobiales; family Nitrobacteraceae; genus Bradyrhizobium; species Bradyrhizobium sp. R2.2-H. The sequence continues at coordinate 304,670 of NZ_SMBR01000008.1, forward strand.
CGAGAAATCCGGAGCCTTGATGAAATCGGTCACCTTCCTGACGTCGCCGGAATTGGTGCGCGAGGTGGCTTCGCCGATCATGCGCACCGCGGTCCAGGCCTGCATGTCGAGCGCGGTCATGCGCCGCGAATTCAGCTTGAAGAAGCGGTTCTGCATCTGGATCGCGCCCCACTGGTCCTGCGCGGCGTCCCAGCTGCGCGGCACCAGCCCGGCCGAGCCCGCGACGGGCCGCGGATCCCAGGTGCGATAGGGCAAATAGGCGCCGAACACCTCGCTCTCGTCGGCGGCGACCAGCACGTCATAGGCCGGCGCCTGCTGAGTGAAGACAGGCATCTGGCGCTGTATCAGTGTCACGCCGCTATCGGTACGGCGTGCACCGCCCTTGTCTTCGAAGGTGCGCTCCTGCACGATCTTGGCGCCGAACCGCGTGGCGGTGCGCCGGAGCGCATCGGCGAACAGCTTGTCCTCGTCATGGGAGCCGACCACGAGCAGCCAACGCTTCCACTGCTTCCACACCAGGTATTGCCCGAGCGCGTCGGCGAGCATTGCCCGGGTCGGGGCGGTATGGATGACGTTGGCGCGGCAATCGGCCTCGCGCAGCCGTTCGTCGATGGCGCCGACGTTGAACAGCAGCGTGCCGCGGTCGCGTAAGGCGTCCGAGACCTTTAGCAGCGCATCGGCCGGCAGGTCGGCGACGATGAAGCCGTTCTTCTCGGCGAGCGCGGACGCCGCCTGCACAACGTCCTCGCCTTCCTTGATGCGGCGCTCCTCCAGCGTAAAGCGCTGGTTGAGGAATTTCCCGGTGGTGTTGTTGTCTTCGATGGCGAGGCGGGCGCCGGCAACGCCGTCATTCTCGGCCGGCTGCTCTACCAGCGACAGCGTCGATCTGGTGCCGGCGATGCCGAGATAGCCGACGCCGATCGTGACGGGGTCGGCCGCGAGCGCACTCGTCGCGGCAAGACTCCAGCCGATCAGGCCGACCAACCATCGGATCATGTTTCCTCCAGGTGTTCTCCCCGGCTTGACCGCCGGTGGAGAATTGTTTCTGCTTCAAGCATGACCGATTTGGCTCGCCTTGCAACCCCGCATTTCGTCCTCGCGCGCGCGAGACCGGGAATCACGATTATGCGAGCACTGATTTGTTTCTCGGCCTTGCTGTTGACGGGCTCGGTCGCGCTCGCAGATCCGCCCAAACTCGCGGTGTTCGATTTCGAGCTGATCGACACCAGCCTGCCCGGCGAGTTCTATGGCTCGAAGCCCGAGCAGGCGCGGCTCGAGCGCATCAGCGAGCAGCTGCGCAAGGAACTCGCAGATTCAGGCAAGTTCCAGATGCTCGACATCGCGCCGGTTCGGGATGCCGCCCGTCACGCGAACTTACAGGCCTGCGGCGGCTGCGACCTCAAGCTCGCCGGACAGCTCGGCGCCGACCTGGAGATCACCGGCCTAGTGCAGAAGGTCTCGAACCTGATCATCAATCTCAACATCTATTTGCGCGACGTGAAGACCGGCAACATGATCACCGTCGCCAGCGCCGACATGCGCGGCAACACCGACGAATCCTGGTCGCGCACGATGAGCTATCTGGTCCGCAACCGCCTGCTGGCGCCGAATTACGGCAAGCCGGAGTAGGGGTTTCTTCTCCCTCTCCCCGCAAGCGGGGCGAGGGAGAAGAGAGATCACGCCGTCAATCTCGCCGCATGCCAGTGCAGATGATCGCTCATGAACGTCGAGATGAAGTAATAGCTGTGGTCGTAGCCCACCTGCCGGCGCAGCGTCAGCGGGATATTGGTCCTGGTGCAGGCCTCCTGGAGCAGCTCCGGCTTGAGCTGCTCCTTCAAGAAATTGTCGGCATCGCCATAGTCGACCAGGAAGCCCGAGAATTTCGCACCGTCCTCGATCAGCGCCACCGTGTCGTGGTTGCGCCAGGTATCCCTGTTCGGACCGAGATAGCCGGTCAGGGCCTTGATGCCCCAGGGCACCTGCGAAGGCGCCACGATCGGCGCGAAAGCGCTTGCCGCGCGAAACCGGTGCGGGTTGCGCAGCGCAACCGTCAGCGCACCATGGCCGCCCATCGAGTGACCCATCACAGATTGCCGCTTGACGTCGACCGGAAAGTTTTCCGCGATCAGCTTGGGCAACTCGTCGGTGACATAACTCCACATCCGATAGTTGCGCGCGAACGGCTCTTGCGTCGCATCGACATAGAAGCCGGCCCCTAAGCCGAAATCATAGGCGTTGTTGACATCACCCGGCACATCCGGCCCGCGCGGTGAGGTATCCGGCGCGACGAAGATCAGGCCGAGCTCGGCGCAGGCTTTGCGGAATTCGCCCTTCTCCGTGACATTGGCATGTGTGCAGGTGAGCCCGGAGAGGTACCAGACCACGGGCAGTTTGGCGTCGCTCGCGTGCGGTGGAACGTAGACCGAGAACAGCATGTCGGTTCCGGTCGCCTGGCTTGCATGGCGGTAGACACCTTGCGCACCGCCATAGGATTTATTGGTCGAGACGGTCTGGATCGTCATGCCTGAAACTCCGTGGCATCTCACCACCTCAACATTGCAACGCTGGTGTGACCGAAATTTGTGGCGCCGTCAGGCGACGCCGCTGTCGATCGCCAGCCGCACCAGCTCGACGGAGGTTTTCACCCCGAGCTTCTGGCGCATGATCGACGAGGTATTGGCCACCGTCTTGTAGGACGATTGCACCAGCCAGGCAATCTCGGACAGGCTCTTGCCGGCGCTGAGCAGCCGCAGGATCTCCATCTCGCGCGCATTCAGCTTCGACAGCGGGCTTTGCGCCAGAGTCGGCCCCGCAAAGGCGATGCTGCGCGCGATCGCGGTCGGAAGGTACGTGCCGCCGCCGCCGACGGCGCGGATCGCCTCGACCAGATCGTCGGGATCGCCGGTCTTGGAGACATAGCCCTTGGCGCCGCACTCGATCGCCCGCGCGGCGAACGCGGGATCGTCGTTCATGCTGAACATGATGATGCGGGCCTCGGGCGCGCGCTCGAGGATGCGGCGCGCGAGCTCGAATCCGGAGACGGTCGGCAGGTTGATGTCGATGATGCAGAGCTCGGGGCGTTCGACGATGAAGACGCACTCGCCGTCTTCGGCGTCGGCGGCCTCCAAAATCTCGATCTCGCCCTCGTCGGCCAGCACGGCACGGCAGCCGGAGGCGACAATGGGGTGATCGTCGACGATCAGAATGCGCATAGGCGTTCCCCGCGACAGCGCGTTTCCCGTGTTGGAATTTGCCTGTTTTGCGCTGCACGCTGCCGGCATGAGGAGCTGCGTGTCTCATGTGGCCTCATGCAACCCGGCTGGGATTGCTGTACGCTTCCGATTAGATATCCGGCGCTTCGCCTCTGTCAACGTCATCGGACAGGCGCGGGCATCCTTCGCGAGGCACAGGCGATACCAATGTGGCAGAATTTATCCTTGCGCGGGCGCATCAACCTCTTGCTGGCGCTGCTGCTGGCGCTCGGGCTCGCCGTCAATATCGGCCGGCAGGTCGCGGAGGCCGGGCCGCGCGTGCAGGCCGAGGACCAGAGCGTGATCCGCCTTGCCCGAGAGTTCATCGAGATGATCGTGTCGGATCTCAACGAGGCCCCCGATCCGGATGCCAGGCTCAACCAGATCACGCGCGATCTCAGCCGCCTGCGCCACGTCAGCATCACGCTTCGGGACGCCGGCGGCCATCCGCTGACGCCCCCCCGGCTTGACGCCGACGCCGACACGCGCGCGCCGCCGGCCTGGTTCGTCGCCCTGGTTCATCCCGAGCAGACCGCAGTCAGCGTGCCGGTCTCGATCCGCGGCAAGCCCGCCTCGCTTGTGATCACCTCGCATCCCGACGACGAGATCGCCGAGATCTGGGACGGGATCGTGACCCAGCTCGAGGTCGGCTCGGTGATCGCGCTCGCGCTGTTCTTCCTGATGATGAACGTGGTCGGCCGGGCGCTGGCACCGCTCCAGTCTCTGGCGGAGGCAATGGGGAAGCTCGAGGGCGGACATTACGATGCCCGTGTCGCGCCGGGCGGCGCGCCGGAGCTCGCCGCGATCTGCACCAAGCTCAACCACCTTGCTGCGACGCTTGGTGAGGCGGTCGAGGACAAGCGGCGTCTTGCCGAACGCGCGGTGTCCCTTCAGGATATGGAACGCAAGGAGATCGCGCGCGAGCTCCATGACGAGTTCGGGCCTTACCTGTTCTCGCTGCGCGCGCATGCGAGCGCGCTGGCGAAGCTGGCGGACGGACGCGACCCGAGTGCGGATGCCGTGCGAAAACATGGCAGCGCCATGCTGGAGCAGATCAATGCACTCCAGCAATTCAACCGCCGCGTGCTGGAGCGCCTTCGGCCCGTGGGTCTTGCCGAGCTCGGCTTGCGCAAGGCGCTCGAATCCCTGTCGCGGCTATGGCGGCAGTCGCATCCCGACGTCGCGATCGAGACCGTGATCTCGCCGGCGCTGGGCGCAACCGGCGAGACGGCCGATCTCACCATCTATCGTATCGTGCAGGAGGCGCTCACCAATGTATTCCGTCACGCCGGTGCGACCACGGTCAATGTCGTCATCGAGCCGGTGGAGCAGATGGCTCACGACGGCCGCGGCTGTGCCCGGGTGCGGGTCAGCGACAACGGCCGCGGCATGGAGCCGGGGCAGAAGCTCGGCTTCGGCCTCGTCGGCATGCGCGAGCGGATCCTGGCGCTGGGAGGCACGCTCAACGTCGTCTCCGGCGATGCCGGGCTGACCGTGGAGGCCTTGATTCCGACTGCCTCGTCCTGATCTGAATGTGACGTCGACGACCTCCGGGAGAGCTCGAAATGCCGAAATTTGGCCGATGGATGGTTTCAATTCTAGCTGTCGGGATGGTGTCGGGATCTGCGCTGGCGGCTTCTCGCGGTGATCCGGTCAAGAAGTTCGATACCGACAACGACGGGACGCTGGACCATATCGAGGTCAGGAAGGCGGCGACGGCGCTTTTCGCCAGGCTCGACCCGGATCACGACGGCACGCTGGACGTGCGGGAGTTGCGGGGCAGATTATCCGCCAAAGAGATAGCGGCAGCAGATCCCGACCACGATGGAACGCTCTCGGTGAATGAATATCTCGCCGTCGTCTCGCGGCGCTTCGACGCAGCCGATCCCGATCACGACGGGACGCTGGATGGGAGAGAATTGAAGACGTCTGCCGGGCGCGCGCTGCTTCAGCTCCTGCAATAGATCGGGTGGTCGCGCGTCAGTTCGAGCTGTCTTCTCCGCCGGCAAGATCGCGCGCCCGGCGGAGCAGGTCGCTCGTGCGGCGGATGCCGAGCTTGGTCCTCGCCTGCTTGATCAGTCGGGCGACGGCCCGGGGCGTGATGACCAGCTCTTCGGCGATCGCAGAATATGAATTTCCCTGGCCAAGCAGGCTGAGCGCCTCTCGTTCTCTGCGCGTCAGTATGGCGACGTTGCCGGAGTCGACGTGATCGGGCAGGGGCACGCCGCGCAAATTGATCCGCTCGTCGACATAGCGATGGCCGAGCCTGACCTGACGCACAGCCTTTGGCAGTTCGTCCGGCGGAGAGTCCTTCAGCAAATATCCGATGGCTCCCGCCTTGATCGCGGACGCGACGATATTCGCGTCCGCATGCATGCTGAAAACCAGGATGCGCGCGAGCGGCGCATCCGAGGAGATGCGGTGCAGCAGGTCGACACCGCCGAGTGCTTCTCCCGGAAAGGTCAAATCGAGGATGACGACCCCAGGGCGGTGCTCCAGAAATGCTTCATAGCCGCTCGGCACATCGCGCGCAGCGACCACGTCCTCGACGTCCCCCAGCACGATGCGACAGGCTTCGGCAATGATGGGATGGTCATCGACGACGAGTATGGGACTCAATGGATCTCTCTGAAAGGCATGATGCTTCGAAGGATTGAGGCGTGTCGCGAGCGTCGGGTGAGCCGGCTGCGGCGATGCCTGCCGCAGCCGGCTCACCGCGTCACTTCTTCGGCCGTATTGCGTCGGCCGTGCCCTGGATGAAAGCCTGAATCTTCACGACGTCGGCTTCGGTCAGCTTGCCCGTGAAGTCCGGCATGCCCTTGTCGCGGAACGGTCCCTTGAACACGATGTTCTTGAGGTTGGCGATCTCCTCCGCTGGCACGTAGCCGAGGTTGCGGACGTTGCCGCCCTTGTCGACGCCGGGCACGCCGTGGCAGGTGGCGCAGGCGGCGACATAGAGCGCCGTTCCTTCGGGCACGTCCTTCGGATCGTACTTCACGCCCTGGAGAAGGCCTTCGGTCTGGTACTTCACGAACTCCGGCAGCGGCGCCTTGCCGTTCAGCGCGAACGTGTAGACCGTCCCGGGACTTTGCCGCTCGGTTGCCCGTTGCGCCATGCCATAGACTCCGCCCCAGCCGACGGCAATCGAGACATACTGCACGCCGTCGAGCATGTAGGTCGAAGCCGCAGCGACGACGCCGGTGCCGGTCGGTGTTTCCCACAGCGTCTTGCCCGTCGTGGCGTCATAGGCGACGAAGCGTCCATCCGCGGTGCCCTGGAACACCAGGTTTCCGGCCGTGGTCAGCGTGCCGCCGTTCCATGGCGAGGGGTATTCGACGCGCCAGGCTTCCTTCTGCCTGACCGGATCCCATGCGACGAGGCGTCCGAACGGAAGACTCTTGGGCGGCTCTCCGTTGAGCACGAAGCCGACATTCCAGCCGGTGGCGCCGCCGAATTTGCCCGGCGTTGCGGCATTCTGCTTGAACTTCTTTTCCGGAATGAGGTTCAGCGGCACGTTCTGGGCCGGCAGATAGACCAGCCCGGTTTGCGGGTTGAACGACATCGGGTGCCAGTTGTGAGCGCCGTAGGGTCCCGGGATCGAGTCATAGGCCGCGTCGCCGCGCGCGGCCGGCACCTCGACCGGGCGGCCGTTGGCGTCGTAGCCGGTGGCCCAGTTCACATCGACGAAATTCTTCGCCGAGATGAATTTGCCGTTGGTGCGGTCGATCACGAAGAAGAAGCCGTTCTTGGGCGCGTGCAGGATGACCTTGCGCGGCGCGCCGTCGATGCTGATGTCGGCGAGGATCATCGGCTGGGTCGAGGTGTAGTCCCAGTGATCGCCGGGCGTCTCCTGATAGTGCCAGGCGTATTTGCCGGTGTCGGCGTTCAGCGCCACGACCGAGGCGAGATAGAGATTGTCGCCGCCGGCGGGGCTGCGCACGTTTCGGTTCCAGGGGGAACCGTTGCCGGTGCCGATGTAGACGAGATTGAGATCGGGGTCGAAAGTGATGGTGTCCCATGGTGTGCCGCCGCCGCCGTTGAGCCAATATTGACCGGCGGGATCCCAGGTCTTGGCCGCCTTCTCCATCGACTCGTCCTCGAACGGTTTCGACGGATCGCCGGGGACGGTGAACCAGCGCCAGAGCTGGTTTCCGCTTTCGGCATCGTAGGCGGTGACGTAGCCGCGCGCGCCATATTCGGCGCCGCCTTGTCCGATCACGACCTTGCCGTTGAAGACGCGCGGCGCGCCGGTGATGGTGTAGGAATGCTCGTGGTCGATCAGCGTGTCCTTTTCCCAGACCTTCTTGCCGGTTGCCGCGTCGAGCGCGATCAGGCGGCCATCATAGGCGGCCACGAACACCTTGCCCTTGTAGAGGGCGACGCCGCGGTTGACGACGTCGCAGCAGCCCCTGTAGCCGAGCTCGCGGTTGACTTCCGGATCGAAGGTCCAGATGCGCTTGCCGGTTCGCGCGTCGATGGCATGCACGACGCTCCACGGGGCGGTCTGGTACATGATGCCGTCGACGACGACCGGCGTCGCCTCGACGCCGCGCGAGGATTCGAGGTTGTAGGTCCAGACCAGGCCGAGGCCTTTGACGTTGTCGCTCGTGATCTGATTGAGCTTCGAAAAGCGGGTCTCTGCGTAGTCGAGACCGATCGTCGGCCAGTTGTTGGACGTTGCGGTGTTGGCCTTGATGTAGGCGCCGTCGACCTGCGAGGTGATGGCCTTCATGCTCTCCGGCGTCGGGGTCTTCGCGGAATCCTGCGCAGAGGCGGCGGTGATGGATGCGGCGAGGCCGAAGCCTGCGAGAAGACCGACGGCAAGACTGCTGCGGACTGGCCGAGCCGATGAATATCGAGCGGAAAAGCGGTCCCCCAACGTCATCATTTTCCTCCTGTATTCTTGTTTGCCGTAAAGGCACCCCGCCCGCGAGGGCGGAGTGAGTCTACGGATGAATGACTCGCGATCGGATCGCGATGTCGGGCCAAGGATTGCACGAAGGTCTTTCGTGAGGTTCGGCAAAAAGTCTCGCGGCGGCCGGGAATAGTTCCCGGTCGCGCCCGATGAGGCGCGCGCACGACGTGGGACGGGTCGGGAATAATTCCCGATTTGGTCGGGAATTCGTGCGCCGGACCGGGCGGACCTTTTACGGCTGGTGCTCTTCGGCTGTTGGCCTGTATCGTTCGCCTAACCGGCGGGGAACCGAGAGAGCCGGACGATACGGGTGGAGGCGGGCAGGAATGGGCGTTCGTGGTCTGGTCATCATTTCAGTTTCCACGGGAATGGTTGTTGCGACCAACGCGATGGCCGCGCAGGACGAGGAGACCAACATCCAGAACCTGCCGCCGGTCGAGGTGGCGGCACCACCGCCTGCGGCGGCGAGGCGCGTTGCACCGGCGCGACCGGTCGCGCGCGTGGGGGCGCCGGGCTCCGCCGCCCCGAGGACACGGCTTTATGTCTATCCGACCTCGCCGGGCACCGGCCGGGGTCTCGACGTCGACAAGGTTCCATCGGCGATCAATGCCGTCGATGCCAGCCAGATTAGGCGCACCCATTCGCCGAATATCGCCGATGCCCTGCAGCAATACGTGCCCGGCGTCAGCATCAATGAAGTGACCGGCAATCCTTTTCAGCCCGATATTCAGTTCCGCGGCTACGTTGCTTCACCCCTGGCCGGGACGCCGCAAGGCCTCGCCGTTTATCAGAACGGCGTGCGCATCAACGAAGCCTTCTCCGATATCGTCAATTGGGATCTGATTCCGACGGCTGCGATCCGGTCGGCGGTCGTGGTCACCAACAACCCGGCGTACGGCTTGAATGCCCTCGGCGGCGCCATCGATCTGCAGATGAAGAATGGTTTCAACTATCAGGGTGCCGAAATCGACATCATGGGCGGCTCGTTCGGTCGTATTCAGGGCTCTGCGCAATGGGGCAAGCAGGTCGATGGAAACTGGTCTGTCTATGGCGCACTCGAAGGCATTCACGACAACGGCTTCCGCAATTTTTCGTCGTCGGACGTCCGGCGCTTCTACGGTGACGTCGGCTATCGCTTTGAAGGGAACGAATTCCACCTCAATGGCGGCGTCGCCAACAATTCGCTGGCTGGTCCCAGTACTGTTCCGGCCGAACTGCTCCAGCAATATTGGGGAGCCACCTACACGACACCACAGACCATCTCCAACAAGGTCGCTTACCTCAACTTGACCGGCAAGGTGGAGGCGACGCCGACCTGGACCTTTGAAGGCACGGCACGCGTGCGGCGCTTCAAACAAAGTACGGTCGACGGTAATCCGACCGATACCCTGCCCTGCGACGACCCGACCTTGTTGTGCTTTGACGATGACGACGTCCCGGCTTTCGGCCTGAATGGCGTGCAACTCGCCAACACCTTTGGACCTGGTGCCATTCTCAGCCAGATCGATCGCACCTCCACCAAGTCGACCTCGTTTGGCGTGTCCGGACAGGCAACCAACACGGATCAGCTGTTCGGTCACGGGAACCGCTTTGTGGTCGGCGCAAGCTATGACCTCAGCAAGACGCATTTCACGGGCAGCACCGAACTGGGAACGATCGGCACTAACTATGTCGTTACGGGCAGCGGCATATTCCTCGGTCAGTCGGGCGAGCCGACGTCGATCGGCCCGGTGTCGCTTCGCACCGTCAACCAGTATCAGGGCCTCTATGCGCTGGACACGTTCGACGTGACGGATCGTTTTGCGATCACTGGCGGCGGACGGTTCAACGCCGCCCAAATTTCCCTAATGGACCAGCTCGGCACCGCGCTCAACGGCGATCATGCCTTCTACCGCTTCAATCCCATCGTCGGAGGCACCTTCAAGATTACGCCCGAAATAACGGCCTATGCCGGCTACTCCGAAGCCAACAGAGTGCCGACACCGCTCGAGCTCGGCTGCGCCGATCCGGCGCGGCCGTGTGTCATCGGACAATTCCTGGTCGCCGACCCTCCGCTGCAGCAAGTGGTGTCCAAGACGGTGGAAGCAGGCTTCCGCGGTACGAAGGAGCTGATCATCGGTTCGCTCGGATGGAAGATCGGTGCCTACCGGGCCACCAACTACGATGACATCGTCGCGACCCCGATCCCGGGCTTGACCGGTTTCGGCTTCTTCCAGAACGTTGGTCGCACGCGCAGGCAGGGGCTCGAAGCCGAGGTGAGCCTGAAGTCGAACGTGCTGCAGTTCCAGGCGAGCTATGCATTCCTCGATGCGCGCTTCCTCGATGCGCTAACGCTGGGCTCGGATAGCCCGTTCGCAGACGCCGACGGCAATATCCAGGTCTTGCCGGGCAATCAGATTCCGCGCCTGCCGCGCCATCTCATCAAGGCCAGCGTCGAATACGCAGTTACCGATGTCTGGAAAGTCGGTGGCGACGCGCTCTTTGTCTCAAGCCAGTATTTCGTCGGCGACGAATCCAACCAGTTTCCGCAGTTGCCGTCCTACGCGGTTTTCAATCTGCACACGTCCTATCGGGTCACGAAGAACGTTCAGCTCTATGGTCGCGTCAACAATATCTTCGACCACCGCTACTCGACACTCGGCACCTTCTTCGATCGCGACGCCCTGCCGAACTTCACCAATGGTGGCGCGGAGTTCGTCGACCCGCGCTCGCTGAGCCCGGCGAGGCCAAGGGCATTTTACGCAGGAATGCGGGTGACGTTCTAGGCGCATGCGAAGTGCGGTGCGATTGGGATGATTCGTTGCCGTGCTTCGGGTTATTCTTCGAGCAGGGCCTTTTTCGGAAGGCCGCTGCACACCTTTCTGGATCATGCTCTAAACTAGGCCAGTCCCAGGCCACCATCGACTGCGAGAACTTGGCCCGTTATCCATTGCGAGGCGGGACCTGCAAGCTGCAGGACCCATCGCGCAATGTCGTCGGGAACGCCGCGCCGACCGAGCGGTATTCGCGCGCGCTCTTCGTCCTTGACGGCTTCGGCCGCGTCCGCGGACAGCCCCATCATTCCGGTCAAGGCGCCGGATTCGGTTGGGCCGGCCGCGATCGCATTCACCCTTATTCCAAGTGGCGCGAGCTCGAGCGCCCAGCAGCGTGTCAGGTGCTCCAGCGCCGCCTTGCTCGCGGCGTAGTGGGACAGTCCCGCGGCCGGCCGGTGACCAAACGTCGAGGAGATGTTGATGATGGTGCCCCGCGTTGACTGCAGGTGAGGAAGGGCGGCGCGGGCCAGCAGGCTCGGACCGACCACATTGACGGAAAATATGTCCGCGATCCGCTCGGCCGCAACATCCGACAACGGAAGGATGGCTCCCGCGCCGGCGTTGTTGACGAGCGTGTCCAGCCGGCCCCATCTGCTGATCGCCTCGGTGATGGTCCGCCCGGCGTCTTCCGCGGAAGCGGTATCCGCAATCAGGCCGGCGATGTTCTGATGCTCCGCCATCGTTTTCTCAATAGCTGCGGCACGACGGCCGGTGATGAGCACCTTGTTGCCTTGGTTGGCGAAACGGAGAGCTGCGGCTCGACCGATGCCGGAACTGCCGCCGGTGATGATCACGACTTTGTTTTCTTGCATGTTCATTCGCGTGGTTGCGCCGTTCGAAATCGCCGGAGCGACCGTAGACCAACGTTTCGGCTTCGACGGCTCAGTGCATGTGGAGTCCCGGAGCGCAAACCCGTCGCGATGAGCGCGCGCCCCGGTTGGATTCGGTCCGGCAAGCGCTCAATAGTCCCAGGACACCGGCACCCAGCGGAAAGCGTCGCCGGCGACAGCGACATGGCCGACGGACGGGAACGGCATATGCGTGGCCACCAGCAGTTCGCGGTTCGCCGCAAGCTCCCGCAAAAGGTTCACTCTGACGCGGGCGGCCTCCTCGGGATCGTGTTCGAAGCCGTTGTGCCAGTCTGGGTGTTCGAACCCGACGGTGAACACGAGGTCACCGGCGAATGTCAGTCGCTCGCCTCCGGAGGTCAGGCGGACCACGCTGTGCCCGGGGGTGTGACCGCCGGTGCGGCAGACCACCACTCCCGGTGCGACCTCGAATTCGGCTTCAAACGTCCGGAGCTGGTTGTGATATTCGTGCGCGAACCGCTTGGCCGTCTGTCGAAGTGCCTCGGGGAATCCCGGCGGCATGGAGACGCGGGAGAAATCGGGCGACTCCCAGAACTTGACTTCGGCGGCTGACACATGGATCCGCAGGTCCGGACGCAGCCGGTCTTTCACGCCTTCGACGAGCAAGCCGCCGACATGGTCCATGTGCATGTGGGTCAGCACCACGTCGGTCACGGATGCCAGATCGATGCCGGCGGCCTCCAGTCGCTTGACCAGCTGCCCGGCTCGCGGGAGGTGCAGGTCCGGGTCCAATCCGAGCCCGGCGTCGATCAGAATGGTCTGCGCTCCGCTGCGCACCACGACCACGTTCAACGCCCAGTCGAACGCGTCCGGCGGCAGGAACATGTCGTCCAGCCAGGCCGCGCGGACCGCGGGGTCGGCATTGTGCGCCAACATCTCGGCGGGCAGCGGCAGTACGCCGTCGCTGACCACCAGCACGTCGATGTCGCCGACCTTCAGCGCATAGCGCGACGGGACAAGCTCTTCGGGCTTCGATGTCGCGGGGTAGGAGGTGTTGTGCAGGTTCATGTTGATCTCCTGTTTCAGTGCTTCTGGCTGGTCTTGGTCGATCCGGTAGCGCAGCCAGGGAGCGCGGCCGTCATCGTGTCGTGCGTTAGAGGCTGGTCACGCGTTCCGGATCGGCAGACGCGAGCGCAGCGGCGCGTTCGGCCTTCGGCGGGTAGATCCAGACCGTGTTGATCTCCTGCTTCGTCTTCTTGGCGACGTCACCGACCATCTCGACCTTGCGATCCCAGCCGCGCGTGAACAATGCGCCGGCTTCGCCGAGATCGAGACAGGTGACGTAGGCCTTCTGGTGGTAGGACCTGGTCGGAACGCCGAGCAGTTCGGCGGCGGCATTGTTGCCTGCAAAGGCGCCCATCCGCGTGGCATGCTGGCAGGACATCAGTGCGTAATTGCCCTCGTCGTCGCAGGCGGCACGGGCCGCATCGCCGGTCGCGAAGACGCCCTCGACGCCTGGCACCCGCAAGCAGCGATCGACCAGCAGCCGGCCGAAATTGTCGCGCTCGGCGGGGATTTGCGCCGACAGAGGGGCGGCTCGGATACCCGCCGCCCAGATCACGGTTTCGGTTTCGATGTGCTCACCGCTGGACAGGGTGACGCCGGACCCGTCGAGCGAGGCGACACCGGCACCGAGGCGGGTCTCCACGCCGAGCTTGTGGAGGGCGCTCTCGATGACCGGCCGCGGACCTGCACCCATGTCGGGTGCGATCGCGCTGTTGCGCTCGACGATGATGACACGAGTCCTGGCATTCGGGCCGAGGATTGCGCGGAGCCGCGCCGGCATTTCGGTGGCCGCCTCGATGCCGGTGAAGCCGCCGCCGGCGACGACGACCGTGTCGCGTCCGTTCACGGCCGGTCGCTTGGCAAGGCCATGCAGGTGCCTGTCGAGCGCGATCGCATCGTCGAGCGAGTCGACGCTGAACCCGTGTTCGGCAAGACCCGGGATGTTCGGGCGGAACAGCCGGCTGCCGGTGGCGACCACGAGGCGATCGTAGGAGAGCGTCTTCTTGCTGCCCTCCGCCGTGGCGATCCTCACCATCCGGGATTGGGTTTCAACCGTCTCGACGCTGCCCTGAACATAGGTGACGTCGATCGCCTCGAGCACATCGAGGAGCGGTGCCGTCAAGGTCTCCGGATTCTTCTCGTAGAGCCGCGGGCGGACGACCAGCGTCGGCTCGGGTGCGACCAGCGCGATCTCGAATTCGTCGGGCGAGACGCCCTGGATCTCGCGCAGGCGGGCTGCGGAAAGGGCGGCGTACATGCCGGCGAAGCCGGCGCCGATGATGACTAGTCGCATTGACGGTCTCCTTTGGTTGATCTTCCTGGGCACAGTTGCGTTGCCGCTGCCGCTGCGGGTTTGCGGCAAGTCCTGTCGCGGTCAGCGACGACGCGAATGATTGAAGCGAGCTTGCTGACGCCTATTGGAGCGGGCAGCCGGTCGACCAGTCCTGACGAAAGACGATCGACCGCGCGGACTTGCGGCTCCAGTCCTGGTAGGGAAGGCGGAAGCTGTCCCCGCTGATCACCGAAATCACCGGGTGGGCGCGTTGTGCGGATTGCGGCGGAATGTCGTCACCTGTTGCTGAAGTGAAGCGAACAGCCAGCGTAAGTCCGTACACGACCGCGGTGACGAGACCCTTGCGTGATGAGGTGATGGCCAACCGGTGGACAAAGTCTTTCCCGATCATCATTTGCCTCCGTCATGGGATTGGACATGGTGACGATCTAACCGATCAGGCGTGCCGCTGCCCCAGCGCGATTGCTGTCGCCATCGAGCGATTGCTGCTAACGCATGCGCCTGCGCCATTCGCTCGGCGTTTCGCCGGTGAGCTTCCTGAAGGCTGCGGCGAACGCCGTCTGCGAGGAATAGCCAAGCGCCGCAGCGATCGAGACGACCGGGTCGTCGCTCTCCCGCAGCATGTTCATGGCCTGCTCGAGCCGGTGTTGGCGCAGCCAGGCATGCGGCGAGAGCCCGGTGCTCTCCTTGAAGGCGCGGCAGAAGTGAAAGCGCGAGAGGCCGGCATCGGACGCCAGCGCATCGAGGGAGACGTCCGCATCGCTGTCCGAGCGCAACCGTTCGATCGCGCGGAGCAGGACCTTCGGCGACAGCCCGCCCATGGTCGGTTGGAACGTGGCCGGTGAACCCGTGTGCGCAGCCAGGACGCGCGTGGCAAGAAGATCCGTCACCTGGTGCCGGAACAGCGTGTCGAGGACCCCATTGCCTTCGAGCGCATCCGCTGCGCTCAAGAGCAGCCGGGACGTAATGGGGTCAGGGTGCGCGGTCCGCTCCAGCAGGTCGGTCGCTCCTGCGATTCCGGCTTCTCCGGCAACGCGCTTCAGTGTCGCATTCGGAAGGTAGAGCTGAACGACATCAACGGGCTTCGGAATGTCCCATCGGGAACTCGATCCTTCCGGGATGATGATCACGACTCCAGGACGAAACGTGCCGATCGAAACCGATTTTCCCGACCGGCGCTCCATGCGCTGCATCACGCCGTTATAGGCCATGATCACGTGGTGGCTCATGGGTTCGACGACGTCATGCAATGGATCGTGGTTCCAGTGCGCGATCCCGGCGCCGGAGGAGTCCAGCGCCATGCGGGTCGGTTCGGTCCTGAGCACCCGCGCCATCTCCGCCTCGGCGGCGCGCCGCTCGGCCATGGCGATGTCGACGGGGTGTGCGCTGGGGAGGGACGGGCGGCCCTCGGACGAGGGATTGCGCATAGGTGCGGTGCTCCCGGTCATTGCGTGGCTCCTTCTGATCGCTTGCTGCCTCAGATCAGGTGCCCGTGCTTTTACGGGTCGGCGCGGGTTCTATGCGGTGCACAGGCTCCGGGTCTTGCCTGAAGCGGTTCTGCTTTGCCCGATCCTGCTCCAGGCGATCGCGCGGTTTCGCGAACGCACGATGAGCGACGTTGAGCTGCCGCCCCGGCGCCGCGGGCTTGGCGCCGCCTTTAACCGATCAGAAACCATGGAAAATGATCTGAAAATTTTAATGAAACTGCTCGGTCCTCTCCGCGTCGATTTGTCGGAGGGCCCGTCTGATGACAGAACGCCAGTTGAGAGAGCAGGAATTCCTGATCGCGCGTTACCGGCATTTGGAGCGCGAAGTCACCGACCCGCTTGCCGCGCATCTGCTTCACAGCATCATCGAGGAGCTTGAGGCCGAGCTGCGCAAGGAAAGACCGGGTTGGCACGGGCACGGCCATTAACGATTTCTTGGCATTAAATCGTGCCAATGGTCGGCGTGGGAATATCAGGAGAGACTGCTCCCATGCTGAAGGACGGCACCTACGCGGCGTGGTACAGGACGCCGCTCGACCAGGGTACCGGGATCGTCCATGTCGCAGACGGCCAGATTTGGGGCCGTGATAGCCTGATGACGTATCACGGCTGCTGCACGATCGATGGCGACTGCTTCACCGCGACCGTATCGACGAAGCGTCATACAGATGGGCGTTCGACGGTCTTTGGCGTTGAGGATGAGCTCACGCTGGACATCGAGGGACGCTGCCCCGGCAGGATCGCGAGCTACACCGCTACGGCACAACAGGTGCCGGGAATGATCCTTCATGGCACACTCATCCTGACGGAACAGCAGCCGCCCGCACGCGAACGAGCCGAGCAGGTGCCGGCGTTCAATCCCGACAGGCTGCGAAAATTGCCGAAGCGCTCGCGCTGATCGGAAAGCCACCGCGTCGGCTCGCCCGCATCCATATGTCGCGCCAAGGCCGCCAGTTTCTGCATCCGGCCTTCGCCAAAGCTTGCTTTTCAAACGGCCCGCGACTCGCCATTGTGCGTCCGCAACCACCGGAAGCGGAGAAGCATCGATGACGGACAAGGTCTCGCGTCGCCAGCTCGCGAAGATCGCGGGGCTGTCCGCAGCCGGGATGACTGGCGCGCTCGACGCAGCCGAAGCCAAGCCGGCACGGCCGCCGCGCGGTGGAAGCAGCTTTCCGTCGGGCTTCGTCTGGGGCACGGCGACCTCGTCCTACCAGGTGGAAGGCGCGGTCGACGAGGACGGGCGAGGGCCGTCGATCTGGGACAAGTTCGTGCGCGTTCCCGGCAAGATCGAGGACGGCACCACGGGCGACCGCGCAAATGAGCACTATCACCGCTACAAGGAGGACATCGCGCTCATCAAGGAGCTCGGCTGCAGGGCCTATCGCTTCTCTGTGGCCTGGCCGCGGCTGTTTCCGGACGGCGACGGCAAGCCCAACCCGAAGGGGCTCGACTTCTACAATCGTCTCGTCGACGAGCTCCTGAAGAACGGCATCGAGCCGTGGCTGACGCTCTATCATTGGGACCTGCCCCAATCGCTCGAGGACCGCTTTGGCGGCTGGCGTTCGACGGAAACCTGCAAGATCTTCGGCGATTACGCGGCCTATGTCGCCGAGCGTCTGACCGACCGGGTCAGGAACGTGTTCACGCTGAACGAGAGCGGCCGCTTCGTCTATTTCGGTTACGGCATCGGCATCGACGCGCCGGGCCTGACGCTGCCGCAGGCCGATGTCAACCAGATCAGGCACAACAGCGCGCTGGCGCACGGACTCGCGGTGCAGGCGGTGCGCGCCCATGGCCGCCGCGGCACCAGGGTTGGGCCGGCCGAGAACGTCGATGCCTGCGCCCCCGCGATCGACACGCCGGAGAACGTTCGCGCAGCGGAGATCGCGCTGCGTGAGATGAATGCCGGCTATCTCAACGTCATCATGACGGGGCGCTATACCGACGCCTTCCTGAAATTCGCCGGGCCCAACGCGCCGAAATTCACCGATGCGGAGCTTAAGATCATCTCCTCGCCGGTCGACTTCCTCGGCCTCAACATCTACGCGCCACAGAATTACGTCGTGGCCTCCGACCAGGGCGCGGGCTTCATGCCGCTGCCGATCCCGAAATCGTTTCCGCACATGAATTCGGACTGGCTGCGCGTGGGGCCCGAGACGATCTACTGGGTGCCGAAGCTGGCGGCAAAGATCTGGAAGACGGATGCGATCTATATCAGCGAGAACGGTGCATCCGGCGACGATGCGGTGACGCCCGACGGCAAGATCTACGACACCGATCGCATCATGTATTTGCGCAACTATCTCGCCCAGCTCCAGCGCGCCACCAGCGAGGGCGTACCGGTGCGCGGCTATTTCCTCTGGAGCCTGATGGACAATTTCGAGTGGGTCTATGGCCTGAACAAGCGCTTCGGCCTCTACCACGTCAATTTCGACACCCAGGTTCGCACGCCCAAACTCAGCGCCAGCTTCTATCGCAACGTGATCGCGAAGAACGCGGCAGGGGTGTAGCTCTTCTCCCTCTCCCCGTTCTTACGGGGAGAGGGCAGGGGTGAGGGGCTCTCTCCGCGAGTCCATCTGTCACCGTCCTTGCTGAAGCTCCCCCTCACCCGGATTTTCCGCTGCGCGTAAAATCCGGCCTCTCCCCGCACGTGGGGAGAGGCGAAGAAGCCCGTCCAGATTGACTCTCCTCTCCCCGTTATTCAGAACTGTCCTCAACATCCATAAACGAGAGGACAACGCCCATGCCCGACGCACTGATCATCGATGCCTGCCGGACCCCACGAGGCATCGGCAAGGCCGGCAAGGGAGCGCTCTCCGGCATTCATCCACAGCAACTGGGCGCAACCGTGCTGCGCGCGCTTGCCGATCGCACCGGCATCGATACGGTCGACGTCGACGACATCGTCTGGGGCTGCAGCGCGCAGGTCGCAACGCAAAGCGGCGATCTCGGCCGCATGTCCGCGCTCGATGCCGGCTACGACGTGCGCGCCAGCGCGGTGACGCTCGACCGCTTCTGCGGCTCCGGCATCACCAGCGTCAACATGGCCGCAAGCTCGATCATGGCCGGCACTGAGGACCTCGTCATCGCCGGCGGCTGCGAGATGATGTCGATGGACGGACGCCGTGGCGGCGGTCCGATGATGATGGACGGCGGCAATCTCCGTCTGCGCGCGCGGCATCCGCAGTCGCATCAGGGCGTCTGCGCCGATGCGATCGCGACCATGGAAGGCATCACGCGAAGGGATGTCGACGCGCTCGGGCTGGAGAGCCAGAAGCGCGCCGCGCATGCGATCGCCAACGGCCACTTCAAGAAGAGCCTCGTGCCGGTTCACCGCGAGGACGGCAGCCTCGCGCTCGACCACGAGGAGTATCCGCGTCCGCAGACCACGATGGAGGGCCTCGGCAGCCTGAAGCCGGCATTCCCCGCGATTGCGGACTACGCGCTCGACGACAAGGGCACGACCTATCGCGGCCTGATCCTGCAAAAATATCCCGATCTGAACATCGACTTCGTGCATCACGCCGGCAATTCCTCCGGCGTCGTCGACGGCGCGGCCGCGATCCTTCTGGCTTCGCCCGCCTACGCCAAGGCGCATGGCCTTAAAGCCCGCGCCCGCGTGGTCGCGATGGCCAACATGGGGGACTCGCCGACCTTGATGCTGAACGCCCCGGTGCCGGCGACGCGCAAGGTGCTGGCGAAGGCGGGCCTCACCATCGACGACATCGACCTGTTCGAGATCAACGAGGCGTTCGCGGTGGTGACGGAAAAATATATCCGCGACCTCAAGCTCGACCGCGCCAAGGTCAACGTCAATGGCGGTTCGATCGCGCTCGGCCATCCGATCGGTGCCACCGGCTCGATCCTGATCGGCACCGTGCTCGACGAGCTCGAGCGGCGCGATCTCAAGCGCGGTCTCGTCACCATGTGCGCGGCCGGCGGCATGGCGCCGGCCATCATCATCGAGCGCGTCTAGCCGATCGCCCCTTACTTTCTCCCTGTTTTTGCGGGGCGGAAGACCGGCGACATGCGATCCGACCCTTATTTTTCAGGGTGAAACACGACCGGCCTTTCACAAAGAGGCCGGTCTTCGCTTGTCGAAAGCGGCGAATCAGTTCTAGCAAGATGTCGTGCGGGCCTTTGAAACAAGGCAAAATCCGCTGCTCAAGGCTCCTTCCGCACTGGAAGTGGCTAAAATGCAGGGTTTTTTGTCACAGAGGGCCAAAAATGCCCGTAAAACCGCGACAAAACTGTGCAGAAGGCTATAGGCCTTCGCCGGTTGGTCTAATATGCAGCCGTCACGAATCAGAGGAGACACGATGGCAACCCAAATGTCCAAATCGCAGTTGATCGAAAAGATTGCGACCGCCACAGAGCTTTCCAAGCGCGACGTCAAGAACGTCATGGAGACGCTGACCGACGTCGGCCACAAGGAGCTCAAGAAGAACGGCCTGTTCCTGGTGCCGGGCTTCGCCAAGTTCGTGGTCATCAAGAAGCCCGCGACCAAGGCGCGCAAGGGCACCAACCCGTTCACGGGTGAAGAGATGATGTTCAAGGCCAAGCCGGCCCGCAAGATCGTCCGCGCCCGCCCGGTCAAGGCGGCCAAGGACGCCGTGGGCTAACAACGCAAAGGCCCCCTCGGGTTAGAGGGGGCCTTTTGTTTGGGGCAGCCGTGAGGGCCTGAGACGGAGGGGCTCAACCCTTGCGGCGCTTCACCCGGACCGGGACCGGCTGAAGCCGCGGCTCAGGCGCCGCAAGCGCATCGCGAACCCGGTCGATCGCGCGATCGAGCAACTGGCGCAGCCGCTGCGTCTTCCGCGATCTCTTCGCTTTCTCCAGCAGTTTCTTCATCGCATTCACTCCGCCGCTTCGACCTTGACCTCGGTCGGCTCGAGCGCCGCGGCGATGGCCTCGTCGACGCGCTCCAGCCAGATGAACTCGAGGTTGTCCCGCGCGCTCTTCGGGATGTCGTCATAGTCCCGCTTGTTGCGCGCGGGCAGCATCACCCGCTTCAATCCGGCGGCGGCCGCAGCCACCACCTTCTCCTTGATGCCGCCGACCGGCAGCACCAGGCCGCGCAGCGAGATCTCGCCGGTCATGGCGGTGTCGCTGCGCACGGTGCGGTTGGTGAGCAGGGACGTCAGCGCCGTGAACATCGCAACGCCGGCGCTCGGCCCGTCCTTCGGGGTTGCTCCAGCGGGCACGTGAACGTGGATGTCGCTCTTCTCGAACGCTTGCGGATCGATGCCGAGCTGCGCGGCACGGCTCTTTACCAGCGTCATCGCAGCCTGCACGCTCTCGCGCATGACGTCGCCGAGCTGACCGGTCAGGATCATGCCGCCCTTGCCGGGCACCTTTGATGCCTCGATGAACAGGATGTCGCCGCCGACCGGCGTCCAGGCAAGGCCGGTGGCCACGCCGGGAACGCTGGTGCGCTGGGCGATCTCGCCTTCGAAGCGCGGCTGGCCGAGCACGGTGGCGATGTCCTTCGGCGCGATCACGACCTTCGTGGCCGTGCCTTCGGCGACCTGCACCGCCGCGTGGCGGAACAGCTTGCCGATCTCGCGCTCGAGGTTGCGCACGCCGGCCTCGCGGGTATAGCCCTTGACCACCAGCTTCAGCGCCTCCGGCTCGATCTCGGCCTGCTCGGCCGAGAGGCCATTGGCCTCAAGCTGCCGCCGCACCAGATAGCGCTGCGCGATCTCGAGCTTCTCGTCCTCGGTGTAGCCGGCAAGGCTGATCAGCTCCATGCGGTCCAGCAGCGGACCCGGGATCTGGTCCAGCATGTTGGCGGTCGCGATGAACACCACGCGCGACAGGTCGAAGGGCACGCCGAGGTAATTGTCCCGGAACGTCCCGTTCTGCTCGGGGTCGAGCACCTCAAGCATGGCGGCGGAAGGGTCGCCCTGCACGCCACGGCCCATCTTGTCGATCTCGTCCAGCATCATGACGCAGTTCCGGCTGCCTGCCTTCTTGATGCCCTGGATGATGTTGCCGGGCAGCGCGCCGATATAGGTGCGCCGGTGACCGCGGATCTCGGCCTCGTCATGCACGCCGCCCAGGCTGACGCGCACGAAGGGGCGATCCATCGCGCGTGCGATGGATTGACCGAGCGAAGTCTTGCCGACGCCGGGCGGGCCGACGAAGCACAGGATCGGCGCCTTGCCCTGCGGGGCGAGCTTGCGCACCGCCAGATATTCGATGATCCGGCTCTTGATCTTCTCCAGGCCGAAATGATCCGCATCGAGGATGCGGCGCGCCTCCTTGATGTCGATCGGCTTCTCCGCGGGCAGCGCCCAGGGCAGCTCGATCAGCCAGTCGAGATAGGTGCGGACCATGCCGGCTTCGCCGGCGGCTTCCGGCATGCGCTCGTAGCGGCGCAGCTCCTTCTTGGCGTGCGCCTCCGCCTCCGGGGGCATGTTGGCCTTGGCGATCGCCGCCGTCAGCTCGGTGACCTCGGCCGCCTTGCCGTCGCCTTCGCCGAGCTGGCGCTGGATGGTTGCCATCTGCTCGCGCAGGATCGCCTCGCGCTGCCGCTCGTCGAAGGAGGCCTTGGTCTGCTGGCCGATCTCCTTGCTGATGCGCAGCACCTCCAGCCGCTCGGCCAGGTGCTTCGACACCTTCTCCACGCGGAGAGCGAGGTCGATGGTCTCCAGCACCTCCTGCTTGTCCTGCGGCTTGATGTCCATGAAGGAGGTCGCCAGATCCGCCAGCGCGCCGGGCGCGCTGGTGCCCTGGAAGACCGCAGCCAGCTCCGGCGGCGCCTGCGGCAGCAGCTCGATCGCCTCGATCGCCAGGCGCTGCAGGTTCAGCGCGCGCGCCTCGATCTCGGGTGAGGTCGTGGTCGGCTCGGGGATCTGCTGGAAGCGGGCGGCCGGGAACGGTGTCCCCGGCAGGAAGTCGAGGATGCGCGCGCGCTGCACGCCCTGGCAGACGATGTGGTTGGTGCCGTCGGGCGCGGTGATGTAGCGCACGATGTTGGCGATGGTTGCGACCCTGTAGAGGTCGTCCGGCCCGGGGTCATTGGTCTCGGGGCTGCGTTGCAGGACGATGCCGATCGGCCGCTGCTCGCGCAGCGCCTGCTGCGCGGCGGCAATGGACTTCGCCCGGCCGATCGTGATCGGCGCGATGGCGCCGGGAAACAGCACCATCTCGCGCACGGGGATGATGATCAGCGCGTCTTCGGGGATCTTCACGTCGTTGTTGGTCTGTTCGTTGTTCATCTGTTCGTTGGCCATGATCGACCTCAGGATTTGGCGAGGCGCAGCGCGACACAGCCGTCCATTACGAAGCGGCTGATGGCGTAGCGGCCAAGGGGCAATGCAATGCGGCGCTCAAAACGCCCCTGTGGCAGCTCGAGCCGATGGATGCGGGCGTTGCGAAGCTCCGGCGGAAGGGTGCGCTGGCCGGAGATGACGAGAACGCCGTCATGGATGACCGTCTCGACATTGTCCGGATTGACGCCGGGAAGCGCCACCAGGATCAGGAGCTCGCGCTCGGTTTCGAGCACGTCGATCGGCGGCTCCCAGCAGGCTTCCTGGCGGCCGAACTGCTGGCGCAGCCGGTCGGCGCGGGTCAGCGAATCCAGCGCTTCGGACAGCATCCAGTCGAGGGGATTTTTGGGTTGCATGATGCGGGCTCGGGGGTGGGAAAGCCTGCATATGGGGCTGGTTCCCGGGAAATCCAGTGCGTTGGCGCCGGTGTGCCATGCGCCGTCATGCCATCGAACAAGAAAGCGTCGAACGAGAAAACGCCGCGGCAAGGGCCGCGGCGTTTCGTCATTGGCCGGTGCGGGTCAGGCCGCGGCGCGGTACTCTTCTTCCGCTTCCAGGTTGATCACGGAGGTGGCGAGCTCCGTCAGGGTGTGATCGGTCGCCTCTTCCTCGTCCAGCGTCTCCTGGAGCAGCCTTGCCGCGTCCTGCATGCCGAGCTCCTCGGCCCAGGTGCGGAGCGTGCCATAGCGGGAGATCTCGTAGTGCTCGACAGCCTGGGCGGCCGCGAGCAGCCCCGCATCGAGCGCCGGCGCGCCCTTGAACTCCTTCATGATCTCGGCACCCTCGTCGGTAATGCCGTTGATGGCCTCGCAGGGCTTGCCGCGTGCTGGCTTGCCCAGCATCCTGAAGATCTGGTCCAGCCGCTTGACCTGGCCCTGGGTCTCGCGCAGGTGCTTGTTGAAGGCGGCGGTCAGCTCTTTCGACTGCGCTGCCTTCGCCATCTTGGGCAAGGTCTTGATGATCTTGTTCTCGGCGAAATAGATGTCCTTCAGCGTCTCCAGAAACAGGTCGCTGAGCATCTTCGGGGCCTGACGCGGTCGCCGCGCCGCTGTCTTCCTGGTCGCGCGCTTCTTTGCTCGTTTAGCCATACGTCCTCCTCTTGAGGTGACACGGGAAGGCGTCGCCTTCCTCAATCCTCGGGCGATCAAAACCTTGGGAGAACGAAAGTTCCAAACTGCAACCCGCGTTCGCGGATCGCTCAGGTCGGGCGCTTGTACGGGTCTTCCTGGCGCTGCCGCTCTTCCGTCGCGCGATCGAGGCGTGCCCGCTCGCTGCGGCGCAGGTGGCCGGCTTTCATCACCCCGTAAACGAGGGCCCCGCCGAGCACGAACGCGCCGATGAACCAGAGCCAAAGCATCTGAGCCGAGGCGTGGCCCAAGAGCATGCCAACTCCGCTGTCACTCATGATTGGTCTCCACCGATCTCCGTTGCGGTCATGCTGAGCTAAGTCGGCTGTCGAAACCTCGTTCCATGCGCCTGCGGCGTCAGACCAGATCCGCAAGCGGTGGCCGGACCGGCACACCCTTGGGCTCGCTGCCCCGGGCGGTGAAGTCACCGGATTCGGCAGAACTCCGCTGCCATTTCGCCACGTCGCCGAGACGGAGAGGATCCGGGACTCTTTCGCTTGCGCTGCCGTATTGCTTTGACGTACTTCCGGTCTGACAAGCCCTTCGTCAGGAAATCGCAATGTCGATGAGAGCGGACGAACTCGCCAAGAGACAGGCCATTATCGACGCCTGCCGGCGCATGAACGCGCTCGGCATCAACCAGGGCACCTCGGGCAATATCAGTGTCCGGCATGCGGACGGGCTCCTGGTCACGCCGACCAGCGTGCCCTATGATGCCATGTCGCCGGACCAGATCGTCTTCATGGCCATGGACGGCACACACGCGCCCGAGCAGAAACCGTCCAGCGAGTGGCGCTTCCATCGCGACATCCTGAAGTCGCGGCCCGACGTCAATGCCGTGGTGCACGCCCATCCGACCTATTGCACCATCCTGGCGATCATGGGCATGGAGATTCCGCCCGTGCACTACATGATCGCGGCGGCCGGCGGCGACAGCATCCGCTGCGCGCCCTATGCGACGTTCGGAACGACGGAGCTGTCCGAACATGCGGTGCGGGCGCTGGAAGGCCGGCTTGCCTGCCTGCTCGACCACCACGGCATGATCGCGATCGGCAAGACGCTGGACAAGGCGATGTGGCTCGCCGTCGAGGTCGAGACGCTGGCGCGGCAATATCACGGCTGCCTCCAGATCGGACGGCCGCCGCTGCTCTCCAGCGACGAGATCGAGCGGGTCCGCCGGCGCATGGCCGGCTACGGACTGGCGGAAGGGTAGGGGCGGGCAGAGGGTGTTCGTGCGGATCAGGCATCTCGTCGATCGCAAGGGGACGAACCGCACCATGGTTCGGCTGCGCGCCCTGCTGCGCAGCAACGAGTTCTACCTGATCCCGCTCGCGCTCGTGATCGGCACGCTCGCGGGTTCGGTCGTGACGCTGATGGCCCAGATTGCCCAGCTCGCGCATGTGGTGATCTACGGCATTCCCATTGATGTTCACCTGTCGGCTCACGAGAGCGTCAGCCCGTGGGCGGCGCTGATCGCACCTGCGCTCGGAGGGCTCTCGCTCGGCATCATGGAATGGTCGCGGCGGCGCATGAAGATCTCGAACGCGGTGGACCCGATCGAGGCCAATGCGCTACGCGGCGGCAATCTGTCGATGCGCGACAGCGTGGTGGTGTCGAGCCAGACGCTGATCTCCAACGGCTGCGGCGCCTCGGTCGGCCTCGAGGCCGGCTATACCCAGATCGGTTCGGGAATCGCTTCGCTGCTCGGCAAGTTCTTCAATCTTCGCCGCAACGATCTGCGTCTGATGGTCGGTTGCGGCGCGGCGGCCGCGATCGCGGCGGCATTCGGCGCGCCGATCACCGGCGCCTTCTACGCCTGCGAGCTGATCGTCGGCGTCTATTCGGTCGGCAGCGCCGCGCCGATCCTGGCGGCCTCGCTGGCGGGCGCCCTGACCGCGCAATGGCTGGGTGGTGCACCCTATTCGCTGGAGATCCCCAAGGTCAGCGCCGTCGGCGTCGAGCAGTACCTGGCCCTGATCGTGCTCGCCCTCATCACCAGCGGCGTCGGCATCGCCGTGATGCGCTCCTCGCCGATGTTCGAGCGCCTGTTCGCCTGGATGCCGGTCTGGCTGCGTCCGGTGATCGGCGGCCTCATCGTCGGCGGCTTCGCGATCATCACGCCGCAGGTGCTGGCGGCCGGCCACGGTGCCATGGTGCTCGATCTCTTTCACGAGATGACGATCGGCCTGATCGCGCTGGTCATCGCCTTGAAGGTAACGGCCTGCCTGATCTCGCTCGCCTCGGGTTTTCGCGGTGGCCTGTTCTTCGCCTCGCTGTTCGTCGGCAGCCTGATCGGAAAGTTCTTTGCCGCGGTGCTGCTCCTGATCAGCCCGAACTTCGCGATCGATCCGCTGGTGGCGATGCTGACGGGAATGGCGACGCTCGGTGTCGCCATCGTCGGCGGTCCCCTGACGATGTCGTTCCTCGTGCTCGAGATGACCCGCAATGTCGACGTCACCGCCGTGGTGCTCGCCGGCTGCATCGTCACCTCGATCTGCGTCCGCTTCATGTTCGGGCACTCCTTCTCGACCTGGCGGCTGCATCTGCGCGGCGAGACCATCCGCAGCGCCAACGACGTCGGCTGGCTGCGCAACCTCACGGTCGAGCGGCTGATGCGCTCCGACGTCGGCAAGGTGCCGTCGACCACGACGATCGCCGCGGTCCGCCGCGAGTTCGCGCTGGGCTCGCGGCCCGGAATCGTGATCGTCAACAATGCGGACGAATATGTCGGGCTGGTCATGCTGCCCGACCTGTTCTCCAACGATCTCGACAGCATCGCCGACGACATTCAGGTGATCGAGCTCGCCCGCCTGATCGACATCGTGCTGATCCCGGAAATGAACGTGAAATCGGCGATGGCGGTGTTCGACGAGGCCGAGGCCGAGATGCTGGCGGTGGTAGATTCCACCGACAGCCGCAAGGTGGTCGGCTTCCTCACCGAGAGCTTCGCCCGCCGCCGCTATGTCGAGGAGATCGACAAGGCGACGAGGGGCGTGCTTGGGGCGCTCTCGTAAGGATCGGCTATCGGCCGGGTGGCGCAGCGACGAGGCAGGCGACGATCCGGCGGACCAGTGGCAGGACCATGAGCAGCGTCGGAAACGCCACGAACCAGGACAGCGCCCAGGCGCCTGGCCAGGTCGCCAGGAACGCCGGTGTTGCGCCGAGGCTTCGCAGCGTCGATATGACCGAGACCACCGCGGTCATGAGGATGGACAGCACGAATGGCATGACGATCGGCGCATAGCGCGCCGGCAGTTTGCGAACCGCAATCATCTGAACTTCTTTCGAGGAAAAGGACGCGTCGATCACGTTGAACCTTGAAAATGCATCGATCCCGACGGCGTCGGTTGATGCGTTGGTTCACGTGAAACGCTTACGGCGACCGAGAAACGGTGCGGCTGTTCATTAACCGCTCAGGTTGGATGGTTCAAGCTGGACCTGATCGTTCGGTTTACAATCGTTCAAAGCGTGGCAGATCGCCGCGATCATGAAACTACTTCAATGGTTTGCGCGTTATAGGAGGTTTGCTTATGTCTTTTTGGCGAGAACAGAGGCGAGAACAGAGGAAGGTCGAAATGAGTATTGGACCGATGATTTCCGCAGCTGGCCGCAACACGGTCGTGGCCGCGTTCGCAAGCCTCGCCCTGATTGCGGCCTCCGCATCCCCGTCCACGGCCGCCTCGGCCGGGACACCGGTCGCCAAGGCGGCTGTCAAGGCGGCCGTTGCCGGCCAGGCCGCGTCCGACGTCACTGATTTCAGCGCAGCCCGGCGTCGCCATTACCGCCGAGGCGGGCCGAACGCCGCAGGTCTCGCCTTCATGGGTATGGCGGCAGGTCTGATCGGAGGCGCGATCGCCGAGAGCCGCCGCCGCGAGTACTACGAGAACCGCTACTATTATGGCCCGCGTCCTTACTATGGCGGCCCGGGCTATTATGGCGGTCCGGGTTACTACGGCGGCGGTCCCAATTATTACGGTCCGGGCTATGGTTACGCGCCGTATTGAGCAGGCCAGCTGACGGATTGAGTTGCCCAGAAGAGGGCGGCGCTTCGTGCGGCCCTCTTTGATGTATCGGTACCCTTGTAGCCCGGGTGAGCGCAGCGATACCCGGGACCGTGCTTGTGAAAACCCGGATGTCGCTCCGCTCATCCGGGCTACGGCACCTTGCTGTGTCGCCGTCTGTCAATCCGGCTCCGTGAAAATATTCCACTTTACCGAAATTCGGATTTGTCGTATGTGTCGCCCATCCCGGCTCATCCTTGAGGGGCGATCATGTGGTCGTCATTGTCGCGAGCCGGGCTTGCGGTGGACGCGGCAGCGTCGTGCACGAGAGGTGAAGGGCAGGGCGGATTGCTCTCCGTGAGCCCGAAGCTGCGTGCGGACGAGCGGCGCTGCTAGGCTTCGTCTCGTCAGTAAGTTTCCGGCTCCGTCGACAGGGCCGGGAAAACTGCGGCGAAATGGCGGGCCGTGCGTACGGCAAAACCGTGTGGTCCTGGCCGTCGTTGCTACGGTCAAGCTCTTGCGGAGGCGGCAATCGCGTCAACCGGCGCGGAGGTCGGTGAATTTCGCAGGAATGAGGGAGGCCAGAACGAACTCGGCTCCCGGAGAGCGCGGCATAAGCCGTCCGACCATCGCGCAGGGAAGGCCGAGTGATTGGCACCACCTGTATGCTGCTGTGCGGTCTCTTCGCGCTACATTTTCGCGCAGCGGACCGCGGGTGCGAGGTCAGCACCCGGTCTTCCCTGCGCCCTCTTGGCTCGAGAGGGTGAGCGACGAAGCAAAACTCGGGCGGAATGTGCTGCGAGAATGCGAAGGCGTGTCTGTGCTTCAAGATGCATGTTGGAAGAATGGCATCGTCGCCTCATTTTCCGCAATGACGACGTCGACAGAGCCTGCGCCATACTCAGCTGTCTTGCCCCGGACGCGGCGCAGCGTCCCTTCGACGGTGCGCTGCTGAGCCGGGGCCCATGTTGCGGCATCGTGCCGTGTGGCCCCTGGGGCGCGGCCAATTATTCGGCAATTCCGCCAGCGGCGCCGGTGGACTTGCCCGCCACAATCCGGTTCAATGAACCGGTTGAGGTTTCAGGCGACGAGGGTGTCGAGACATCTTCTGGTCCCGGTGCTGCCGGGCTTCACTCCACCACTTGCGTGAAACTGTCGGGAATGCTCTTTGCTTGAGCGTTATCCGTGGGGCCACCGGCCCCGATCCAGAGAGATGAGATGAGCAAACTCGTTATCAGCGCCGGCGATTTCACCTTCGATGCCCGCTTCGAGGAGCAATTGGCGCCGAAGACCGTCGCCGCGTTCCGCAAAGCACTGCCGTTCGAAAGCCACATCATCCATGTGCGCTGGAGCGGTGAGGGCGTGTGGATGCCGCTCGGCGACCTCGATTTCGGTGTCGGCTACGAGAACCACACCAGCTATCCCGCGCCCGGCCAGATCATCCTTTACCCGGGCGGCATCAGCGAGACCGAGATCCTGCTCGCCTATGGCGGCGTGCATTTCGCGAGCAAGATGGGCCAGCTCGCCGGCAACCATTTCATCACGCTGACCTCGGGCCTGGAGAATCTGGCGACACTGGGCAAGAGCGTGCTGTGGAAGGGCGCCCTGCCGATCCGCTTCGAGGAAGTCTGAGTGACCGAGCCCCGCTACCCGCGCGATCTCCGTGGCTACGGCCGCAACCCACCGCATCCGCAATGGCCCGGTGACGCGCGGGTCGCGGTGCAGTTCGTCGTCAATTTCGAGGAAGGCGGCGAGAACAACATCCTGCACGGCGACCGCGCCTCGGAAGCCTTCCTATCCGACGTGCTCGGGGCGCAGCCCTGGCCCGGCCAGCGCCACGCCAATATCGAATCCATGTTCGAATACGGTTCGCGCGCCGGCTTCTGGCGGCTGTGGCGGATGTTCACCGCGCGCAACTGGCCGACCACAGTGTTCGGCGTCGCCACCGCGCTCAAGCGCAATCCGGAAATCGTCGCGGCGATGAAGGAGGCGGGCTGGGATATCGCCAGCCACAGCCTGAAATGGATCGAGCACAAGGACATGACGGAGGCGCAGGAGCGCGCCGAGATCGCCGAGTCCATCCGCGTGCATACCGAGGCGACCGGCTCGCGTCCGCTCGGCTGGTACACCGGGCGCTCCTCCATCAACACCAACCGTCTGTTGATGGAGGAGGGCGGCTTCCTCTATCTCTGCGACTCCTATGCCGACGATCTGCCCTATTGGGTGAAGGGTCCGGGCGGCAAGCAGCTCATCATTCCCTATACGTTGGACGCCAACGACATGCGCTTCATCAACCCGCAAGGGTTCGCGGAAGGCGAGCAGTTCTACACCTATCTCAAGGACGCCTTCGACGTGCTCTACGCGGAAGGCGAAACCGCGCCGAAGATGATGTCGGTCGGCCTGCATTGCCGCCTCGTCGGCCGGCCCGGCCGCGCGGCGGGGCTGATCCGCTTCCTCGACCATATCGGCAAGCACGAGCGCGTCTGGGTGCCGACGCGGCTGCAGATCGCGCAGCACTGGCACGAGAAGCATGCCCATCTTGCCGTCAACGCATTCGAGATCGGGTGAGATGATGTCGCAGATCTCGCTCGCCGACCTCAACGCCGCAAGCAGGGCCGACTTCGTCGCCGCGCTCGCCAACGTCGTCGAATATTCGCCGTGGATCGCCGAGCAGCTCGCGGTAAAGCGGCCGTTCGCCGGCATCAATGAGCTGCACGCCGCGCTGATGGCGGCGATCCAGAGTGCCGAGCCTGACGTGCAGCTGGCGCTGATCCGGGCGCATCCCGATCTCGCCGACAAGACGCAGCGCGCCGCCGGTCTCACCGCGGAATCGACCGACGAGCAGAACAGCGCCGGGCTCGACCGCCTGTCGGAGGCCGAATACGCGGCGTTCGAGCGCGCCAACAACGCCTACCGCGACAAGTTCGGCTTTCCCTATATCGTCTGCGTGCGCAGACACACCAGGGATTCCGTGCTGCGCGACTTCGAGACGCGACTGCTCAATATCGCCAAGACCGAGACGCGACGTGCGATCGAGGAAATTGGCCGCATCTCCGCGCTGCGGCTGGATCAGCTCGTCATTGCCGATGACAGGCTGAAGGTGCACGGCCGGCTCTCGACCCATGTGCTGGACAATCACATTGGCAAGCCTGCGCCGGGCGTCCCGATCGAGCTCGTGGAGCTCGCGAGCCTTGGCGAGAGCCGCGTCATCGCGCGCGCGGTGACCAATGCCGACGGGCGCACCGACCAGCCTCTGATCGGCGGTCGCCCGCTGCCGATCGGCCGCTACGAGCTCAGATTCCGCGTTGCCCAATACTACGCGGAGCGCAATGTGCCGCTGTCCGATCCGCCGTTTCTCGACGAGATCCCGCTGCGCTTTGCGATCAGCGAGCCGGAAAGCCATTACCACGTGCCGCTGCTGGTCACGCCCTGGAGCTATTCGACCTATCGCGGCAGCTAAAGCACGTAGGTCGGGCGGGCTGGTTCACCTCTCCCAGACGGGGAGAGGTCGGATTGCGCAGCAATCCGGGTGAGGGGCTGCGGCGCTCGGTGAGACCTAAACCCCTCACCCGGATCGCATCTTCGATGCGCTCCGACCTCTCCCTACGGGAGAGGTGAAACCCACTCTAGTCGCCGAACTTCTCGTGCAGCGCCGGAAACAGCCGATCCGGTTTGAAGGGCGGTGCGGTGAAGCGAATGCCGGTGGCATCCGCAATTGCGTTGCCGAGTGCAGCGGCGACCGGATTGTACGGGCTCTCGCTCATCGACTTTGCGCCCAGCGGTCCGATCGTGTCGGACGTCTCGGCGAAGTGCACCTCCGTGCGCGGAACATCGGCGAAGGAGGGCAGGTGGTAGTCGCGAAATTTCGGGTTGATGACGCGGCCATTCGCATCGATCACCATCTCCTCGTAGAGCGCAGCGCCGAGCGCCTGCGCCACGCCGCCTTCGACCTGACCGCGGCATTGCGCGGGATTGGCGACGACGCCCGCGTCCGCCGCGTGCACGCTCCTGAGAATCCTGAGCTCTCCGGTGGCCTTGTTCACGGCGACACGAAAACCCTGCACGTTGAAGCCGACCGAACGCGGCGTGCCGGTGGAATTGCCGCTGCCTGTGAACGGCCGTCCGCGGTCGTGCGCGAGCTTTGCAAGTTCCGTATAGGGCATGCGCCGTACGCCGCTGACGACGGCATCCCCATCGAGCACGCAAGTATCCACGTCGCACAGCCACGCGCCGGCTGCGGCCGCCCGCAGCTCGGTCGCAAGCTGCATCGCCGCCGCATGCGTCGCCTTGCCCGCGACGAAGGTGCCGGCGCTGCCATAGGCGCCGGTGTCGTGGCCGCCATGGGCGGTGTCGGACTGGCGAAGGTGGATCCGCTCGACCGTGGTCGCGAGCGTCGTCGCGGCGATCTGGAGGTGCACGGTGCTGGTGCCGTTGCCGAACTCGGCCGTGCCGACGGTGAGGTCGAAGCCGCCGTCGTCGTTGAGCGCGATCGTCGCGTCGGCGATGTGGCCAGCCGGCGGCACCGTATCGATCATGGCCAGCGCGATGCCGTCACCGATCAGCCATTCCGGCGACAGGTCCGGCTGCGGGCCATCGGCCTGCATCGCGCGCTCGACGAGGTCGAGGCACTGGTCGAGCCCATAGGAGCCGTAGAGCACATCGTGATATTCGGACGGCGGCGGCGACAGCATGGGATCGCCAGGCCTCACGATATTGCGCCGGCGCATCTCGTACGGACTGATGCCGAGCTGACGCGCGAGCTCGTCGATCGCGGCCTCCACCGCGATCAGTGTCTGCGGCAGGCCATAGCCGCGAAACGCGCCCGCCGGCACGGTGTTGGTATAGACGGCGACGCCGTCCACCCGCTTGTTCGGGCAATTGTAGACGCTGATGGACTCGGCCAGGGCGTGGAACATCACGGGGCCGGCATGATTGCCGTAGGCGCCGGTATTGGAGAGCACGTCGAGCTGGAGCGCGGTGAGCTTGCCGTCGGCATCGGCGCCCGCCTTGATGTGGACCCGCATCGGATGCCGCGTCGAGGTCGCGATGAACTGCTCCTCGCGGGTGAGCTCCAGCTTCACGGGCCGCCCGGTCCTCAGCGCAGCGAGCGCCAGGATGTCCTCGACGAACATCTCCTGCTTGCCGCCAAAGCCGCCTCCGACGCGTTCGCAGAACACGCGGACCTTGTCCATGGGAAGCTGGAAAATGTCCGACAGCGCGCGCCGGGTCAGGAATGGGACCTGGGTCGAGGTCCGGACATTGAGCATGCCTGCGTCATCGAGCCATGCGAGGCCGCCGTGGGTCTCCAGTGCCGCATGCTGTACACGGTGACTGTGGAAAGTGGCCTCGTAGGTCACGGCGGACGTGGCGAGCGCGGCCGCGACATCGCCGAACTCGCCGTGCGTTTCCGCGACGAGGTTGCGCTGGGCGTCCGCAACGCGGTTCGCAATGGTGCGGTCAGGATGAATGATAGGCGCCCCCGGATCCATCGCCTGCTCCGGATCGCTCAGCGCCGGCAGGATCTCGTAGCTGACGTTCAGCCTGCGGCATGCCTCCTCGGCGGCGGCTTCGGTCTCGGCGACGACGGCGGCAACCCTTTGGCCGATGAAACGCACGACCTCGTCGAGGATTCGGGTGTCCTCGGGGTCCATCCAGTCCTTCTCGTGCCGCGCGGTCGACATCAGCACGGATGGCGCATCCTCATGCGTCAGCACGGCATGCACGCCGGGGACGCGAAGGGCTTCCGACCTGTCGATCGTGAGGATCCTGGCGTGAGCATGCGGCGAACGCAGCAGCTTGATGTGCAGCAGTCCGTCGATGGCGGTATCGAAGGTGTAGCGCGCCTTGCCGCGCACGATGTCGGGGCCCGCCGGCGCCGGCAGGCTACGGCCGAACGCGGCGCCGGCCTCGATGCTCGCCTCGACATTGGTCTTGCCGAGGATCGCATCCTCGATCGAACGATAACCGGTGCAGCGGCAGATATTGCCCTTCAGCGCTGCGCCGAGATCGGTCCGCTGGGCCTGGTTCAGCGAGGCACAGGTCAGGATCATGCCGGCGGTGCAGAAGCCGCATTGAAAGCCCTGCGCATCGAGGAAGGCCTGCTGCATGGGATGCGTGCCGTCATCTCCGCCAAGACCTTCAATCGTGGTGACGGCGCGTCCCTCGGCGCGGAACGCCGGGATCAGGCAGCTGTGCACCGGCTCCCCGTCGAGCAGCACGGTGCAGGCCCCGCAATCGCCGGCATCGCAGCCCTTTTTGACGCCGTAATGGCCGAGCTCGCGCAGGAACGTGCGCAGGCACTGGCCGGCGCGCGGCTCCTGAGAAAATGCCTTGCCGTTGACCTCGAAGCTCATGGCCGCGTTGCTCCCAGGAGTTCACCGCGAATTTCCTCGGCGAGCCGCAGTGTCATGTGCTTGCGCCAGAGCGGCTTGCCGTGGATGTCGGTGTTGTACAACTCCTCGGTGACGCCTTCCGAGACGGCGGCGCGGAGCGCGGCGGCGTCCGGCGCCTTGGCAAAGAAGAGTTGCACCGGCCGAACCGTCGATGCTGTGATCGTCAGGGTCAGTCTGCCATCCGGATCGAGGCTGCCGATCAGAAGCGCTGCCGAGCGGCCGACGGGGGCTAGCGAAATCTGGCGAAAGGCCGCGCGGCGGCGCAACGCCGCAATCGGGATATCGATCTGGCGCAGCAGGTCGCCGGGCATGAGACGGTTGCTCTGGTTGCCGGTGACGAAATCGACGACGGGAATGTTCTGCTCGCCGCCCCCGGCCTTCCAGATGGTGCAGACGCCGTCGAGCGCCGATGTGAGCGAGATCATCGGCCCCGCCGGCAGCGACATGCAGAGATTGCCGCCGATCGTGGCTGTCTTCCAGATCTTGAAGGAGGCGAGGAAGGCCCGGCAACACTGGCCGATCAATGGCGCTGCGAGCCAGTCGGGCGGGCAGGATAGACCGTCCAGCTGTGCAACCGTGCAGGTGGCGGCAATGGAGAGATGGCTGTCCGTGATCGTCAGCGCCGGCCATCTCAGATCGGTGAGATCGATCAGTCGCCTCAGGTGGACCTGCGGCTCCGAGTACAGCCAGGTGCCCCCTGCAAGCCAGGCATCACCTGTCGTCCAGGCAGGCAGTTGCGCGCGCGTTTGCGGGCGGGCCACCGTCGTGATGGTATTCAAATCCATGGCTGCGCCAGCGCTTCCGCCCAGGGTGAATCGTGGAGACGAGTCTTGCAAGACCGGAGCCAAGCCGCAACAAACAAGTCGTAGCAATACCGTGTTCGGGCTGGCGTTCCCCTTGCAGGCTGGTCGTCATTCGGTGTGTGGAGAAGCAGGATCATGAGCGATGCGAAGCCGATCTGGATCAGAGATCCCCTCGCTATCCTTGCCGATGGTGCCGAACGCGGCATCGTGGTGAAGGACGGCCTGATCGTCGAGCTGGTGCCGGCCGGCGGTGCGCCTGCAACCGCGGATGTCGCGCTGTTCGATGCAGCCGAGCATGTCGTGCTGCCGGGCCTGATCAATACCCATCATCATTTCTACCAGACGCTGACGCGGGCGCTGCCGGCTGCAATGGACCGGCAGCTGTTTCCCTGGCTCCAGGCGCTCTATCCGGTCTGGGCGAGGCTGACGCCTGAGGCGCTCGAGTTCGGCGTCACGGTGGCGATGTCCGAGCTGCTGCTCTCCGGCTGCACCACCACGACCGATCACCACTATGTTTTCCCGGCAGGGCTCGAGGACGCCGTCGACATCGAGGTGGCAGTGGCACAGCGACTGGGTGTGCGGGTGCTGCTGACCCGGGGCTCAATGAACCTGTCGCAGCGCGACGGCGGCCTGCCGCCTGACAGCGTCGTGCAGGACGAGGATACGATCCTCGCCGACAGTGCGCGCGTGGTCGCCAAGCATCACCAGCGCGGCGCGGATGCGATGGTGCAGATCGCGCTCGCACCGTGCTCGCCGTTCTCGGTGACGACCTCGCTGATGCGCGCGACCGCCGATCTCGCCGGCAAGCTCGACGTGCGCCTGCACACCCACCTCGCCGAGACCGAGGACGAGAACAAATTCTGCCAGCAGATGTATGGTTGCCGCCCGCTCGACTATCTCGAGCAATGCGGCTGGCTCAATGCGCGGACCTGGCTCGCCCACGGAATCTTCTTCAACGCCGATGAGATCAAGCGGCTCGGCCAGGCGAAGACGACCATCAGCCATTGCGCCTGCAGCAACCAGCTGCTGGCGTCCGGCTGCTGTCCCGTCTGCGAGATGGAGGAGGCCGGCGTCGGGATCGGGATCGGCGTCGACGGCTCGGCGTCGAACGACGGCTCAAACCTGATGCAGGAGGTACGCGCCGCTTTCCTGCTGCAACGGGCGCGCTACGGGGTAGCGAAAGTCAGCCACATGGATGCGCTGCGCTGGGTCACCAAGGGCTCGGCGGCCTGTGTCGGCCGGCCGGAACTCGGCGCGATCGCCGTCGGCAAGGCCGCCGATCTCGCTCTGTTCAGGCTCGACGAGCTGCGCTTTTCCGGCCATGGCGATCCGCTGGCTGCCTTGGTGCTGTGCGGGGCGCATCGGGCCGACCGGGTGATGGTGGCCGGAAAATGGACGGTGATCGACGGCGCGATTCCGGGCCTGGACGTGGCAGACCTCATCTGCCGCCACGGTTCCGCGGCGCGGGCCATGCGGGCGGGATAAGCCGGGCAAGATGGAAAGAGGGGGCAGCCACAAGTGCCGGGTGCTTCTGGCCACCCCCTCCGAACCTCCTCCGGGAGGAGCAGGTGAATTGGAGAATGCAAGAAGCGTGCTACTTGCCCGGCAGCTTGTCGTCGATGCCTTTCACGTAGAAATTCATGCCAAGGATCTGGCCGTCGTCGAGGTGATCGCCGCCCTTGCACTCGACCGGCTTGCCGTCCTGCCCAACGATCGGGCATTTGAACGGATGCAGCTTGCCCGCAGTGATCGCGGCCTGGGCATCCTCGGCCATCTTTTTCACATCGTCCGGCATGTTGGTGTAGGGCGCCATCGCGAACATGTGGCTGTCGAGGCCGCCCCAGGTGTTTTCGGACTTCCAGGTTCCGGCGAGCTCGGCCTTGACGCGCTCGATGTAGTAGGGGCCCCAGGTATCCAGGATCGAGGTGAGCTGGGTCTTGGGCCCGAACTTGATCATCTCGGAATCCTGGCCGAAGGCGAGCTTGCCGCGTTCGCTGGCGATCTGCATGGCGGCGGGCGAATCCGTGTGCTGCATGATGACGTCGGCGCCCTGGTCGATCAGCGCCTTGGCGGCGTCGGCTTCCTTGCCGGGGTCGAACCAGGTGTTGGCCCAGATGATCTTGACCTTGATGTCCGGGTTGATGGTCTGCGCCGCCAGCATCGTCGCGTTGATGCCCGAGACGACCTCCGGAATCGGGAACGAGCCGATGTAGCCGACCACGCCCGACTTCGACATCTTCGCTGCGATCAGACCTTGAATGTAGCGGCCCTGATACCATTTCGCCGAATAGGTCGACATGTTCGGGTTGCGCTTGTAACCGGTGGCGTGCTCGAAATGCACGTTCGGATATTTCTTGGCGACCTTCAGCGTCGAGTCCATGTAGCCGAAGGACGTCGTGAAGATCAGCTTGTTGCCGGCGCGGACCAGCTGCTCGATCGAGCGCTCGGCGTCGGGGCCTTCGGGCACGTTCTCGAGGTAGGTGGTCTCGATCTTGTCGCCAAGTTCCTTCACCAGCGCCTGACGACCGAGGTCGTGCTGATAGGTCCAGCCGAGGTCTCCGATCGGACCCACATAGACGAAGCCGACCTTCAGCTTGTCGGCGGCGGAGGCTGCACTGATGTTCCCGGCAAGCAAGAGCCCGGCAGTCAGCGCAAGAAGTGATTTCCTCATCATCGATCTCCAACATCAGGGGCAAGCCACGATCCGCAACACGCGCCCCGTCGCGCACGCCGCGGAGAATAATTCAACGATCAGGCACGAACACCGTGCCGAGTGCGGCCGGCGCGGTCGAGCCGCCGCTGCGTGCGCGGGAGAGCAGGACGAGCACAAGGACGGTCGCGAGATAAGGCAGTGCCGACATGAATTGCGAGGGAATGCCGACGCCCCAGCCTTGCGCATGCAATTGCAGGATCGTCACCGCACCGAACAGATAGGCGCCGACCACGAGCCGGCCGGGCCGCCAGGACGAGAACACCACCAGCGCCAGCGCGATCCAGCCGCGGCCGGCGGTCATGCCTGGAACGAAGAACGGTGTATAGGCGAGCGGCAGATAAGCACCGGCAAGGCCGGCGCAGGCACCGCCGAACATCACGGCGAAGGTGCGGATGCGCAGCACGGGATAGCCGAGCGCATGTGCGGAGGCATGATTGTCGCCGCAGGCGCGCAGGATCAATCCCGCGCGCGTGCGGTACAGGA
The DNA here is from genome assembly GCF_004346455.1 of Bradyrhizobium sp. R2.2-H. Lineage (NCBI taxonomy): Bacteria > Pseudomonadati > Pseudomonadota > Alphaproteobacteria > Hyphomicrobiales > Nitrobacteraceae > Bradyrhizobium > Bradyrhizobium sp. R2.2-H. The sequence continues at coordinate 343,097 of NZ_SMBR01000008.1, forward strand.
ACCACCAGACGCCGACGATCAGTGCGACCGAGAAATAGACGAAGCCGTCCTCGCCGAACAGCACGCGGCCGATCAGCGGAATGTCCGTCAGGACGGGAATATGGAGGTGCATTGCCGGCGTGATGCGTTCGCCGACGAAGCCGGCGCCGATCAGGCCGGAGAGCCCGACGCCGAGGATGGTCAGCGCGAGCCCGGTCGCAACCTGGTTGACGGCAAGTCCGAGCGCCATCAGCGCGAAGATGAGCGACATCAGCGTGCCCGCGACCATGCCGAACAGCGCGCCGATGAAGATCGATCCGGTCAGCCAGGCGCCGGCAAAGCCGCAGGCCGCGCCGACGATCATCATGCCCTCGACGCCGAGATTGAGCACGCCGGAGCGCTCGGTCACGAGCTCGCCGGTCGCCGCGATCAGCAGCGGCGTCGACGCGGCGAGCACCGCGAGGATGATGGCTTCAACCAGCTCCACGAGTCACCTCTCGGTTCGGGAAGACCAGCTTGAAGCGGTAGAGGATGAGGGAATCGCAGGCGAGCACGTAGAACAGCAGAATGCCCTGAAAGACCTTGGTGACGTCCAACGGGATCTTCATCGCGATCTGCGCCTGCTCGCCGCCGATAAAGGTCAATGCCAGGAATAGGCCTGCGATGAGTATTCCAAGCGGGTTCAGGCGACCGAGGAAAGCGACGATGATCGCGGTAAAGCCGTAACCAGGCGAGATGCCGGGCTGGAGATGCCCGATCGGACCTGCAACCTCGATGATCCCGGCGAGGCCCGCCAGTGCGCCTGATACCGCGAAGGTCAGGATGATCAGCTGATTGGCATTGAAGCCGCCGAACCGCGCGGCACGGGGCGCAGCTCCAACCACGCGGATCTCAAAGCCCTTGATGGTGCGCCCGAGCAGGATCGCCGCTGCTGCGACGACGAGCAGGGCGATGATCGAGCCGAGATGCAGCCGGCCGCCTTCGATCAGCAAGGGGACGGTCGCCACCGGATCGAATTCCGCCGTGGTCGGGAAATTGAATCCCTGCGGGTCGCGCCATGGCCCGCGCACGAGATAGTCGAGGAAGAGGTCGGCGACATAGACCAGCATCAGGCTGGTCAGGATCTCGCTGGCGCCGAACTTGACCTTGCAGATCGCCGGGATCAGCGCATAGAGCGCGCCCGCTGCGGCGGCGAGGACAAACATGGCCGGCAGCACCCAGGCGCCGGCGTCGGTGCCTTGCGTCTTCACCGCGATCCAGCTTCCGGCGACTGCGCCGATCAGGAATTGCCCTTCGGCGCCGATGTTCCAGGCGTTGGCGAGATAGCAGAGCGACAGCCCGATCGCGATCATCACCAGTGGCGTTGCCTTCACCGCGATCTCCTGGAGCGAATAGCCGTCGGTCAAGGGTGCAATGAAATAGGCGTGCAAGGCGAGCAGCGGATTCTTGCCCAGTATCGCGAACAGGATGACCATGGTCAGGATCGTGAGGCCGATCGCGATCAGTGGGGACACCAGCGCGATCGTGCCGGAGCGCTCGACGCGCTTCTCAAGCACCAGCTGCATGCGCGGCCTCCTTCGGTTCCAGGCTGCTGCCGCCCATCAGGAGGCCGAGCTTTTCGCGGCTCGCGTCGCTTGCTGCGAGCGGAGCGGAAAGCTTGCCATGGAATATCACGGCGATGCGGTCGGCGATCTCCGCGAGCTCGTCGAGATCCTGGCTGGTCACGAGGACGGCGGCGCCTGCGGTTGCGAGATCGAGCAGCGCCTGCCGGATGACGGCGGCGGCGCCGGCATCGACGCCCCAGGTCGGCTGGTTCACCACCAGCACAGCGGGGGAGCGCAGGATCTCGCGTCCCACGATGAACTTCTGCAGATTGCCGCCGGAGAGGCTCGCGGCTTCGGGATCGCGTTTGGCCTTGCGGACGTCGAATGTCTCGGTCGCACGGTCGACCGCCTTCAGCGTGGCTGCGGTGTCGATGAAGCCACGGCGGACCATGCTGCTGGTGGCGTGCCCGGTGAGCAGCGCGTTCTCCGACAGCTTCATGCGCGGCGCGGTGCCGTGGCCGAGCCGCTCCTCGGGTACGAAAGCGGCGCCCAGCCTGCGCCGCTGGGTGATCGAGAGATGGCCGGCGGCGATGCCTTCGATCACCACCGTTCCAGGGTCCTTCGAGAGGCGCTCGCCGGAGAGTGCGGCGAACAGTTCGTCCTGGCCGTTGCCGGCGACGCCGGCGATGCCGAGGATCTCGCCGCCCTTCAGCTCGAACGAGATGTGCTCGAGCCGCACGCCATGCCCGTCTGCGGGGGGCAGCGAAAGATCGTCGACGACGAGCCGCGGCACGGTGGTCTTGCGGCCGGATGCGGCCTTCACTTCCTTGATCTCTCCGCCGACCATCATCCGTGCGAGCGAGGCCGCGGTCTCGAGCCGCGGGTTGCAGGTCTCGACCTTCCTGCCGCCGCGCAGGATCGTCGCGGTGTCACAGAGGCGCTTCACCTCCTCCAGCTTGTGGCTGATATAGAGGATGGCGCGGCCTTCGGCCTTGAGCCGCTCCAGCACGATGAAGAGCTGATCTGCCTCCTGCGGCGTCAGCACCGCGGTGGGCTCGTCCAGGATCAGGAATTTCGGATCCTGCATCAAGGCGCGGACGATCTCGATGCGCTGGCGCTCGCCGACCGACAATTGCCAGACTTCGCGCTTGGGATCGAGCGGCAGTCCATAGGTCTTCGACACCTGCTCCAGCCGCGCCGACATGTCCTTGAAGGACTCTTTGCCGTCGAGGCCGAGCGCGACGTTCTCGGCGACGGTAAGATTGTCGAACAGCGAGAAATGCTGGAACACCATACCGATGCCAAGGCAGCGAGCTTCCGAGGGACCGGAAAGCACGATTCGTTGGCCCTGCCATCGAATCTCGCCGGCGCTGGGCTGGATCAGACCGTAAATGGCCTTGACCAGCGTCGACTTGCCGGCGCCGTTCTCCCCGAGCAGGGCGTGAATTTCACTCGGCCAGATGTCGATGTCGATGGAATCGTTGGCGAGGAAATCGCCATAACGCTTGGTGAGGCCGCTTGTCCTCAGGAGCGGGGAATCGCCGGAATGCTGGCCGTTGGGTGTCGGATCTAACATTCGCTGATGCGCTTGCATGCGTGACGTGTTTCGATAGTGGGCCAATTTGAACCGCGCTGTAAGCTGTGAAAAAGCATCATCCCTTGCTCAACGTTTCGGCGGGCGATCGGCCCAGCGGGTCGTCTACCGTGCTGAGCGACCAGGTCGCGACAGCTGCTCCAACTCGGCATCACATCGGGCGCGATCAGAAAAACGGCGTCATCTCCCTCTGAATGTGCCGCTACTTCGTCCAAGCGCCGTCGTGCAGCGATTCAGCCTCCTTTTCGAGCAGGGGGCCGATGACCTCTGTCGGGCGCTGGCCGCTGGCAAAGACCTCGCGGCACGGCAGGTCGAGGGTCGGATTCTCCGGATGGTTGCCGGTGATGCCGCGCAGGCGATGCTCGCTGAGGCCAAAGACGACGCGGCCGATGCCGGCCCAGTAGATCGCACCGGCACACATCGCGCAGGGCTCGGCCGACGAATAGAGCGTTGCCTTCGCCAGCACTTCGCGCCCGAGCGTGCGGCAGGCCTGGGTGGCCGCGAGACGTTCGGCATGCGCGGTGCCGTCATGGTCCGGCATGTAGCCATTCTCGCTCTCGATGAGAACCTTGCCGTCGGCCGCAACAACGATGCAGCCGAAGGGATGATTGCCATGGCTAAGCGAGCGGCGGGCGACCGCGAACGACAGGCGCAGGAAGTGTTCGTCACGTTCGGACGCGGCGTCCATCGCTACTCCGCGGTCAATGCCCGCCATGCGCCGGGCCGACCAAGGTGAAGGTCGGCTTCGCTGGTCCGTGCTTCATACACAATTTGCCGTGGAACATCACCAGCCGGCCGGACGGATGCTGACAACGGAATTTTCTGGATAACCGATTGAAAAATATCAATAATGTGGCCCGTTCGATCCCTGATTGGGAAGAAATGCCAGACGCAATTGCAGGCGTGGGGTTCCCGCGCGCATGACCGGCGCGAGGCAGCGTGGCGCGTACCCGCATTCATGCTAATCACGCGCTTGTTGGGGCAGGCGCCGATACGTGATTTTTTGCTGGCACCGAACTCGTGCCGATCGCCAGGACGGCCGTCGCCGCGGTCCAGAGAAGAGGAAGTTTGTCGAGATGGGGTCCGTTAACGCCGTTCAAAATGCATCGCTCGGCGAAGTGATCGTGCGTCGGATCAACGATCTGGCCGCGATCTCGGAAGAGGGTGACAAACTCACCCGCATCTATCTCACCAAGGAGTTGCGCGAGGCTGCGGACCTCATCCTGGGCTGGATGCGCGAAGCCGGCATGAGCGCGCGCCTCGATGCGATCGGCAACGTCTGTGGCCGCTACGAAGGCGACCGGTCGGGTGCTCCCTGCCTGATGCTCGGCTCGCATTACGACACCGTGCGCGATGCCGGCAAATGGGATGGACCGCTGGGTGTGATCACGGCGATCTCTTGCGTCGCCGATCTCAACCGCCGCGGCAAGCGCCTGCCGTTTGCGATCGAGGTAGTCGGTTTTGCCGATGAGGAGGGGGTGCGCTTCGCGTCGACCTTGCTCGGCAGCCGTGCGGTGGCCGGCACCTTTGACGAGAGTGTGCTGAACACGCGCGACCGCGATGGCGTGTCGATGCGCGATGCGCTCGTGCGGTTCGGGCTCGACCCCGACCATATCGGCGCGGCCGCGCGAGCGCGGCGTGAGCTGCTCGCCTACCTCGAATTGCACATCGAGCAGGGGCCGGTGCTGGAAGCGCAGAACCTGCCCGTGGGCGTCGTCACCGCGATTGCCGGTGCCACGCGCCTTGCCGCGCGGCTGACCGGCATGGCCGGTCATGCCGGCACCGTGCCGATGGAGCTTCGGCGCGACGCACTCGCCGGGGCGGCCGAATGCATCGGTGCGATCGAACAATTTTGCCGCACCGACGAGGGCGGCCTGGTCGGCACCGTCGGCTATATCCAGGCGAGGCCCGGCGCGACCAATGTCATTCCGGGCGAAGTATCCTTCACCATCGATCTGCGCGCCCCCACCGACATGCACCGCAAGCGTGCGGTGGCCGATATCGTTCGCCGGATCGAGGCGATCGCCGAGCGTCGGCAGCTGGCCCTTCAGCTTGACGTCACCCACGAGAACCGCACTGCGCCTTGCGCGCAGTGGCTCAAGGAGCAGATTGCGCAGGCGATCGAGGCCGAAGGCGTCTCCGTGTTCGAGCTGCCGAGCGGGGCAGGACACGACGGCATGGCGATGATCGACATTGCCGATGTCGGCATGATCTTCGTTCGCTGCCGCGGCGGCATCAGCCATCACCCGGATGAACATGTCGAGCTCGCCGATGCCGATGCCGGCGCGCGGGTGCTGCTGCGGGTGATCGAGAATTTTCAGACACGGGAGAGCCGCGCCACCGCGAGCTGAACAGCCGGCCCCCCCGGTCGTCATCGTGGCGAGACACGAATCAGTCACACTTGAAATGGTGACCGGCCATCGCCGGGATCGCGAGACATCAGGTGCACATGAAGAGCGACATTCCCCTGCCGTCACATCGCGGAAACCGGTTTTACCAGGGCGGGGTTGCGACCCTTGTCGCCAACGCTCTTCAGGCGGTCAATTTTCTCGGTGACCGGTTCCTGAGACAATCGCCCCATTCGTTGTCGGCTATCGAGGACCTCTATCGGCACTCGATGGACAGCGCGTTCTCGGTGACCGAGGCCTTCCTCGTCACGGGCGCCCCGCACGCCTCCGCTTATTATCCGCGAGACTTCGCGTGGTTCTATCCCGACGTTCTCGACCCCGAAACCATCATGGATCCGCAGGATGCGGTGCGGCGGGTTCGGTTGCTCGAAAAGAGCGTCCGTTTGTTGCTGGAGGCGGTTCGCGCCGGCGTCGTCACGACGACCATCGTCCCGGCGGGACGCGGTCGCTACCTCGGCGTGAACTATTTCTCGCGCCCGTCGGACACGCTGCTCGGCATTCTCGCCGGTCTCCAGCAGATGATCTCTGCCGAAGACAGGGCCGCCTCCTATCTGGCAATGTCACAATGCGCGCATGCAGGCCGCTTGTTGCTGGCCGAGTATGGCGGTGACCTCAAGCGAGCGATCCTCCAGCTCGCGAGCGAGCTCGAACCGTTCAATGACGACGGTACCAGGTATTTGCTTTGCGACGTCCACGCGCCGCGCTCCGCCGCAACGGACACCCGCGCCGAATGCAGGCGCTTCGTGACCAATGCTTCCGTCTACACGACCTTCGTGTGGGGCGTGCAGCTCGGGGTCGTCGATGGGAACGAGTTGAAGCGGCTGCTCGGGCGTGATCTTGCGCAGTACAAGACGGACCTGCTCCGCCTGTTCGGCAAGGACGGCCATATCAGGCATTCCCTGGAAGGTCCGGCGAGCTCGCCGGCCTCATCGGTCGCGCTGGATTTCGTTAGCGTGCATCGTGGATTCTGGAATATGAGCGATGCGAGCGAGCGGGCGCTGTTCGCGGCCACGACGGATCTGATCATTGCGGAGCCGCGGTTTCGCATCCCCAGCACGTTTCATTTCCTGGTCTCAGCCGACAATCCCAGAAACAAGATGATCCACAGGATTGCGGCACCAGCCTATCAGGGGCGTTCCTGCTGGCCGACGTTCAACGTCGAGTTCGCGGATCGCATGCTGGACTATGACGAATTCACTGGCAGCGAGACCTACCGAGCCTGCGCCCAAGGAATACTGAAGGATATTCGGACAGCGACCGAGTTTCACGGCGGCTATCAGGAGCTGATCTCAGAGCAGGGTCTGAAGTATCGCACCTGGGCCTATAAGGGCGCCGTGGCTCATTCCTGGTTTCCGCGCTTCCTGTCCGTCTGGAGGCGGGCGTATGGAACGCCGCTCCTCCGGTGGATTGACGAATCCACTCGGTGACGTATCGCTCATGCCACGAGATCCAGCAGCCGGCACGATCCGCGCACGAGTACCTTGCGTCCGATCGGCGTCATGGCAGGCACGCCGTCATTGATGACGACGAGGCCGAGTGCGACGAGGCTTTCGACGAGATGGGCCTTGAGACGGCCGTTCGACAGCGGGTTGCGAAGTGAGCGCAGGGCCGCCCATTGGTCCTGCGACAGCTCAAAGTCGAAATCGTCGTTCATGTTGCCTCAGGCGATCGTAACGTTCACGCGCCCCTGTTATCGGCGCTGCATGAAGACCATGCGACGACAATGAGTCCGGAATTCGGTGAGATGGTTAGAACGTCTCTTCCAAATTGCCGCACTTCGTTGTGCCACAAGGGTTAAGATCGTTTGTTCGCGAATATCGTCTCAACTTCCGATCACTAATTGATGATCTGCGCTTGATGTTGCAGTGCGAATTGCCGCGCTGCACGGGAAGTGTCGCTGTCCTATTCAGCGTCGCGATATGCACAGAAATGGCGAGACGAGTTGTTTCGGGCTCTGCTAGGTTATTCCGTAGGGAATGGCTTCACACGACAGGAGTGTGAGTGCATGAAGAGGCTGGTTGAAATCCGTAGTCAGGAATTTCTATGCCGCGAGCGCGCGGCGCGCGATTCCGAACGTCGGGTATTCTGGCTCGCGCAGGCCGAGGAATGGGAGCAGCGCGCGCTCGACGAAATCGCCTATCACTTCCGGGAGTGCAATCTCGCGCAGGGCGAGCGGAATGCCGCCTGACGCGGGCGGCTGATATTGCTCACTGATAAGTCGCCACGATATCGGACACGGCGCGCTCGAGCTGGTGCGCAGTGGCGCATTGGCGCACGACGGTGCAAAAGGTCGCGTAGCGCGGCATCTCGGAATCGCCAAAGCCCCAGGCGAGCCGCCCCTCGGGATTGAGCCAGACCAGTCGCTTCGAGCGATCGGAGATCCGGCGCAAAATGTCGGCGCGCGGGTCGAGATTGTTGCTGCGGGCATCGCCGAGCACGATCACCGTGGTCTGCGGCGTGAGCGTACTCATGAACTCCTTCTCGAAATCGACCAGCGAAGAACCGTAGTCCGACGAGCCGAAGCCGACCTTGGACATGATCTCGGACATCGCCTCCTCCGGCGACTTCGATTCCAGGATCTCGCTGACCTCGATCAGGTGCGAGGAGAAGGCGAAGGAGCGGACATCGTCGACCACCTCGTGCAGCGAGTGGATCAGCAGCAGAAAGAAATCGGACACTTGCGCAACGGAGCCCGAGACGTCGCACAGTGCTACGATCTTCGGCCGGTCGCGATGCTTGCGCTTCCATGCCGTAAGGAAGGGCACGCCGCCCCAGGCCGCATTCCGGCGGAGCGTGCGACGGACGTCGAGATGGCCGCGGCGCTGGCGTTTGCGCGGCTTCGAGTAGCGCTCGCGCAGCCGGCGCGCGATCTGACGGATGAGGGCGCGCATCTCGGCGACCTGGCGCCGCTCGATGCGGGCAAGCGGCGCATTGCGCAAGATCTCGTTGCGGAGGTTTTCGGCCTCCTCGCGGGCATAGAGTGCAAGCCCCTGAGAGACCGTATCGCGCACGGCTTCGCGCAAGGCGTCCAGCGCGGCGCGCAGACGCTCGGCCAGCGACGGGTTGGTCGCGGTCAGCCCGTCGAGATCGTCACGCAGGCGCTGGAGGCCCATGGCGTCGAGGATGCGGCTGGAGAAGATGCCGCGCTGAGTGGAGTAGCGGATGTCGGACAGGGAGGCCGCCCTGGAGGCGCTGGCAATCGCAGCCGCAATCGTATTGCGGTCCTGCGACAGCAGCATCTGCGCGAGCGGGCCTAGACCTTCGGGAGGCTGACCTTCGCCGGCATCGCTGGGAGCGCCGGAGGAGGGCGGCTGATCTGCGTCCTGCGGAGCGTCGTCGTTGTCGGCCTCGGGCTGGTCCTGCCGCGGCTCCGGCTGACTGAAGAACAGATCAAAGCAGTCACCGAGCGCGAGCTTCTCGTCCTGCGACTTGGCGAGCGTCAGCAGCAGCGCATCGCGCAGGACGGCGCGGTCGGAGATGCCGACTTGCGCGACTGCGCGCATCGCATCGATGCTTTCGGCAGGCGAGACGTGAACGCCGACGCCCCGCGCCGCTCGAAAGAAACGATGGAGGTTCTCGCGCATCGGCGTCAACCGAAGACGTTGGACCGTGCCGCCTTGGCAATGAAGGTCGTCACCTGCGGCGCCGCTGCCTCTATGTCCGTCTCGTATTTCAGGAGGACGTTGAGGGTGTCCTTGACGATCTCGGTGTCGAGCTCGGAAGCCTGGAGCAGCACCAGCACGCGCGCCCAGTCGATGGTCTCGCTGACCGACGGCAGCTTCTTCAGATCCAGCGAGCGGATCTCGTGGATGAAGCCGACCATCTGCCGGCGCAACGTCTGGGAGATGCCGGGCACGCGGCTTTCGACGATGCGTTCCTCGAGGCGCTGCTCGGGAAAGCCGATATGAAGATGCAGGCAGCGCCGTTTCAGGGCGTCGCCGAGATCGCGCTCGCTGTTGGAGGTGAGGATCACGGTCGGCGGCGTGATGGCCGACACGGTTCCGAGCTCGGGGATCGTGACCTGGAAGTCCGAGAGGATTTCCAGCAGCAGCGATTCAAACTCCGCATCCGACTTGTCGATCTCGTCGATCAGGAGCACGCAGCCGCCCGGCTGCTCCAGTGCCTGGAGCAGGGGACGCGGCTCGACGAACTCCTTGGAGAAGAACACGTCTCCGAAATCGTGGAGCTGATCCAGCGCCGCATGCAGCGTCTGCGCGCCGCCGAGAACCTCGCCAAGCTTGTCCTTCAGGATCTGCGTATAGAGTAGCTGCTTGGCGTATTTCCACTCATAGAGCGCCTTGGCCTCGTCGAGGCCCTCGTAGCATTGCAGGCGTATCATCTTCATGCCGCGCCAGGCCGCGATCGCCTTGGCGAGTTCGGTCTTGCCGACGCCTGCGGGGCCCTCGACCAGGATCGGCTTCTCGATCTGCTGGGACAAATAGACGGCGGTCGCGATCTGCCGGCTCGCGATATAGCCTTGCGCGGCGAGGCCGCTCTCCACTGCCTCGATCGACGTCGAGGCCTTCTGATCAGCCACGAATGGGCGCTCCCAAAGGTCTTGGTTGAGGCTTGTTCTGCCTGCGTTCCCGGCAAAGAACAAGCCTCGTTTGGGAGACATCAGACCCGCGTGAACGGCGTTTTTTCCGCTTAGCGCAAATAGTTAAGCGGTTCGCCGTTCGCGCGTCAGTGCCGCAGCAGCTCCGGCTTGCGGATCGTCTGTCTGACCTCGGCGCCGCAATCGGCGCATTCATAGACGAAGTCGATCTTGGCAAGGCTCCAATGCGGCTCGACTTCGCGCACATACATCGGCAGGAACCCCATGCAGGTGGGACAGTTCACAGGCGCGATCTCGATGTCCTGATGATGCTGAACGTAAGCTGGCATCTCGGCTCTCCTTCGCAGGCGACCACCAACCCCGCGCGAAAGCTACTGCCGGTTACCCCCGAAGCCCTCATCAACTCTTTCGAACAGAGGCGGAACGGTGGGCGTTTGTCGTTCGCTGTGACATTCTTGTTACGGATGGTACTGTAAGGGGCGGACCAAATGCCTGTTTCGCAGGCCGACCGGGTTCACTGGATTTCACTGCAACGATAAGGGAGTAACGCCCATGACGCATGCCATTCGTTTTCACAAGACCGGCGGTCCGGAAGTCCTGGTCTGGGAGGAGGTCAATGTCGGCACACCTGGACCCGGCGAAGCGCGCATCCGCCACACGGCTGTCGGCCTCAATTTCGTCGACATCTACAACCGTTCGGGTCTCTATCCGGCGCAATTGCCGAGCGGACTCGGCAGCGAGGCGGCTGGTGTCGTCGAGGAGATCGGGCCCGGTGTCACCGATCTGAAACCAGGCGATCGCGTCGCTTATGGCGCCTCGCCGCTCGGGGCTTATTCCGAGGCGCGGCTGATCCCCGCCGACCGGCTGTTGAAATTGCCCGACGGCGTCGACGACAAGACTGCGGCGGCAATGATGCTCAAGGGGCTCACCACGCAATACCTGATCCGGCAGACCTATCGGGTGAAGGCCGGCGATACCATCCTGCTTCACGCTGCGGCCGGCGGCGTCGGCCTGATCTTGAGCCAGTGGGCCAAGCATCTCGGCGCGACCGTGATCGGCACCGTCAGCAACGACGAGAAGGCGAAGCTCGCCAAGGCACATGGCTGCGACCATGTAATCATCTACACGCGGGAAGATTTCGTAAAGCGAGTCGACGAAATCACCGGCGGCAAGAAGGTGCCGGTAGTCTACGATTCCGTCGGCAAGGACACGTTCCTCAAATCGCTGGATTGCCTCGCGCCGCTCGGTGTCGCTGCTCTGTTTGGCCAGTCTTCGGGAACCGTCGAGCCGCTCAATCTCGGCCTGCTGGCACAGAAGGGGTCGCTCTACGTCACGCGTCCGACGCTATTCACCTACGCCGCCAAGCGCGAAAATCTGGTCGCGATGGCGAACGAACTGTTCGACGTCGTCAAGTCCGGCGCGGTCAAGATCGAGGTGCACCAGACCTATCCGCTGAAGGACGCCGCCAAGGCGCATACCGATCTTGCGGCTCGCAAGACCACGGGATCGACCGTTCTTCTGGTCTGAGGCTCGGCCGGGCCGTGACGCAAGCTGCTTGGTCTGCGTCACGTCCGCTCGTGCTTGCGCAGATCGCGGATGTGATCAAGGCGGGTTGCCTGGAGGTCGACATCCTCGGGCGCAATCTGGGGCAGGGCGGCCTCGGTCAGCATGGCCTCGGTTACGTCCTCGACGGCATTCTCCACGATTTCGTGGATGAACGAGATGTTCCGGTATTCACCCGAGGCGATGCGGGAGATGATCTCTCGCCTCGTGATTTCGGGATCGACGACCGCCTCGCGGCCCTGCCGCCCATAATCGATCATCACGACGAAGTACTGCATGAAACGATCCTGCCGCGCCCCGTGGTCGGGGACGCGGCAGAGTATTTCCGAAAAACGGAACTTTGTCAATCGCGATTTCTATAAATCAGAAATCGCTGACCGCATGGTCTTTACTTGCCTTTCTTGCGAGGGCGCGCCGATTTCGCACGCAGCCGCTCAAGCTGCCCCTTGGGCATGGACAGGCAGATCTCACCCACCCAGTCGAGCTTGACCCCGACGATCGGCTTGGCATTGAAGCTCGTGAGATTGACGACGGAGGGTGATTTTCCCCGCTCGATGGTCTTCAGATAGCGCTCGCCGGTCTTGAGGCGGACCACCGCCTCTTCGCCGTAGAAGCTCGACAGCGGATGGCGCTGGTCCTTGTAGACCACGATCACGTCGCCGCTCTCGTATTTGGGCAGCATCGAATCGCCCACGATCTCGAATGCGATCGTCTCTTCCATGATCGGAAAGGGCAATGTGATGTCGCCGAGACCTTCCGGGGGAACCTGTTCATAGTCCGGCTCGATCACCGCGCCGGCTCCGACGCGTCCCATGATCGGTGCGAGGTTGAGCTCGAGATATTCCATGATCGGAATGATTTCCGAGGCCTTCACCAGACGCTCGCCGCCGAGGATCTCCGAGACCGCGCCGGGCCGCACGCCCATGGCTGCTGCCAGGCCGCCCTTGCTCTTGCCCGTCTTCTCCAGGCCCCGCTCGATCATTGCTACGTCCAACATGGTGATTCCCTCGATTGCGCACCGTTCGCCTCTTGTAATCCGAAATTCGGAATTGATGCAATTATGAATATCAGAAATTCGACTTGACTCTGTGTTCGGAATAACGGAATGTGCGTCTCGCCTCCCGGGTGGAGGCGCATCACAGGACAGCAGCATGGAACCGGGCCATTGGCCGTCGGAGCACTCCGACGCGCTTCGCGACTATTTTCACAAGGGCATGTCTTATGCGGAGATCGGAAGACAGATAAACGCAAGGTTTGGAACGGCTTATACGCGCAGCGCGGTGGCTGGCCGCGCCAAGCGGCTCGGGCTCATCGTGCCGCAATGGATGACGAGCCCGGCGCTCGCGCCGCCCTTGCCGGGTGAACCCAGCCTGCTTTCGCCGCGCCGGGTGGGGTGGCCGAGCCTCAATCTGCCGCCGAAGTCCGCCATGAAGCCTGCGGCGCGGGTGAAGTTGCGCTGTGTCGGCATCCAGCCGCGCCTGATCCAATTGGTCGACCTCGAGCCGGTCGACTGCCGCTATCCCTATGGCGGCGACAAGGACGGTGAAGAGATCACCTTCTGCGGCCACCCGCGCCAGCCGGGCTCCAGCTACTGCGCGCCGCATGACCGCCTGGCGCGCCGTTCCGAGGCTGCGCCAGCCCGTGCCGCAGGCCCCGTCGTGCTGAAGCTGGTCTCGGCCGCCTGAAGCGGCAGCCGTCCGCTCAATCGTCAGACTTGCAAGGAGTACCCGAGTGGCTCGTGCCCGACGTAACAGGTCCTACAAATTGGCGCAGATCTACGACCGGCGGTCGCGGGAGGTGCCGTTCAATGCCGAGGTGGCGGAGGTGGAGGTCGACAATCCGCTCGCGCTCGATTCAGGCGAGAAGATCCTGGCCATACGCTCAATCCGCAACGATCCGCTCGGCCGGCTGCACGCACACCACCAGATCGACGAGGCGCAATACCGCAGCGGGCGCGCCTTTCAGAACGATTGGGAGCGGGCGGAGCGGGGCCCTCAGGCGGTGGATACGACGCGCGAATATGTCGATGGGACCGGTACGCGCGAGCCCGTCACCGAGAGCCAGCGCCAGGCGGTGCTACGGCTCAACCGGGCCGAACGAGAGCTCGGCACCGACGGCGCCGCGCTGGTGCACGACGTGCTGGTGCTGGGTCTGACCATGGATCAGGTTGGGCAGCGTCGCGCCGTCCGCACGCAACGCTGGAACGATTACTTTGCGCGGCGTTTTCGTGAATGTTTGGACCGGCTGGCGCTGATCTACGGCTTCGCGACGGAGACGGGAACGGCGCGCGGGGACCGGCGTGGATGATTGTGGAGCGCCGGCGGTCGCGGCCGCCGGCGTCCCACCCATTGCTTAGGGGTGAGGGACGATCTGGTAGGGCGTGGTGTAGGGCTCGACGCGCAGCGAGGTATGGGCCAGCAGCCCGATCTTGGCGGTCGGCGCCTGCTGCAGTTCGCCGTTCGGGCCACGATGCACGCTGTATTGCCAGACAGTGAGGTCGCCCTTCTGTGCCAGCGCGTGTGCAACGGCGCTGGCATCATTGCCGCCGAGCGCCTGAAGCTCCTCTTGCGACAATCCGACGACGATTTCGTCCTTGATGGTGACGATCTTGAACAGGTTCATCCTGGTCTCCTGCGCCCATGCGCCTTGTATCGAGAGGGTGAGAAGCGCGACCGCGGTGCCCTTGATGAGATCGCAGCGAGAAAGCATGCCGTTGTCCTTTGGTGCTGACGCGCGCCCAAATCGAAGAGTCTTCCAGCCATGGCGCCCGTATCTGCGTGGCCGTGCCGCAACGGCTTGGTCGCTCGCTCGCGGACGGCGGTTCACGGCGGAGTTGCACCCGGACCGACGGTTCCGGCTACGAACTGTCGCGTCAAGACCAGGACCGGCTGCAAGATCGACCTCTCATGCCGGCGATACAACCGCCGAAGTCGGGCTCAACAATTACGTGTGCATGCTGAAGCAGCGCCAATTCTTGCGCACGATGTGAATTCACATCGGAAACAAGCTGAAACGTTGTGCGGATTGATCGCGATCAGGGCTGTGTGCGTGATTGATGCAACTTCTTGACGCAGGTGGGTGACGGCGGTCGATATTCCTGTTATCCGGAAATCGCGGTGAGGCGATGCAGACGAAGCGTCGCTACACCCATGGTTGGGCTTGCCGGATGGGTTGTTCCTTGGCATAGTTGCAACCGAGCGGTTGAGGCCATCGTTCGGATGCAGTTCAGTGTGTGAACTCGGCGGTCCCCGGCCGAGGCTCGTCGCGATTGGTTCTGGTGCGGCGTTCGGTTCTTGGCGGATCACGAGGGCCGGTGCTTGTCATAGGTGCGAGATGAAAAACCTCGATTTCGCGGCTGAGTTGCATCTCAAGCTCGGTGTGCCTGCAAGCAGCACTGTCGAAAGTCTGCGTCTTCTCCGCGCGTTCCTGAAGCTCGCGCCTCGACAGCGTTTCGAAGTGATCAAGCTGGTCGAAGATCTCGCCGCGGAAGAAGCTTTTCCCGAGCATCCCTTGTCCTAACGTCCGGCCCTGTGCCGTTCCCTTCCTTTTTCTGCCTGGGCCGCCGCGCCGGCGTCGTTCCCCCGAGGCTGGCCGCTGGAAGGCGGTCGGGCAAGTGTGGTATTCAGTTGAAGAAAAGGGAGGAGTGCGACCATGATCGAACCGAAGCTCGAAGTTCCGGCCGAACTGCGCGACCTGGCTGAGAAGACGATTGACCAGGCGGAAAAGGCGTTCGGCATGTTTTTTGACGCCGCCACCAAGTCGATGTCATCCGTTCCGGGCGCGGGGACGGAGGTGTCGAAGCAGGCGCTGGCTTTCACCGAGCAGAACATGAAGTCGGCGTTCGAGCATGCACGCAAGCTGGTGCATGCCACCGATCTTCAGGAAGCGATGCGAATCCAGTCGGATTTCCTGCGCAGTCAGTTCACCAGCGCCGGAGATCACATGCGCGAGATGACCGGCACTCTCATGCAACAAGGCAAGGGCAAGTCCTGATTCTCGGTGTGTACACAGAGTGCCCACAAATTGACCTTGTGCGGCGTGGAGATCCGCGCTTCGATACAGGCGCAGGTCCATGATGGGCCACCGAATGACCTCATTCGCCGTCCGTCATCCTTTCTGCTGATCCCTGCCGCCCTCCGGCAGGGATTTGCGTTTGCACCGGGGCGTGATCGTCCGGCGGCTGCTAACGCAGCGATGAGATATAGGCCGCGATATCGGCGGCTTCGCTCCGGCTCAAGGGAAAATTCGGCATCTTCGGGTGCGGATCGAGCAGGAAGAAGGCGAGCCTTTCCGGGCTGAAGTCCGGCCTGCGCGCAACGGATGCAAAGGAGGGAACGTCGGCGCTCGCCTGGGTTTGCCCGTTCGCCACGACATGGCAGCTCGCGCACCAGCGCTTGGCGAGATCGGCACCGTGATCCGCGTCAGCTGCGAGGGCGGACGACGTGCCGACGCCAGAGATTACGCCAAGCAGCAGGCAAATCCGTCTCACATGCCGGTACATAGGGTAATCTTTCTGCGTTCGCATGCAGTCGCCGCGCTCATCCGCAGCATGATCCTGGAAACTGCGAGAGGTCAATTCGGGCAATGATCGACCGCAGCAGCTTGCGGGTCGAACGGTAGAGATGCCGTAGGAATGACGGCATTCTTGCCGCGGGCAGGCCAAGGCCTTTCGTATGAAGGCTTTTCGTATCAAGAGTTTCGGTATAATGCGACACGTATCTCTCCGAGGCCATATGGCTCTTCTATCGTGCCGCTTGGGAGCCGCCTTTGATCTGCCGCAAAGCATTCCCGGCTAATAGTCACCTGGGTTCATGATCATTGGGCTCTTCGTATCCGCCGGTGCAAGCGCGCTGCTGGCGCTGTCACGCAGGAAGCGGTCGAGCGTCTCCTGGATCTTCTCCTTGACCGAGTTCGGACCGCGGTCGCTCATCTCGGTGTGCTGCGCGCCGGTGTGGACGATATCGATGCCGCGCGCCTTGGCCTCTTCCGGCGACGGCAGCACGCCGGGATCTGTCACGAAACGGGGGTCCTTCGATCGAAACGACAGGATCTTCATGTGGTCGCTGAGCACGAAAGGCACCCGCAGATTGTCGAGCGTGATCACCTTCGACACCAGCTCCGGATGCTGATGGGCGACGTACATGGAGACATCGCCGCCGTTGGAGTGGCCAACGAGGGTGATATGGTCGTATTCGACGTTCTCCTGCCGCCTCTTCAGTTCGCCTAATACGAAGAGAATGTTGGCTTCGCAGCGGATGTAGACTTCACGCCGGCCGACATATGGCTGACCGACATGGGTCATCAGCGGCGGATCGCTCGGCAAGTCCTGCTGGATGCTGGCGACCAGATAGCCTCGTGCGGCGAGGACGTTGGCGAGGAAGGAATATTCGGTGGCCTTGACGGTATTGCCGTTACTGATGATGGCGAGCGGGAGCTTCCACAGACCGAGATTGGCCTTGGTCTCAGCGTCGCGCCGCACGGCAATCTCCACCGAGATCGGCCGCTGGCGGGAGGCGTCGAATAGGGTCAGGGTCTCATGGCGGATTGCGAACTGGCTGACCACAAAATACTGCCCGACACCAAGGACGCAGAGCAAAGCCAGGATAGCAAACACCTTCCTCATGGTTCTTTCTCAAAATCACCTTTGACTGAACATGGTGATCAGGAACTCCCGGTCGAGTGATCGTGAGCAGGCTACGGGATTAAATTTAGGCAAGTCTGTGACGTGGCCGCAAAAGGGCCGCATGCCGGCTCGATCGACGGAAGGACAGCTAGAGACAGTAGGCCCTGCGGCGCTCGGGGCAGACCCGGAGCGAGCTCGAAAGCGTGAAGAGGAAGCGTGGGCTGCGGCGCTCGTTGTCCGGCGCCCGGTAGCTCAAGGGGATAGCCACCCCGAGATCGGCCTGGAGATCGTCCGGCAAGAAGAACCGCACACCGGCCCCGGCTGAAGTCAGCGACAGGCCGTCGCTCAGTCGGCAATCGTCGTGATTTCGGCACCGGCT
The DNA here is from genome assembly GCF_004346455.1 of Bradyrhizobium sp. R2.2-H. Lineage (NCBI taxonomy): Bacteria > Pseudomonadati > Pseudomonadota > Alphaproteobacteria > Hyphomicrobiales > Nitrobacteraceae > Bradyrhizobium > Bradyrhizobium sp. R2.2-H. Next base: position 360,742 of record NZ_SMBR01000008.1, read on the forward strand.
ATGCGAGCCTGAACTATCTCAAGTCCGCTCGACGGGCTCAAGATCGATTGGTCGTTCGTGTTTGGTCTTCGCGTGAACTCCGACGATGCTGCAATCGTCGGCTCGACAATTGGTCTCAGCAAGCAGCTCGGTCTGACGGTCGTGGCTGAAGGCATCGAGAACAAGGCAACTACTGACTTCCTGGTCAGCATGGGATGCGAGGAAGGGCGGGGATATTTCTTCGGCCGTCCGCTGCCGGCAGAAGCATTCGATCAGCAGTTCCTCGCGACTGGGCACGAGGCTGCCAGCGCTGCCTGAGCGGAGCTACCGCCGGCGCGCCACCGCCATGCCAAAGAGGAACGCAACGAACAGGCTGGCAAGCGGCGCTTCGCGGGTGACCGCTGCGACCGTCGCGAGAGCCCCGCCAGGCCTTCGCGATTCCTCGACGGCAGAGGTCAGGCGGTCGACGGCTGCGTGCAGTCCTCCGGCGACTTCACCGATCGTGCGGGAGACGTCCGCCGCCGTGTCGATGGCACGCTCGGCCATGCCAGGTTGGGACGTGGATTGCGGTATCTCCGTGCTCAAGGGGCGACCTCCGGCCTGATGTTGGAAGCCGACACCTCTGGCTATCCGCGACAGGCGCGTGGTTTACGGCGAGTGCCGGCCTTGGATGGGCAATTCAGCGCACGGGATTTTGTTCCGGAATACATCGATGGTGGCTGCCCTCTCTGGGAAACGTCGGGTGCGAATCTCTGTTAGGCTGGGTCAACCTTGCTGATGTCAGGAGACAGCCGTGACCGATCGGACCTTGACGGATCGAGCTCGGCGCATCGCCTTGCTCGGCGCTCCCATCGACATGGGAGCTTCGCAGCGTGGCACCTTGATGGGGCCTGCGGCGCTGCGCACTGCGGGCTTGGCGACACTGCTCGAAAGCCTGGATTTCGAGGTTGTCGACTATGGCGATCTTTCCGTAGCCGAAGTCCGAGACCTCGCCGACACGCCGCCCGAAAATGCCAATCACTACCGCGAAATCCAGCGCTGGACACGAGTCCTGAGCCGCAGAGGCTATGAGATCGCGACATCAGGTGCGCTGCCGATCTTCCTTGGCGGCGATCACACGCTGTCAATGGGGTCGGTCAACGCGATGGCGCGTCACTGGCAGGAGCGTGGACGCGAACTCTTCGTGCTCTGGCTCGATGCCCATGCCGACTACAACACCCCGGAGACGACGATCACCGCGAACATGCACGGCATGTCAGCTGCGTTCCTGTGCGGCGAGCCCGGCCTCGACGGCCTGCTCGGCGACGATCCGCGCGCGTCGATCGACCCGGACAGGCTGGACCTGTTCGGTGCGCGTTCGATCGACAAGCTCGAAAAGGAGTTGATGCGCGTGCGTCGGATCAGGATCGTCGACATGCGCCAGATCGACGAGTTCGGCGTCGCCGTCATGATCCGGCGCGTTATCGACCGGGTCAAGGCGAGCAATGGCGTGCTGCATGTGAGCTTCGACGTCGATTTCCTCGATCCCTGCGTGGCGCCTGGCGTCGGCACCACGGTGCCGGGCGGCGCCACCTATCGCGAGGCGCACCTGATCATGGAGCTGTTGCATGATTCCGGCCTGGTAGGATCGGTCGATATCGTCGAGCTCAACCCCTTCCTGGATGAACGTGGACGGACGGCGCGTGCTGCAGTCGAGCTGATCGGCAGCCTGTTCGGCCAGCAGATCACAGACCGGCCGACGCCGAGCAACGCAATCGCTCCGGGTGAGTGAAACGGCGGACGGCGCTGTGCGCTGAAGGCGCGGCGGTCGAAGGCGTGATTCTCGCTGGGATTCGGCCGCCGCAGCAGGGTCGGACGCGTTGGCCTGGAACTTGCTTGAGGGGGCGGGGGAACCGGGTGGGGCGCAATCGAGTTAACCTGCGACAGGAAAATAGCGGATCCTTCAATGACAAGTGGTCGTTTCGCAAACTCCATTTCCACCGCCCTTCGGCATCCCGGTGTGATCGCGCTGATCGTTGCGGGTGTGACGATTGCGGCCATGCTGATCGTCGACCACGGACCCTGGAGCCGCGCAAAGACCCAGCCGGCCCATGTCGCGATGTACGCGACCACGGGAGAAGCTGCGCGCGCCGCGGGCGCTGCCGTAATTCCGACCGAACCGAAGTCACCGGTCGAGCCGGCACGGCCGGGGCCGAAGACGTCCCCGACCGTCAATCCCGTGACGCCGTAGCTCTCAGCTCCTGCGGCCGTAATTGAGGAGCCCGCCGCTCGTCTTCGGCGGGTGCGCGCGCAAGGCGTCCTCGTTGGGCTCGGTGCCCCAGCCGGGCCGGTCCGGGACGATCAGATGACCGTCCTGAATCTCCGGCGCATGCGTGAACAGCTCGTGGTCCCAGGACAGACGATCGATGTCGATCTCCATGATGCGCAGGTTCGGCACCGCGGCACAGAAATGTGCGTTCATCATCGAGCAGAGATGGCCGTAGAAATTGTGCGGGGCGACGTTGACCTCGAAGGCTTCCGCAGCGCTCGCGATCTTCATCGATTGCCAGACGCCGTTCCAGGGCGTGTCGATGATCGCGACGTCCATCGCCTGCTCCTGGAAATAGGGCAGGAATTCCCGCAAGGAGAGCAGCGTCTCGCAGGATGAGATCGGGTGCGGGCTCTGCCTTCGGATATAACCGAGGGCTTCCGGACTGAAGCTGTCGATCTCGACCCAGAACATGTCGAGGTCGGCAATGGCGCGCAGGATCTTCAGATAGCCTTCGGTCTTGGCGTTGAAGTTGCAGTCCAGCAGGATGTCGACGTCAGGACCCGCGCCGTCGCGGATCGCCTCCAGATGCATATGCAGGTCGCGCAGGATCTTGCGGTCGACGTTGATCTCGGGCGCGAAGGGTGAGCCGAAGCCGGGACGCCAGCCGGTCGGCTTGCCGTCGTCATAGGAAAAGATGTTGGTCTTGAGCGCGGTGAACTTCTTCTCGCGGACCTCGCGCCCCATCGCCTTGACGCCGTCGAGACTTTCGATCGGCGGCTTGTACCAGGATGGGTGATTGATGCGCCATGTGGCACAATGCGACCAGTAGACCCAGATACGGTCGCGGATCTTGCCGCCGAGCAGCTCGTAGCAGGGGACGCCGAGAGACTTCGCCTTGGCATCGAGCAGCGCATTCTCGATCGCACCGAGGGCTTGCGCCACGACGCCGCCGGCGGCGGGACGCGTCGCTCCGAACAATTCGGCAAAGACGCGCTCGTGCTGGAAGACGTTCTGCCCGATGATACGGGCCGAGAGGCGCTGGATGGCAGCCCCAACGCCGGGCGAGCCGAAACCCTCGTCGAATTCGCTCCAGCCGACGATGCCGTCCTCGGTCGTCAGCTTGACGAAATGATAGTTTCTCCAGCCGGCATCGCAGGCAAGGATCTCGAGGCTTGTTGCTTTTGATGATTTGCTCATGTCGCTCCCTGTTGCCCGGGCTTCTTCTTGTGGCTCGATCCGGGCGCGGAGCGCATTGTTAGGCCAACCGAGGACCGGCGTGAAGGGCGCAGCGATGAGCCCGCGACCGCGTCCCGGCGGCGCTTTCGCCGGTCTCGTCAGCCAATCACCGAAGAGACGAGCAGGGCGAGGACGGCCAGCGCCATCAGCGCAGTGCCGAGCCAGCCCAGCGCGATCAGCCATGAGCGGGCCCTGAAGCGGCCCATGATCGCGCGGCTCGAGACGATCAGCATCATCATGGCCATGATGGGGACGGCGACGATGCCGTTGAGCACTGCGCTCCACACCAGCATGTGGATCGAGTCGATCCCGGTGAAGCCGAGGCCGAAGCCGATGAGGGTTGCCGCCGCGATGATGGTGTAGAAACCGACCGCTTGGTCGGGCTTGGCCTCCAGCGTGGCACGCCAGCCGAAGACCTCCGCAACGCCGTAGGCGGCCGAGCCCGCCAGCACCGGGATGGCGAGCAGGCCCGTGCCGATGATGCCGATCGCAAACAGGGCGAAGGTGAAATCCCCGGCGAGCGGCCGCAGCGCTTCGGCCGCCTGCGTCGCCGAATTGATGTTTGTGATGCCGTTGGCATGCAGGACCGAGGCCGTGGTGAGGATGATGAAGAAGGCGATGCCGTTGGACAGCAGCATGCCGGAGATGGTGTCGGCCCTGATGCGCGCAAGCTCCGGATTGCCGCCGCGCTTGAGCTCGCGAAGCGGCCTGTCGTGCTTGCCCTGGTTCATCTCCTCCACCTCCTGCGAGGCCTGCCAGAAGAACAGATAGGGGCTGATGGTGGTGCCGAGCACGGCGACCACCATCATGAAATAGTCGCCGCTGACATTCGCCTTCGGCCACACCGCGGCGAGCAGGGCCGTGCTCCACGGAATGTCGACGGTGAAGGCGGTTGCGACATAGGCGAACAGCGTCAGGGTGAGGAATTTCAGCACCGGCGAATAGCGGCGATAAGGCAGGAACACCTGGAGCAGGGTCGAGCCGGCCGCGAAGATCAGCGCGTGCTCGTGGTTGAGGCCGCCGATGACGAGCGAGAGCGCCTCGGCCATCGCGGCGATGTCGGCGGCGATGTTGAACGTGTTCGCGGCAACCAGCATGCCGACGAGGCCCAGCACCGCCCAGCGCGGCGCAATCTGCATGACGTTGGCAGCGAGCCCCTTGCCGGTGACGCGGCCGATCTGCGCGCTGACGAGCTGGATCGCGATCATGAACGGCGTGGTCAGGAACACGGTCCAGAGCAGACCGTAGCCGAATTGCGCGCCGGCCTGCGAATAGGTGGCGATGCCTGACGGGTCGTCGTCGGCAGCTCCGGTGACGAGGCCCGGCCCCAGTCTTTGCAGCAGCGTCGGCGCGGATTTCGTCGGGGGGAGGGCGCTGTCGCGCATCAACGGGGGACCTCGCGGGGGTGCTGGCGTGTTCCTAGCAAATGCGAAGGAGGGAACATAGGTTCCAGGCCGCGCCAGCGTCGGCATTTTCTGATAATGCTAAATCCGTTTGCTCCGTCGGGCAAAACAGGGGTAGATTATCAGCATCGCAAGACGTGTTGAGGCCTGCGGCGGTTCGCGGTCCGCGGCTCGCAACCGGCGGCGCAAGCTCAAGTCTGGGATGAAGCTGCCCGCTTCGTCCTACTTCACGCTGACGAACATGCCCCAGGCTGCGGCCAGCGCTGCGCCGGTGAAAAGGACCACCGGATTGTCGCAAAACGTGCCGCCATAGCTGCACACGTCCGCTCCGAATTGGCCGAGCTCATGACGGCTCGCGGAATAGAACAGTCCCGACAGCACCAGCAATGCAGCGGCGACGTAGTACATCGACGATCTCCCGGCTTGCCCCGTCCAGGCGACATGTCCCAGCATGACGCGAAGAGATTTCGTTTCGCCGAATCCGCTTTGCTGCATTTAAGATAAAGTTTGACGCGTCGGGCAAAACACTGGCAGGATGAGACCATGGGAGAGTGCCGGCGTCGCGATGATGACCGGGCGTTCGACATGACAAAGGCTCCGCATCGCGGGGCCTTTGTCATGTCGGAGACAAGCGCATGCAGGCGTGCGTCGCCGCCAGCGACGAAACACGCCTGAAACAGTGCTGAAACCCGATTGTCCTGAACTGCTCGGCTCCGGGCCTCGACCAACGAAGCGAACAGGAGAGAACAATCATGATCCAGATCGGTTCGAAGGAAGAAGTCGCGTTCTTGCTGGCGCTGTTCGGCACCCATACCCAGCCGGTCAAGCCGCCGAAGCCGAAATCGCAGCAAAGGTGAGAGAAGCCATGCCGGGCCTCGCCGAATGCCAGAGCCTGTTGCGGCTCCTGATCGCAAAGGGCGATCCCAAGGCCATTCCGCTCGCCAGGGGAGCCATCGATGAGTTCCTGAACACGGCGCCGGCGAGCGCCCGCGGGCGCGGCCTGCGCGTGCTCCAGCGCGACGCGCTCGACCAGCACGATGCCGCGGTCGGCGTGCAGCGCTCGTTCGCCGAGACCGTGGACGCCTATATCGAGCGCAAGCTTGCGGAAGAGTGAGAGGCGAGTGCGCGAGCTGGCGCACTCCGGTCCCGGCTGAGCCCGTGCGCTCCGTTCCCGAACCCCTTTGATCCCAAGCGAATATTTTCGTCCCGTTGGAAACCTTTGTCCGCCCCTCGGCCTATTACGGCGGAGGATGCAACAATGCCCCGATACTACTTCGACCTTCGCGACGACACGGGAATAGCGCTGGACGAGGAGGGGCTGGAATTGTCCGGCCCGCGCGCGGTCCAGGCCGAGGCCGCCAAGTCGGTTGCCGACATGGCGCGCGATGCGGTGCTCTCTGCGCCGCTCACCGGCGGCCGGCAAGAGATGGCGATCGACGTTCGCGACGCAGGCGGCCCCATCATGCAGGTGAAGTTCTGCTTCGAGATCGAAGATCTCACGTCGCGATCCCGGTCACGCGATCATTGACGCGTCAGCATGGGGAGGGATGGCTCGGGCAGCGGCGGCCGAGACTGCCCGGACTCCAGCACGGCGACCTTGCGGCCGAGCTGCCAGACTTCGACCTTGCCGAGCCGCGTGAACTGCTTCGCAACGGCCAGCGCGGAGGAATCGGACGGGGCTTCGAACGCTTCGGCGGAGCGGAAGACGCCGTCCTCGCCGACGAGATAAGCGCGATATTGCTGCATCATGTCGGCGCCCTCAGGCCGGGCGAGCGCAGCCACATCTCGATCTGCATCACGGTCTCGTCCTGCCGCGCCTGGCGCAGCAGCATCTCGCGGCGCCGCCCCGGCGCCAGCGCGCGCGCCTCCTCGCGACAGCGAGCGGCTTTGTCCGCGAGTCTTTCGTTCAGGGTTCTCGTCTGTTTGAACCGACGCCGTGTCAGCATGGCGCTGCTCCTCCTTGGAGGTCGGGCGGGAACGCATCTGGCGTTCTCAACACCGATCGATGCCTTGGGCCTTGCGGTGATGGACCAAGGTTACGCTTCCGGCGACGGCGAGTCACATCATATGATATGTCGCGCGGATTAAATTTCGGGTGCAAGTTCAGCCGTTTGAGCCACTTACTCATCTTGCTGCGTTGCGATTTCTGAGTTCACTTTTGAACAAAGGCGACGTTGCACGACATCGCCGGCCAGGGCTCTCGTCCGTGGACGCGGTGGTTGAGAGAGCAGGCGCGCTCCTGCCTGCAAGCGAAGCGAGCGCAGGTGTGCATCCATCGGCCGTTGCCTGCTGAGCACGAGCAGGCCGAATGCATGCGCCAGATCGTGCGCGAATGCCGCGAGCTGTTGAAGCAACCACCACCCGATACGTTTCTCGGACGCAGGACGATGGACGCGCCTGCGAAGGAAGAGGCGGATGGTGATGGACGTAGTGTAACGTCAGTGGGGCTGAACGTGCTTGGCGTGGTGACCTTTGCCGTCGGCCTGTGTTCTTCACTACGAACCTAAGTCGGTGACGTCGGGGCCTTTCGACCCAGCGATGACATGATTCCATCGCCGTGCTCCTGCTGGCCTCTCTCTCGCATCCAGCGGGCGAAATGGAGGACGGGGCGGCTCTACGCGTCCTTCCAGCAATGCAACTTCAGTCACTTCGACACGAATGCAACACGTAGTCATTGCGGGGGAAAACGTGTGTTCGAAAGGCCGCAACGCTCGTACCACCAACGCTCGTGGTGCTAGAGTGAGGAACTTATTCGATCAAGGCGAGCAGCGGCCTATGATAAGAATCTCATTGCCTTACGTCTTTAATCTATGTGCTCAGCTTGAGCAGATCCTATCTATAGCGCCGAAAGACAAGCGAGGCGACGTCGTTTTTCAGCTTTGGAGCACTCAGATTGCAGTAGAGTAGTTGATTTCTGGGAGCGTCTTTTCGGCGAACTTGCGAAGTTGTCGTCAACTGGCAGAGGGCTTAGCCAAATCACTCAGAGACGCGTCGGACACGAGCAAGGCTTGGGAGGAAGAGCTTGGGTACATTGTCCCGACAATCCATAACCAGTATCAGCAATTTAAGACCGCATTGACTGCGGAGATCGGAACTTTTCCAGCTTACTTCGTCAGTCAGAAAGGCAGTTTTGATACGCTCACTCTGTTGGACGAGCCGTGGAAGCTATTCCCTGCGGAGCTTTGGACGAAAGTGCCTGAGGCCAGGTTCGATGTGATCGAGGCTGGCAAGGCGCTTTGCTATGAGTTGTCAACAGCTTGTGGAATGCATGTGTTTCGGGCGGTCGAGACCGTGCTGCGGAGGTATTATACGGAGGCTACAGGAGGCAGAGCGCAGCCAAAAATCAGGAACATCGCAGTCTACATAACTTGGACAACATACACAGAAACTAGCGATGCAAAGGGCCGGGAAAGCTCTACTGAGGTATATGTGTCTGGCCAAATCGGCGCGAGCATTCCACTATCTAAGGTAATTTCGTTCGATGTTAACGCAGGAGTTAAGGTGGGTGAGAAGTGGTATAAAACACATGAGGAGAGAAAGGTCACGGACCAAGGAAAGCAGTTATCGAGAACTTTTGTTGTGACCAAGTTGGGCAGGAACTGTTTGTTGTACTCCCCTGGGATCGTGAACAAACCTGTTGTAAACCCTGTAGCTGTTCAGAATGGATATAACCTTGTGTTGAAGGATGCGGCAGCGCCCAAGCAGGGGCCATTCTGGAATGCGTACGACTTAACTGCCGCCCAGACTTATCTTGGCTACGCGCAAGCAACCGACGCCATGCAGGCTATGATAGATGACATCGGACTGGACCTGGCGAGGCGATCCCGGGGGGCGTACGCCGCCGGTCCGTGAATCTCGTGCCGCGCTCAATTTGCGGTGCCCTGTGCTCATTAATTTGGAGCGGAAGGTTTTCTCGTTTGCGGTGAAAAGAGTCAGCCGTCGATCATCGACGTGAGCGACTCGCATCTGATCGTAGCTGGAACGGCCCCAGACGGAGCGATTGTGCAGGGCTCTACCAACAGAAGCCCAACAAGCGTTTCGCACCACGGGCCACGACAGGGCCAGGAAACGGCATACCCCGCAGAGTATACACGCCGAACGTGTCACCCCAAATGGCGAGGTCTGACTAGGCTTTATCAAACGCGTCCCGATGTCGACTTTTGGCCCATCGGCGACCCCAACGATGCCCGCTATATGGGCTCCTGTTGCGGGAGAAGCGGACATCTGGAGCACCAAACCAAGGCGTCGTTCAAGAATACACGCTCTCCCCGCCACCCGGCCCGAACCACCTCGTCAACGCCTTCGCAAGTCCGCGCTGGCTCTCGTCTCCCACCCAGGCCACATGACCATCGGGCCGCACCAGCACCGCGCCGGGAGCGGCGACCTCTCCGATGGCCGGAAGCTGCCAGGGGCCGTCGCAAACGGCATCGACGATCTCGATGCGCTTCCCCCAGAACGTGATGTCGATGCTGCCGCGCTTGCCGAAGTTGAGCAGCACGCCGCGCGCGCCGTGCAGCAGCGTGAACAATCGCTGCGACCGGCCTTCGACCGTCAGATCGAGATCCGGCATGCGGCGCCCGAGCAGCGCGTGGCCTTCGCCGAGATCATAGCGGATGTCGAGCCCGCTCATCATCGCGCCGAAGCGTTGGCGCGGCGCCTCCATGGCGAGCAGCTCCGACACCACGTCGCGCGCGGCCTTGCGGCCCTCGTCGCCACGGCGGAGCAGGGCGATCTGCGCCATGGTGTTGCGCAGGACGCGCGCGGCGACGGGATGTCGCTCGGCGTGGTAGGTGTCGAGCAGGCTGTCGGGTGAAATGCCCTTGACGACCTGCGCCAGCTTCCAGCCGAGATTGACCGCGTCCTGCAGGCCGGTGTTGAGGCCCTGGCCGCCCACGGAGTGATGGATGTGCGCGGCATCGCCGGCGAGCAGCACACGTTCCCTGCGATAGGATGCAGCCTGCCGCGCCGCGTCGGTGAAGCGGGAGATCCAGCTGGGGCTGTGCAGAGCGAAGTCGGTGCCGTACACGGCGACGAGGGCCTCGCTGAGATCGCGCAAGGTGGGCTGGCCGCTCCGATCGAGCGTCGCCTCCGTCACGACGACAAGCACGCGCCCGCTCTCCGTCTTGCTGAGGCCATGAAAGCCCAGCGCGTCGTGACGCAGGCCCCATGCCGGCTCCTCGCGCATCTCGACTTCGGCCATGAGATTGCTGAGCGTCGGATCGAAACCGGCGAAATCGATGCCGGCGGTCTTGCGCACCACGCTGCGGCCGCCGTCGCAGCCGACGAGATAGTTGGCGCGCAACGTCTCGCCGCCGGAGAGCGTGACGTCGACGCCGGTCTCGTCCTGCGCGAAGCTCGTCACCTCGGCGTTGCGATAGACCGGGACCGCGAGCTCCGCGACCCAGTCGGCCAGGAGCCGCTCGATATGGTTCTGTCGCAGCGCAAGCCCGTAGGCGTGCCTTGTGGGGAGGTCGCTGATGTCGAGCCGCGTCCAGGCGAAGCCTGCAAGCTGGGTGATTTGTCCTTCGCCCAGGAAGCGCTCGGCGACGCCACGCTGATCGAGGATTTCGATGCTGCGTGCGTGCAGTCCGCCGGCGCGCGTCTCGACCAGCTCCTGATTGGTGCGCCGCTCGACCACGGCGACGTCGATATGTGCCAGCGCAAGCTCCGCGGCCAGCATCAGCCCGGTCGGGCCGCCGCCAGCGATGATGACCGCATGACCGGTGGCTGCCGCGCGTCTTGCGTGCGTTCGGCGGCGCGACCGGGATGTCGGAAGCGATACAGGCATGTCGTGATCCCTCGGCTCGTTGTTGGGTCGAGGCTTCTACGCGATCATCGGGGGCTTGAAGCAAGCCCCTTGCGAACCACATATTGAGCCGGGAGGAGGGGCTTCCGCTTCTGCACCCGCCGCGTTGACACGTCGGGCAAAACACTGGCAGAATGGCATCATCGAAACGAGTTTGGTTGGCCCGCGCGGAGCAATCTGCAGCGGGCTTTTTCATGACCGCTTCCTGCGACGGCAAGCGCGCACAACACAGGGTTTGACACGTCGGGCAAAACACCGGCAAAGTGACATCATCGAGACGAGTTTGGTTGACCCGCGCGGAACAATCCGCCGCGGGTTTTTTCGTTCTCGATTTCGCAATCGGACGGCGGCGGCGCATTGCGGCCACGCACTCGCTTGGATAACGCGTTTAGGGAGCGCCGATCGGCGCGCCGTCGTCCGAACCATTGCTGGCCGTGCACGCGCGAACGTGCCGGCCCGCGGCGCCGGGCCTGCTGCCCGCGCCGCTGCGGTCTCCGGGACCGGAGATAGGGTTCGCGCCCGAAACGATCGCGCTGCTCGCGCGATCTGCCGCGCATTTCTTTTATAGGGAGAGACGATGACCGCCTATCTGATATCGCTGGCCCTCGCGGGCCTCGTTGCCATCGTGCTGTGGGAGACGTTCTCGTGAGCGAGGACATCATCGAAGGTGAGCTTGAGCCTGCACCGCTCCGGTTGCCAGCGCGCGGGAAGACGCCGCGGGCGCGCAACCTGACCGAGATCCGCTCGCTTGCGCGCAGCCACACCAGGACGGCCATCCGGGTGCTCGTCGGCATCATGCGCAGCGAAGATGCGACGCCCGCGGCGCGCGTCTCGGCGGCCAACGCCATCCTCGATCGCGGCTGGGGCAAGGCCGCACAGCCCGTCGAGAACGGCCAGGACGGCGTGCTGGAATTGATTCACCGGATCGAGCGCATCATCGTGCATCCGGCGGGTTCGAACAGCGGTGACGCCGTCACGACGCTCGAGACCGCGGAGATACCGATCTGCAATCGCACCTCCATTTCCTGTTGACCCGTCGGGCAAGACACCGGCAGAATGGCATCATCGACAGAAGTTGGTGTTGCCCGCGCGCGGATGAAATCCGGCGCGGGTTTTTCGTTTGATGCCTTCGGCGGCCGAGTTCTTTGAGCCCTGCTGCCACCCGAGCGCTATTGGGCGCGGAACGCGGCACGGCGCGCATACTCGATCTACCGGGCATCTCGAATTCCACGCTCGGACCAGCCGCGCAGAAACAGTTCAGAGGGCTCTTCGGCCTTTGGACGCCATTCTCTGAAAATGGGGCCTTTCCTGACCTGAGCCAAACTCGGCAAGGACAGCCTGAAATTCCAGACAACGAAGACTGGTCCGCGATGTGGCGCAGGCGCACTGGCCTGCCCTAGGGCGAGCGAGCGCAGCCATTGTCCATCCTGAAAATTCCAACGGCGAAGATCTTCGAGCCGCTGCTGAAGCCTGCGCGCTACAAGGGCGTTTACGGGGGACGCGGCTCGGGCAAGCTCCTGGTCTGGGACAAGGTCCTCGGCTTGGGTTCGACGGACGCTCTGGCGGGGTTTGCGGCGATCACAGCCAATCTCGTGGTCTCATTCTATTTCGCCAAGCGCGGGTTCGAGAATGTTGCGAGGATCATCAAGCGATGAAGATGGCGGACGACGAGATCAAGGCCATTGTGGCCGAGACAATGGCCCAGCAGCACAGGCTCCAGCAGGAGGCCATCGATGCGATCGTACTGAAGGCGGTGGCGTCGGTGCTCGCCTCTTTGGGAATCGAAGATGACGATCGAAAGGAACTGCGCGCAGATTTTCAGCACTTGCGCAGGTGGCGAAAGAGCGTGGAGCAGGCGCAGAGCTACACTTTCAAGGCGGTGATCACGGTGCTTGCCACCGGTCTCATGGGAGCCGTCTGGCTCGGTGTCAAGGTTGTGCTGGGCAAGTGAGCTTCCGGCGGTGGTGACGTCACCGCGCACCCGATCTCGGTCTTTGCCGCAATGAGCCACGCCATGTACAGAATTCGCATCGTCGATCCGTCCGATGATGACGTTGCCGACACTTTATGCGATTTGCATCAACTCACGTTCTTTGATGCCGCAGCTATGCCCGAGTTCGATCTCGGTGCGTGGTGGCTGGCTTATCACGGTGATGAGGCGGTCGCCTTCGCTGGTGTCGTGCCGTCGACGCACGTTCGAAATGGCGGCTATTTCTCCAGGGTCGGGGTCTTGCAGCGGCATTGGGGGCGCGGCCTCCAGCGCAGGCTCATGCGCGTCGTCGAGGCGCGGGGACGGCGCGTGGGATGGGAGAGTATCGTTTCCGATACGACGAACAATCCGATCTCTGCCAATAATTTCATCCAGGCGGGCTATCGGCTCTATGAACCCGAATTGCCGTGGGCCTGGTCGCACACGCTTTACTGGCGAAAGTGGCTCCGCTGAGAGAATAGGGCGGGGTTTTCCCGTAATGCGGAACGTGGCAACGGTGAATAGCCGGTGCGAGACGTCACGCAACCTATGTGCCAGGAATATCGAAGGGCCCGGTAGCCTGGTGGCTGCCGGGCCCTTTTTGCGTATTTGGGTGATGCGGGCGAAGCACTTGCGAAGTCGACCATGCCGGGCTTTAAGTTCGCTCTTGCGGGAAATTCGGCGGCCATAAGCCGATGTAAGGGAGCGCTATCATGCCCACCATGCCTCAATTGCCGGTGCGTTCGTCGCGAGGAACTGGAGGGCCGACCGCGCTCGATGGTCTGCTGGTCGTCGATTTCACGCGCGTGGTCGCCGGCCCGGCCTGCACCCAGACGCTCGCCGATTATGGCGCCCACGTCATCAAGATCGAAAATCCCGACGGCGGCGACGACACGCGCGCCTATGAGCATGCCGAGATTGGCGGCGAAAGCGCTGCCTATCTCAGCCTGAACCGCAACAAGCGCGGCATTGCGCTCGACCTTGCCGTGCCGGAGGCCCGAGAGATCGCGCTGGATCTGATCCGCAAGGCAGATGTGGTCGTGGAGAACTTTTCGAGCGGAGTGATGAAGAAGTTCGGGCTCGACTATGAGTCGGTCGCGCCGCTCAACCCGCGGCTGGTCTATTGCTCGATCTCCGCCTATGGACGCACCGGCCCGTTTGCTTCGCGGCCCGGCTTCGATCCCATCACCCAGGCGGAAAGCGGCTTCATGTCGCTCAACGGATTTGCCGACGGCCCGGCGGTCCGTACCGGCCCGCCCATCGTCGACATGGCGACGGGGATGTCCGCCTGCAACGCTATCCTGATGGCGCTGCTGGCGCGGGACCGGCTCGGCCGCGGCCAGCATGTCGAAGTCGCCCTGTTCGACGTTGCGATGGGGATGACCGGCTTCTACGGCATGGCCTATCTTATCAACGGCGAAAACCCTGGCCGGTTCGGCAATTCGCCGAGCGGGTCTCCGACCGTCGGCGTCTATGAGGCCTCCGACGGGCCGCTCTACATGGCCTGCGCCAACGACCGGCTCTACCGCCGGCTCGTGGTGGAGGTCCTGAACCGACCCGATCTCATCACCGATCCGCAGTTTGCCACGCGCAGAGCGCGTTCGGAAAACAAGGAGCTGTTGCGGGCAGCCATTGCAGAGGTCTTTGCAGGCGATACGCTCGAGAACTGGATGGCGAAGATGAAGTTGGCCAATATTCCGGTCGGCTACCTCCGAACGGTCGAGGAGGGATTCAATGCGCCCGAGGCGCGGGAGCGCCATCGCTTGAACCGGATTCCGCACCCGACAGCGGAGTGGGTGCCAAACATCGAGCCACCGATTGCCATGGGCATGACCGGCGCGATCGATCCCGTTGCGGCACCTCTGTTGGGCCAGCATACGAAGCAGGTCCTGCATGATACGCTCGGTTACGACGAACGTCGCATCGCCCAATTTGCCGAGAAGGGCGCCTTTGGCTCGGCCAAGCCTCCGACGTCAGCTTGAGGACCTTGCCTCGGCTTGATTTAGCGAAGGTCTCGCCGCATAAATGTGTGAAAGCGAGGGACTCGAATGGCGCTCGGTCAGGAGCCGCGCATGACTCAGCCCACCGGACAGCAAGACGGCGGAGAAGTCTATGCGGCAATGATTGCGAAGACTCGGGCGCTCCTGCCGCGAGTACGCGAGCGCGCCGCGCGGACGGAGGAGCTGCGGCGTCTTCCGCCGGAGACCGAAAAGGATCTCCATGACGCCGGCCTGTTCCGGATGCTCCAGCCGGCCCGGATCGGCGGCGCCGAGCTCGACTATGTCGCCCTCGTCGATTGCGCCGAGCTGCTCGGGCACGCGGATGCGTCGGTAGCCTGGAATCTCGCCAATCTGGCGAGCCATCATTGGATGCTCGGCATGTTCGAGCAGAAGGCGCAGGATCTGGTCTGGGGCAGTGATCCGGACGCGCTAATCGCATCCTCGTTCATTTTTCCCGCCGGACGCGCTACGCGGGTCGCGGGTGGATACCGGCTGCACGGAAGCTGGCCGTTCTCCTCGGGGGTTGCCTCCTGTGAATGGAACATGCTGGCAAGCGTGGTCTACTCCGAGGACGAGGCGGACGGCATCGAGTATCGAATCTTCCTGCTGCCGAAGGGCGATTACACGGTGCTGGACACCTGGAATGTCGCAGGATTGCGCGGGACGGGATCTTGCGACGTCGAAGTCCGGGATGCTTTCGTGGCCGACTACATGACGGTCGCTGTCGGTGACCTCTCGGGTGGCCCGACACCGGGAAGCAAGGTCAATCCGAATCCGCTGTATGCGTTACCCGTGTTCTCGCTCTTCCCATACGTTCTCTCCGGCGTCGCGCTGGGGAATGCGCAGGCATGCCTCGACGATTACACAGAGGTCGCGCGTCATCGCATTTCGACCTACAATCGTGCCAAGCTGAGCGATTTTCAGAGCACGCAGATCAAGATCGCGGAGGCATCGGCGAAGATCGACGCCGCACGCCTGATCATGCGGTCGGCCTGCCTCGATGCCATGACGGACGCTCGGCGCGGCCATATCCCTGACATGGCGACCAAGACCAGATACCGGCGCGACGGATCTTTCTCGGTGAACTTGTGCACGGACTCGGTCTCGATGCTGTTTGCCGCGAGTGGCGCGCGCGGTCTGTTCATGAGCGGCATGTTGCAGCGGCAGTTCCGCGATGCGCACGCGATCAACTCGCATCTCGCGTTCAACTTCGATGCGGCCGGGACCAATTATGGACGGGTGGCGCTCGGCCTGCCGTCCGAGAATCTGACGCTGTGAGGCCGGCCGATGAATGATCTGCCGAAGCAGCCCCGCGCTCCCGATCCCGCCAACGAATTTGCGAGCGACAACTCGCAGATCGATCCCCGTGACTTTCGCAACGCGCTTGGAACCTATGCAACGGGGGTAACGATCATCACGGCGGCAGCGCCTGACGGCAAGCCCTACGGACTGACGTGCAATTCGTTCGCCTCGGTCTCTCTGAACCCGCCGCTGGTTCTGTGGAGCCTCGTCGTCTATTCCTCGAGCCTGACCATCTTTCAGAACGCCAGCCATTTCACCGTCAACGTCCTTGGCGCTTCGCAGCAGGCGCTTGCGAACAAATTCGCAAAATCGTCCGACGACAAGTTCGCGGGCGTGGACTGGACCCCCGGCCTCGGCAATGCGCCAGTGCTCACCGAGAGCGTCGCCAACTTTCAGTGCCGCTCCGTGAATCGCTACTATGGCGGCGACCACGTGATCTTTCTCGGTGCGGTAGAGGCCTACACCTACAATGCGAAGGAGCCGCTGCTCTTCGCACGGGGGGCGTTCGGCCGCTTCATGGCCGACGATGAACGCAAGAAGGCGCCGTAACGCGCTTCAGGTCGCCTAGACAGCCTGGTGTTTCGGCGCCGATAGCTTGTAGATTTCCAACGCGTCCGCGTCCGCACCTCGCGCGGCCTTCGCCAGCCTGAAAAGTTGCCCGGCAAGGGTGGCCATCGGCACTGGCGTCGACGTCGCCTGTGCGACATCGGCGATCGTATCGAGGTCCTTGAGCATCGTGGCGATGTGGCCGAGCGGCGGGCTGTGAATGCCCTGGACCATCCGCGGCACGAACAGCTGGAGGGGGATGGAATCCGCAAAGCCGCCGGCGAGCGCTTCGGGCAACCGGTTGGCATCAATTCCGGCGTTCACCGCAAGGCGCGTTGCTTCCGCGAGGACGGCCATCGCGCATCCGACGATCACCTGGTTACACAACTTCGTGGTCTGGCCGGCTCCGACCAGGCCCATGCGAGTGAACCTGCGCGCCATGGCCAGCACATAGGGCCGCACCCTCTCGATGTCGCCAGCTTCCCCGCCCGCCATGATGGCGAGCGTGCCTTCCTCGGCGCCCTTCGTGCCCCCGGACACGGGCGCATCGATCCAGCCCGCACCGTTCGCGTCTTTCAGTCGCGCTGCGAGATCGCGCGCAGCGTCGGGATGTATGGACGAGAAGTCAACGACAAGCTTGCCTGCGCCGGGTGCCGCTGCCAGACCTTCGGGCCCGAAGATCACCTCCTCGACCGCGGAAGCATCGGTCACGCACATGAAGATGATATCCGAGTTCACCAGGAGATCACGAGGCGTGACCGCGCGCTTGGCGCCGGCCTCGGCGAGCGGCGCCACCTTGCCTTCCGAGCGGTTCCAGACAGCGACCTGATAGCCGGCCTTGAGCAGGCGTCGGGTCATCGGCGCGCCCATGAGCCCAAGCCCGAGATAGCCGAGCCTCTCGGTGCCTTGCGGGTTTGCCTTGCTCTCATCAGCCATAGGTTGCCTCCTTCTGTCGCAATGCGACGGCCCCTTTACCATACATTGTGCATCCGACGGCAAAACCGCCCGGCTTGCATGGCTTGCCTGATTGTTTGAACCATGAAACATTTGAGGCGGTCGGGTTGGGGGCGCCTGTCGGCGCCGGAGCAGCGGAGTGGGTACGATGCGAACCGTTTCGAAATGGATCCTGGCTTTGGGGGCGGCAGCAGCCGTGAGCGCGGCGGCAAGCCCGTCATGGGGGCAGCAGACGATCCGCGTCGGCTGGACGATCCCGGCCGAGGAATCCAAGTACTGGATGATGCGCAGGCCGGCCGAGTTTCCCAGTATCGGCAAGACCTACAACATCGAATGGACCCAATTCCAGGGCACCGCCCCGATGACGCAGGCATTGGCGGCCGGCGCGCTGGACTGCGCGACGCAGGCGCCACTGTCGCTCTCCAATGGCGTGGTCGGCGGCAATCTCAAGGCCTATATCGTCGCGCAACACGTCTTCGAAAAGCCCGGCGGTTTCTCGGTCTATTGGGCCGTCAAGGATGACTCGCCCATCAAGACAATCGCCGATCTCAAGGGCAAAACGGTCGGCATTTCCGTGATCGGTGGCGGCACGCAAGGGCCATTCAACCTGCTCTTGAAGCAGAATGGCGTCGATCCGGCCAAGGACATCAAGCTGGTCGAGGTCGGCTTTGCAGTTTCCGAGGACGCGCTGCGTCAGGGCCGCGTCGATGCGGTCAACATGAACCAGCCGTTTGCCGCACGCGCGGAGGCCAAGGGCGGCACAAGGAAGCTGTTCTCGCTGTCCCAGGCCATGCCGAACATCGTGCACATCCTGGAAGCCTGCCGTGCCGATTTCGTCGACAAGAATCCGGAGCTAGTCAAAGCCTATGTCCGCGACATCACGTCGGGCATGAAGAAGGCGCTGGCGAACCGCGAAGAGACCCTGAAGGTTGTATCGGAAGTGCTGAAGGCGCCCGTTCCGGTGCTAGAGACCTATCTGCTCAAGGACAATGATTTCGGTCGGGATCCAGGCGCAGCACCAAACTTCCCCGCGATCCAGAAGATGCTGGATATCTATGCAGAGACAGGAATGCTGCCCAAGTTGGATGTCGCGCAGTTCAAGCATCCGACGATCGTCGCTCCGCTGGAATAGAAGCGGGTGAACGATCGTGCGCGAGACCACAGCGTTCCGGATCATCCGGGACGCTGAATGAAGAAGATGCACATATGAAGAAGTTGCGATCACGCGTCACCACAGACGGGCTCGACCGGGCCCCGCATCGTGCATTCATGCGCGCCATGGGGTTGGACGACGCTGCGATCGCCAAACCGATGGTCGGCATCGTCAGCATGAAGGGCGAGCAGACGCCCTGCAACATGACCCACGATTTCCAGGTCGCCGCGGCCAAGACAGGCATCGAGGAAGCCGGCGGCACACCGCGCGAATTCTCGACCGTGTCGGTCTCCGACGGCATCAGCATGAACCACGAGGGGATGAAGTTTTCCCTGTTCTCGCGGGAGCTGATCGCCGATTCGATCGAAGCCGTCGTGCATGGGCTGGCCTACGATGCGCTGATCGGATATGGCGGATGCGACAAGACGCTTCCCGGCGTGATGATGGGTATGGTTCGCTGCAACGTGCCGTCCATTTTCATCTATGGCGGCAGCTCGCTGCCGGGCCGCGTGGACGGTCGAACGTTGACGGTGCTGGACTCCTATGAGGCTGTC
The DNA here is from genome assembly GCF_004346455.1 of Bradyrhizobium sp. R2.2-H. Lineage (NCBI taxonomy): Bacteria > Pseudomonadati > Pseudomonadota > Alphaproteobacteria > Hyphomicrobiales > Nitrobacteraceae > Bradyrhizobium > Bradyrhizobium sp. R2.2-H. The sequence continues at coordinate 379,895 of NZ_SMBR01000008.1, forward strand.
GGCAGCTTCATGACCGGGGAGATCGACGGCGCCACGCTCGAGCGGATTGAGCGCGCCTGCTTGCCGACGATCGGCGCGTGCGCCGGCCAGTTCACCGCGAATACCATGGGAATGGTGTCGGAGGCGATGGGCCTGACCATTCCAAACGTTTCGATGGTGCCCGGTGTCTACGCCGAGCGTGCGCAGATCTCGCGGCGTGCCGGACGGCTGATCATGGAGATGCTGGGGCGTGATGGACCGCTGCCGCGCGATATCGTGACGCGCAAATCCCTGGAGAACGGCGCGGCGATCGTGGCCGCGACGGGCGGCTCGACCAACGCCGCGTTGCACCTTCCTGCCATCGCGAACGAGGCCGGCATTGCATTCACGATCGACGATGTGGGCGAGGTATTTGCCAGGACGCCGCTGATCGGAAATCTGCGGCCAGGGGGCCAATACACGGCGAAAGATGTCTACGATATTGGCGGCGCGGCGGTGGTGATCCGCGAGCTGATCCAGAGCGGGCATATCGATGGCAGCTGCATCACCATCACGGGCCGAACGCTTGCCGAAGAATATGGTGCGGCTAACGCTCCCGATGGCGAGGTCGTTTACGCGTCTCATGCGCCTATCATGCCAGATGGAGGCGTTGCTGTTCTGAAGGGCAACCTCTGTCCGGACGGTGCGGTGATCAAGGTTGCCGGTTTGAAGAGCCAGTTCTTCGAGGGCGTCGCGCGTGTTTTCGAGGATGAGGAAGCCTGCGTCAAAGCGGTTCGCGACCGCAGCTACAAGGCGGGCGAGGTCCTCGTGATCCGCAACGAAGGGCCGGTCGGCGGCCCCGGCATGCGTGAGATGCTCGGCGTCACCGCGCTGATCTATGGACAGGGCATGGGCGAAAAAGTTGCCCTGATCACCGACGGGCGGTTCTCGGGGGCGACCCGCGGCATGTGCATCGGCTACGTGTCTCCCGAGGCGTTTGTTGGCGGTCCATTGGCGCTTGTTCGCGACGGCGACAGGATCCGGATTGATGCCGCAAATCGGCGGATGGACGTGCTGCTCGACGAACAGGAGTTCACCGCGCGTCGGCGCGATTGGAAGCAACGCCCGCCGCGTCACCGTGCAGGTGCGCTCGCAAAATATGCGCGGCTGGTCGGCCAAGCGCCGGGCGGAGCCGTTACGCATGAAGGCCCGGCGGAATGGCCGTGGTTCGAATGACGCACCGCACGTGTGCGAAGGCGACGGCCTGTCTGGCAGGTTTCTTGCTAAGCTTGTGCTGCTGAATGTTCGCGCGAGTGAGACGAGATACGGGATGACGGTAGTGGCTGCGAGATCGAGCGAATGGATGAGACCGGTGACATCACAAGAGCCGGCTTCCGCAATCATCGAGATCGATCGCGTCTCGCAGGTCTTTCAGACCTCGGCGCGCAACGATCACTTGGCGCTGTCGGACATCTCCCTGACGATCGAGGAGGGCGCCTTCGTCTCAATTCTCGGTCCGTCCGGCTGCGGCAAGTCGACACTGCTCTATATCGTCGGCGGCTTTGTCAGCCCGACCAGCGGCATGGCGAAGATCAAGGGACATGCGATTACCGGGCCCGGTCCGGATCGCGGACCGGTGTTCCAGGAATTTGCCTTGTTTCCCTGGAAGACCGTGCTGGGCAATGTGATGTATGGCCCACGCCAGCAAGGTGTGCGCACCGCCGAGGCCGAAGCGCAGAGCCGGGCCTTGATCGAGATGGTCGGCCTCAAGGGCTACGAGAACTTCTATCCGAAAGAGCTTTCTGGCGGCATGAAGCAGCGCGTCGCGCTGGCACGAACGCTCGCCTATCATCCCGAAGTTCTGCTGATGGACGAGCCGTTCGGTGCGCTCGACGCGCACACCCGGACGCGCCTGCAGAACGATCTTCTGACCATCTGGGAGCGCGACCGCAAGACGGTGCTGTTCGTCACTCATTCGGTCGATGAGGCCGTCTTCCTCTCGGACAAGGTCGTCATGATGTCGAAATCACCCGGGCGAATCCGGCAAGTCATCGACATTGATCTGCCGCGGCCGCGCCGCCGCAACGAGTTGTTGCTCGACCCGCGCTATCAGAAGTACGTCGTCGATATCGAGCGCATGTTCGATGAGAGCGACGAAGCCGGGTCTGTCTCATGATGACACCAGCTGCGTTGATCAAGAGGGCTGCTCCGGTGCTGGCCTGCATCGGATTGCTCGCGGTGTGGCAGGTCGCGTCAGTCGCGCTGAAGAACGACAGCTTCCCGACGGCAATCGAAGCGATCCGGGCAATTCCTGACATTCTCGGCGACAAGGAATCCCTGATCAACATCCTCGCTTCGCTTCGCCGCATGGCGATCGGGTTCGGTGTGGCCGTGCTGGTTTCGATTCCACTGGGCCTGTTGATGGGACGCAGCCGGAGCATCGCGGCTTTCTTCAATCCGCTCCTGATGGTGATCCATCCGGTGCCGAAGGCCGCCTTGATGCCGATTATCATGCTCTGGCTGGGCGTTGGCGATGTCACCAAGACACTGGTGATCTTTCTGGGCGTCAGCCTTCCCGTGATCTACCACAGCTTCGAGGGTGCCAAAGCGGTCGAGGAGAAGATGCTGTGGTCAGGTGCCGCGATGGGGCTTTCGCCCGCGCAACGCCTAGTGCGGATCGTGCTGCCCGCGGCGCTACCGGAAATCCTGACCGGATGCCGCACGGGATTGGTGCTGGCGCTGATCACGATGATCACCAGTGAGATGATCGCCCGTCAATCTGGCGCCGGCAACATCCTGTTCAATGCGCTCGACATGGGCCAATACGATACCGTCTTTGCGATGATCATCATCGTAGGGGCGATGGGAATTTGCCTCGACGCGATTTTCGAAAGGGTTCGTGCCAGACTTGTGCGTTGGTCCGAGCCGCAGTTCGACATGCCGCTGAGCTTCTCATGATGTCGCGCCTTCTCTCCCCGAACGTCCTTCTTGGAATTGTGCCGATCGTGCTGGTGATCGCGGTATGGCAGGGCCTGGTGTCATTCGGCTTTGCGCCCGCGGTCTTGCTGCCGCCGCCGGGGTTCGTCTTCGGCCGGCTGCTTCAGCAGCTCGTGACGTTCGCGTTTCAGCAGGAGATCGCGGCAACGCTGATCCGGCTGTTTGCGGGGTTCGCGATTGCGGTCGTGCTTGGCGTGAGCATCGGTATCGCGGCTGCCGCCAACCCCGCGATCAACGCCGTGGTCCGTCCCATCGTCCGCGTATTGGCGCCGTTGCCCAAGGTTGCCCTCTATCCGGCGCTCCTGCTCCTGCTCGGGTTCGGCCACGGATCGAAGATCACGTTGGTCGCCGCGGACGCCTTGTTTCCCATTCTGCTCTCCACCTATTACGGTGCATCGACCGTCGAGCAGAAGCTGATCTGGTCGGCCATGGCGGCCGGAACGCCGCGCTATGAAATCCTCTTCAAAGTGGTGCTGCCGGCCGCGATGCCGTCGATCCTGACGGGATGCCGGATCGGCCTTGTCATTTCCTGCATCGTGGTGTTTCTGGCCGAGATGATCACGTCGACGGACGGATTGGGGCATGCGCTCGTGACGGCGGCCCGAACCTTCCAGGCCGTCGATATGTTCGTGCCCCTGATCACGATCTCGCTGCTGGGGCTGATCCTGAACGGCCTGCTGGGAGCGCTGCGGTCGTACTTGCTCCGGGGCTTCCCTGGAGCGTAACAACAAGAACTCTGAAGACCGGGAGAGAACCATGCTGGCCGATCGCATCGAAGCAAAATGGATTGACGCATTCTGCGAGATATTCGAGCGATGCGCCGTCAAGGCCGGCGATACTGCGGCAATCCTCTCGGAAACCCAGTCGCGTGCGTTGAACGTGCATCTGGCGGAGCTTGCCCTGCTGCGGATGGGAGCGCGGCCGTTTCATGTGGTAATGCCGACGCCGCGTAACCGGAATATCGTTCCGGTTCGTTCGACCGGAGCGAGCGAGGCGATCCAGCGCCTTGGACCGGTGATCAGCGCGCTGCAGCAGGCCGGTTTCGTGGTGGATTGCACCATCGAGGGCCTTATGCACGCGGTGGAGACGCCTGAGATCCTCAAAGCCGGCGCGCGGATCCTGGTGATCTCCAACGAGCATCCCGAAGCGCTGGAACGGATGGTGCCGGATCCCGCGCTCGAGAAGCGTGTTCGCGCCGCGGCGAAGATGCTACGCGGGACCAAGCGGATGCGGGTGACGTCGAAGGCCGGAACGGCGCTCGACATCGACATGGTCGGTGCCTCCACGGTCGGTGTGTGGGGCTGGACCGACAAACCCGGAACGCTGGCGCATTGGCCAGGCGGCATTGTCGTCAGTTTCCCCAAGAGCGGCACCATCAACGGCACGCTGGTGATGGCGCCCGGCGACATCAATCTCACTTTCAAGCGCTACCTGACGTCTCCTGTGAAGATGACGTTGAAGGACGACTATGTCGTCGAGCTGGACGGAGAAGGCACGGATGCTGCGATGATGCGTGCCTATCTCGCCGCCTGGGGCGATCGCGAAGCCTACGCCGTGTCGCATGTCGGCTTCGGCATGAATCCGGGCGCGCGTTATGAGGCGCTGTCGATGTACGACCAGCGCGACACCAACGGCACCGAGATTCGGGCCGTCTCCGGCAATTTCCTGTTCTCGACCGGAGCGAATGAATTCGCAGGGCGCTACACGGCAGGGCATTTCGACCTGCCGATGATGGGAACGACGATCGAGCTCGACGGCGTTGCGGTGGTCCGGGAGGGCGTACTCCAGGACGTCTTCGGCTAGTTGCGGTCGAGCACCGGGGGGCGCGCCAGTCCGAAATGCCGGAGCAGATCGACCATGGCCTGGAGCCGCTTCGCACGATAGGCGTCGACGTCGAGCCCGGAATAATCGAGAAAACCTGCGCCCGTGCGCAGGCCGATCCGGCCTTCATGCATGTTGCGTGAAATGACGTCCGGCGCCCGATAGCGCTCGCTGCCGAGCGCGCCTTCCAGATACCTGCTCGCGTAGTACAGGATGTCGCCGCCGCCCCAGTCGATGAATTCGAGCAACCCGAGCACGGCGTAGCGGAAGCCGAAGCCGTAGCGGATCGCCTTGTCGATCTCTTCGGCGCTGGCAACACCTTCTTCGACCATGCGAGCGGCCTCGTTCATCGCCAGCGCCTGGATGCGCGGGACGATGAAGCCAGGCGTTGCCGCACAGACCACGGGCACCTTGCCGATGCCTTCGAGCAGTGCCTTGACTTCCTCGATGATGGTGGGGTCGGTGGCCTTGCCGGGGGAAACTTCGACCAGCGGGATCAGGTAGGCCGGATTGAGCCAATGCACGTTGAGAAAGCGACGAGGGTTCACGATTGCGCCGGAGAGATCGTCGACGAGAATGGTCGATGTCGTCGATGCGATGATCGTGTCCGGGCCGACTTGCCTTGAGGCGGCCCCCAGCACCTCCCGCTTGAGCTCGACGACCTCGGGAACGCCCTCGAACACCATGCCAGCCTCAGAGAGAGATGGACCGCTCTCGCCGGCCGCGACCACCGAGACCCGTGCGATGAGCGGTTCGACGTCTGCTTCGCTCAGCAGCCCCAGTTTCGACAGGCTGGCAAAGGTCTTCCTGACCTCGCCGAGCGCGTCCGCTTCCAGCTTGGTGAAATCCTCCGCGGAGCGCGCCTTGATGTCGATCATCGTGACCCTGTGGCCCGCATAGGCGAACGCGACGGCGATGCCGCGTCCCATGCGCCCAGCGCCGAGGCAGGCGATATTGACGTGATTGGTCATCGATCAGAATCCGTTGCGAAGCAGCGTCTGCAATTCAGCCTTCCTGAGATTGCCGAGCCCCAGCGTCTCGAGCGTCCGGCCACCTTGCGCAAAATCCTCGCCGCAGACCGCGCCACCTATCGACAGGAACGCTTTGGCGAGCGGCGTGGCCACACCAGCCAGATCGGCGACGGACACCAGCAGAGACAGCCCGAGCCGCAGATCCTCCCGCATGTAGCGGTGTTCGGTCAGCACGATCCGTTCGCGCCAGTCGCCGGAATCGGTCAGCCGGTCGTGCGAGCCGCGGCCGTACATCCAGATCTCGCCTTCTCTCGCGTAATGATGAGCGAGCGGGAAATGCGGTGCGCCGTAGCCGAGCGCCTCCCGCACCGCGATCCGCTCGGCATCGAGCGCGTTGGTGACCCGCCGGATCGCGGCTTGCGTGCCTTCCTTGTGAATGTCCCAACGTTCGAAATGTTCGATCGGGCCGGCGTTCATCACGATCAGTGGCGGATGGATGATGGGTCCTGCATTCATCAGCGCGCCGGACAGCGCATCCCCGCACGGCTCGATCACGCCCGGGAAGGCACGTCCGATGACATCGAGTGCGTGAGGCGCCTGGTCGAACGGGAACACACCGACTGGCAATCGCTTGGCGCGGATGGTGATCGCGACCTCGAATGGTCCGTGCTTGCGGGTCAGCCACGGCAGCGTGCCGGTCTCAGCAAAGCTTGCCTTGGCGTGGTTGCCGGCATCCCGCGCTGCCTGGGCGAAGATCATCGAGCCGAATGTCGCCGGCGGCAGAAACACGACGTGGCCGTCTCGCAGATGCGGGGCGAGCAGGTGGGCGATATCCGGCTGTGCGAAGGCAGGGGCGGGGCACAGGATCAGCTCCGTGCCGTTGACGGCTTCGGCGATGTCGGTCGTGACCAGCGCGAGCTTCACGTCGTGGCGGCCGTTGTGATCCTTGACCAGGATGCGCGCGCCCGCGGTACGATGTGCCGCGACCTGATCGGCATCGCGGCGCCAAAGCCGCACCTCTTGTCCCGACAGTGCAAAATCGCCCGCGGCCGCGAAAGAGCCGTTCCCCCCACCCAGAACCGCAATCTTCAAGATGCTTCTCCTTGCGCGCGCGACTGCGTATCAAGCTGCTTCAGCAGGAAATGCTGGACCTTGCCGAGCGCCGTCCGCGGCAGATCGGTGACGAAGACGATCTCGCGCGGAACCTTGTAGCGCGCGAGTTGTGCCTGAAGATGCGTCCTCAATTCGTCGGCCTCGAGCCGGCAACCGGATCTCGCAATGACATAGGCGATCGGCACCTCGTCCCAGCGCGGATCGGGCCGGCCGATCACGGCGCATTCGCTGACATCAGGATGTTCGAGCAGGACGCGCTCGACCTCGGCCGGGTAGACGTTTTCTCCGCCTGAAATGATCATGTTCTTCTTGCGGTCGCGAACCCAGAAATGGCCGTCAGCATCGCACAGGCCGATATCGCCGGTGCGATACCAGCCGTCATGCAAGGCATCGCGCGTTGCGGCCTCGTTGCCCCAATATTCAAAGAACACGTTGGGCCCGCGCACCGCGATCTCGCCCGGTGTGCCCGCCGGCATCTCATTGCCAGCCTGATCGATCACTTTGGCTTCACAGCACAGGCCGGCAAGGCCGGTCGATCCCACGCGCGAAAGATCGCCGCCGAGCCTCGTGTAGATTGCGATCGGGCAGGTCTCGGTCGAGCCGTAGACCTGAAGCACCGGGACATCGCGCGCGACAAAACGCTCGATCAGGTGTGGAGGCACGATGGTCGAGCCTGTTGCGACGGCCTTGAGCGACGAAAGGTCGGCGGTCGCCCAGGCGGGATGCTCGCTCACCGCCTGGATGATCGCTGGCACCAGCACCGTGAGCGTCGGCCGCTCCTGTTCGATGGCTGCAAGCGCGGTATCCGGCGTAAAGCGCGCATGGATCGTGACCGTCGCGCCCAGTTGGAGCGCCGGCGTGGTCTGGATGTTGAGGCCGCCGACGTGGAAGAACGGCAGCACGGTCAGCACGTGGTCGTCGGACGTCATGTTGTGCATGTGCTGGCTCATGACGCCGTTCCAGAACAGCGCCTCCTGGCGCAGTACCGCGCCTTTCGGGCGCCCGGTCGTCCCCGACGTGTAGACGATCAGCAGCGGACACGAGAGATCGGTGTGCGGGTTTCGGCTGGTGCCGTCGCTCCTGGTTAGCAGGCCTTCGAATGTTGTGCCGCCGGGCGGTGCGAAGTCGAGGCCGACGACGGCAGTCCCCGGTGCGGACTGCGCGAGCGTGGAAAGAAGTCCCTCAAAAGCCTGCTCCAGCACGAGAACCTTGGCGCCGGCATCGCTGAGAATGAACAGCTGCTCGGCGACAGCCAGCCGCCAGTTCAGTGGCACCAGGATAGCCCCGAGCCGCGCGCACGCGTAGAGCAGCACCAGATAATCGGGCCGGTTCAGGCTCAGAATCGCGACGCGGTCGCCGCGGCCGACGCTAAGCTCCTGCTTCAAGGCGGTTGCGGTCCGTTCGATGCGCGCGGCGAATGCCGCATAGCTCAGCCGCTTCCCTTCGAAGGAAATAGCCGTCTTGTCTGGAGCGAACGCCGCGTTGCGGTCTATCAGGCTACAGAGGTCCACCGTCAGTCGTCCGTTTCACCGGCCTCGTACAGCGCTTCGCGCCCGATCCGGTCGAGGCAGAGCTCGGCGGTCCAGGGCAGCATCAGCGAGCCGCAGCGGCTGTCGCGATAGATCCGCTCGAGCGGCAGCGACCTGAGCATGGCCTGACCGCCGCAGGTGCGGATCGCGAGCGCCGCAAGTTCGTTGGCGCCCTCCATCACCGAATATTGCGCGGCATAGGCCCGCAGCACCTGCTCCTTGCTCGGATTGGCGCAGGCTTCGGTGACGGCCTGGAACCAGATCCCCTTGATCTGCTCCAGCTTGATCTGCATCTGCGCGACCGCGATCTGCTTGGTCGGGTACATCCGCCGCTTGACCGGCGGCATGCCCGGCACCTCGCCGCGAAGGTAGCGCACGGTGAAGTCATAGGCGGCTTGTGCGAGGCCCATATAGGTCGGCGACAGCGTCAAGAACATGTGCGGCCAGCGCTGAGCTGCCTGGAAATAGACGCCGCGTGGCATCAGAGCAGAATCCTCCGGCACGAAAACGTCCTTGAACAGAAGCGTCCGCGAGACCGTGCCCCGCATGCCGAGCGGGTCCCAGTCGCCGACGACCGAGACGCCTTGCGACTTTGCGGGGATGGCGAGGTAAAGCGTGTTGCGGCGCGAGGCCTTCTCGCCTTCTTCGATCTCGGTGCAAAGCACGCCGTAATAGTCGGCGTAGCCGGAGAGCGAGGCAAAGATCTTCTTGCCGTTGACGATCCAGCCCCCTGCAACCGGCTTCGCTTCCGTGCCAAACGCGACACCGCCGGCCGCCGCCGCGCCACCTTCAGAGAAGGGTTGCGAGTAGATCGCACCGTCCTCGACGATGCGCTTGTAGTGGACCGCGCGCCGCCGGTCATGCTCCGCGCGCGTCTCTGCATCCATGTCGAGATCGTCGGCCAGCGGGCCCGACCATAGTGTCGAGCAGACATGCATGTTCCAGGTCAGCGCGGTTGCGCCGCAATAGCGGCCGATCTCGGCGGCGGCCAAGGCATAGGTCTGGTAGTTCGCGCCAAGTCCGCCGTGCTTCTTGGGGACTGCGATGCCGAGCAGCCCGACGCGATGCAGGTCGCGATAGTTTTCGGTCGGGAAGATCGCTTCGCGATCATAGGTCGCGGCGCGACCGGCAAAGACGCTCTGCCCGATCTCGCGGGCGCGCGCAATGATGCCGGCTTGCTCCTCGCTCAGGCGGAAAGCAACAGGATCGAAGATCGGCGCATCCAGCGCAACCTTGTCGGTCGCGCCAATGGTCTTGCTGACTTGCATGGTCATCGCGCAGTTACCTTAGGCTTTGGTCGCGAGAGAGTTCAGAAACCTGCCGAGAGCTTCGTCAAAGGCGGCAGGGCGTTCGAGATTGGCGAGATGGCCTACGCCGGCGAGCTCGACATATGCAGCCCCAGGGATATAGGTCGCGGTCTTTGCCATCATCGGGGCGGGCGCATTGTTGTCCTTGGAGCCGGACAGCAGCAGCGTGGGGACGGAGATATCCCCAAGCGTGCTGCGCTGATCGAAGCCGATGAGAGCCAGCATCATGGCGCGATAGCTTGCCTCAGGCACGCTTCCCATGCATTCGCGCGCCAGCTCCATCCCGTTCGGATCGGGATCATCGCCGACGAGCTCCCTCACCAGCGTTGGCGCCAGCGACTTCATGGTCTCCCCACGATCGAGCGGCCCGAGCCGTGCCGCGATGAATGATCTCTGCCAATCGCCGTCGGCCTTCCCGAAGGCAGGGCTGGTCTGCGCCAGCACGACCGCTCGTGCCAGTCTGGGGGACTGCACCAGCCATTTCTGGACGATCATGCCGCCGATGGAATGGCCGACCAGAATAGGCTTGACCGCACCAAGCTGTTCGATGAATTGCTGAAGCGCATCGGCCAAGGCAGCGATGCTGACGCTGGCGAGCGGCGCCGATCCGCCATAGCCCGGCATGTCCCATGCCATCGTGTGAAAGCGGTCGCCGAACGTGGCAAGCTGCTGCCGCCAGCTTCGCGCCGCGCCGCCAATGCCATGCAGGAAAATCAGGGATATCGCGCCCGGATCGCCCGCGGCTTCATAGGCGAAGCGTCCGTCCTTTGTTATCATTGGCGCAGGCTGCGACACGCGACATCCTTTTGCTTGGCCCGTTGATGCTAACAGGCCTGTAGGGGATGGGAAGAGATAATTTTATACTTAAAGCAATTTCCGGGCCGCTTCTGTGCGGCGGTATTCGGGAGGCCAGCGCCGGTTTCGTTGCAAAAATTTGAAGGTTAAAATATATCGGAAGAACGATCACGAGATCCGAGGGAGACAGCGCATGTCCGGATTGCCGCACTCGCCGCACGCACTGGTGACCGGCGGCGGTCGCGGCATCGGCCGCGCGATCGCTGCTTCTCTCGTCGACGCTGGCGCGACCGTAACCGTGCTTGGCCGGAACGCGGCGGTTCTCGAAGAGGTAGTCAATGCGGGTGCGGCGCACTTTGCGGCCGTCGCTGATGTCTCGAACGAAGCGTCCCTGAAAGCCGCCATTGCCGGAGCGAGTGCTCGCAAGTCGATCGACATCCTGATTGCCAATGCAGGCAGCGCCGAATCGGCGCCGTTCGCGAAATCGGATGCCGCCCTTTTTGCGCGCATGATGGACGTCAATTTCATGGGCGTCGTGCATGCCGTCCAGGCCGTGCTGCCGGGCATGAAGGACCGCCCCTATGGCCGTATCGTCGCTGTCGCGTCCACGGCCGGGCTCAAGGGCTATGCCTATGTCAGCGCGTATGCTGCTGCAAAGCACGCCGTAGTCGGTCTCGTGCGTTCGCTCGCCCTCGAGATGGCTGGAAGCAATGTGACCGTGAATGCGGTGTGTCCCGGCTTCACCGACACCGATCTCGTCGCAAGCAGTATCGAGAACATCATGAAGAAGACGGGGCGGACGCGCGAGCAAGCCATTGCAGAACTCGCGAAACACAACCCGCAAGGACGCCTGATCACGCCGCAGGAAGTGGCAGACGCGGTTCTCTGGCTGTGCGGTGAAGGCGCGAGCGCAATCACCGGGCAGGCGATTGCCGTGGCCGGGGGCGAGGTCTAGCGTGCCAGGTGCAGTCGCGGAACAAGGAAGCCAAGGAGATCGCATGAGCAGACCCGCCAATCCCGTCACCGTGCCGCTTGCAGACTACTCGCCGCAACACTTTATGCTGGCTGTAGTCGATGGCGTCGCGACGGTCACGCTCAACCGCCCCGAACGAAAGAATCCGCTGACGTTCGAAAGCTATCGGGAGCTGACCGATTTCTTCCGTGCCTGCGCCTTCGACGATGCGGTCAAATCCATCGTCGTCAGCGGTGCCGGCGGCAATTTCTCGTCGGGCGGCGACGTGTTCGAGATCATCGGCCCGCTCGTGAAGATGGACACGAAGGGGTTGACCGCCTTCACTCGGATGACCGGCGACCTCGTCAAGGCGATGCGGGCGTGCCCGCAGCCGATCGTGGCCGCGGTCGAAGGCATCTGTGCCGGGGCCGGGGCGATCATCGCCATGGCATCTGACATGCGCCTTGCGGCGAGCGGGGCCAAGGTGGCGTTCCTGTTCAACAAGGTGGGGCTGGCCGGCTGCGACATGGGTGCCTGCGCAATCCTGCCGCGGATCATCGGGCAGTCGCGCGCCTCCGAGCTGCTCTACACCGGCCGGTTCATGACCGCGGAAGAGGGCGAGCGCTGGGGCTTCTTCAGCCGCATCGTCACGCCGGAGCAGGTGCTGCCCCAGGCGCAAATTCTGGCGAAGCAGATCGCGGAAGGGCCGACCTTCGCCAACACCATGACCAAGCGGATGCTGGCCATGGAATGGGCGATGTCGGTGGAGGAGGCGATCGAGGCAGAGGCCGTTGCCCAAGCGTTGTGCATGACCACGGCGGATTTTGAGCGCGCCTTCGAGGCTTTCGCCAACAAGGTCAAGCCGGTATTCAGGGGCGACTAGACCGATCGCCTTGACGGCGTCCATGCCAGCAACGGGGGCTTGCGCGGAATTATTTTAGGCTTAAAATAGTTTCATGGCCGGGTGAATTGGCGAGGCTCCCATGAAAGTCGCGATCATCGGTGGCGGACCTGCGGGTCTCTATGCTGCGATCCTGCTCAAGAAGCAGCGCCCGGCCGCCGACATCACGGTGTACGAGCGCAATCGGGCTGACGACACTTTCGGATTCGGTGTGGTGTTCTCCGACGCCACGCTGGACAATTTCGAGAAGCACGATCTTCCGAGTTACCGCCGTATCACCCAGGAATTTGCCTATTGGGACGATATCGCCGTGCACTTTCGCGGCACGGTGCATCGCGTCGGCGGCAACGGCTTCTGCGGCTGCTCACGACGCAAGCTCCTTTTGATCCTTCAGGAGCGCGCTCGCGAGCTTGGCGTCGTCTTGCATTTCGAGGTGGACGTCGACGACGAGTCCCGCTTCGCCGATGCCGATCTCATTCTCATCGCCGACGGCATCAACAGTCGCTTCCGCGAGAAATACGTCGACCATTTCCAGCCGGAGGTCGACATCCGCTCCAACAAATTCGCCTGGATGGGATCGACCAGGCCGCTCGATGCCTTCACCTTCATCTTCCAGGAGACCGAGTGGGGGCCGTTCATCGCCCATGCCTATCAGTATGAGGCCGGGCATTCGACCTGGATATTCGAGACCGATCCGGAGACGTTCGAGCGGGCGGGACTGACAGGGCTGGACGAAGCTCAGTCCGCCGCGCGGATGGCAGACATCTTCGGCTGGTTCCTCGGCGAGCATCGATTGCTGACCAACCGCTCGATGTGGCGCAACTTCCCCATGATCCGCAGCAAGCGCTGGGTCAAGGACAACATGGTCCTGCTCGGCGACGCCAAGGCGAGCGCGCATTTCTCGATCGGCTCGGGCACCAAGCTCGCGATGGAAGACGCGATCGCGCTGGCCGAGGCGATGGAGAAGGCGCCCAGCATCGAGGCGGCGCTGGAAGTCTATGAGCACGGCCGCCGCGAGGAGGTCGAGAAGACGCAGCATGCCGCCGACGTCTCGCTGGTCTGGTTCGAGCATGTCGACCGCTTCTGGGATTTTGACCCGGTGCAGTTCGCCTTCGGCGTCATGACGCGCTCGAAGGCGATCACCTATGACAATCTGAAACTCCGCGCGCCGGATTTCGTGGCGGAGGTCGAGAAGTCGTTTGCCAGGCAGGTTCGCAGCAGCGGCTTCGATGTCGATACCGATCGACCGATAGTGCCGCTGTTCCAACCGTTCCGTCTGCGTGAGATGAAGCTCGCCAATCGTGCGGTGATGTCGCCGATGTGCATGTATTCGGCGAAGGAGGGTGTGCCGACAGACTTCCACCTGGTTCATTACGGCTCGCGCGCGATTGGCGGTGCCGGACTGATCTTTACCGAGATGACCTGCGTTAGCCGCGATGCCCGGATCACGCCCGGCTGCGCCGGCCTGTGGAACGACGAGCAGGAAGCCGCATGGCGGCGCATTGTTGATTTCGTCCACGGCAACTCGGCCGCAAGAATCTGCCTTCAGTTGGGGCACGCCGGTCGCAAGGGCGCAACCAAGCTGATGTGGGACGGTATGGACCGGCCTCTGGACGAGGGCGGCTGGGAAACCGTTTCCGCATCGCCGCTGCCCTATTTCCCCGATAGTCAGATGCCCCGCGAACTCGATCGCTCCGGCATGAACGCGGTGAGGGACGCTTTCGTTGCGGCGGCCGAGCGCGGCGAGCGCTGCGGCTTCGACATGCTCGAATTGCACTGCGCCCACGGCTATCTGCTTGCCAGCTTCATCTCGCCGCTGACCAATACCCGCACGGACGAATATGGCGGCTCGCTCGCCAACCGGCTGCGTTTTCCGCTCGAGGTCTTCGGGGCGCTACGCGCAGTGTGGCCGTCGCACAAGCCGATGTCGGTGCGCATCTCCGCAACCGATTGGGCTGACGGCGGCATCACCGGCGATGATGCCGTCGCCATCGCGCGCGCCTTTGCCGAGGCGGGCGTCGATCTCGTCGACGTCTCGACCGGCCAGACGGTGCGCGATGCGCAGCCGGTCTACGGGCGCATGTTCCAGACGCCGTTCTCCGATCAGGTCCGTAACGAGGCGCGGGTGGCCACCATGTGCGTCGGCAACATCACCACGGCGGACCAGGCCAATACCATTTTGGCCGCTGGCCGCGCGGATCTCGTCGCGCTCGGCCGTCCGCATCTCGTCGATCCCTTCTTCGCCATGAGGGCGGCGGCCTGGTACGGTGCCGACGACGCATTCTGCCCGCCGCAATATCTGCCAGGAAAAGATCAGATTTTCCGCAACAGCGTGCGCGACCGGCAGGATCTGGAGGAGCTGAGAATTAAGGCTAAGCCCAAGACCCGGGCCGAGCTCAAGGCGGAGGCGACAAAGCCGCTTGCGGCGGAGTGACCGACCGTGCGACGTTAACCCCCGTTGCCTGTGTTTCGAGTGGAGTTAGGCGATGAAGGCGATTATCGTCGGTGGCGGTATCGGTGGTCTCACCACGGCGTTGATGTTCCGCTCACGGGGCCTGGATTGCGAGATCTTCGAGCAGGCCGACACCATCCGCGAACTCGGCGTCGGCATCAACACGCTGCCGCATGCAATGCGCGAGTTGGCCGGGCTCGGTCTGTTGCAGAGGCTCGACGACGTCGCGATCCGCACCGATCAACTCTATTACCTCAACCGCCACGGCCAGGAGGTCTGGCGCGAAGCCCGCGGCATCGACGCCGGCCACGACGTGCCGCAATTCTCGATCCACCGCGGCCGCCTTCAGGGCGTCATCCACCGCGCGGTCGAGGAGCGGCTTGGGGCTGATGCCATCCACACCGGTTGCCGGCTCGGCGCGTTCACGCAGGACGAGGGCGGCGTCACCGCTTACTTCTTCGATCGCGCAGGCGCCCATGTTCACACCGCGCGCGGCGATATCCTGATCGGCGCCGACGGCATCCATTCGCGCGTCCGCGAGACGCTGTTCCCGAACGAGGGGCCGCCGTGCTGGAATGGCCTGATGCTGTGGCGCGGCGCCCGCGACTGGCCGCTGTTCCTGACCGGCAAATCCATGATCGTGGCCGGCGGTCTCAATGCCAAGGTCGTGATCTACCCGATCGCGGAAGGATCGAGCCCGGCAAGCCGCCTCACCAATTGGGCGGTACTGGTGAAGGTCGGCGAGGGCAATGCCCCGCCACCGCGCAAGGAGGACTGGTCGCGGCCGGGCCGGCGCGAAGAGCTGATGCCGCATGTCGCACGTTTCTCGGTGCCCTATATCGACGTGAAGAGCCTGATCTCCGCGACGCCCGAATTCTACGAGTATCCGACCTGCGACCGCGATCCCTTGCCCTATTGGTCGTCCGGGCGCGTCACGCTGCTCGGCGATGCCGCGCATCCCATGTATCCGGTCGGCTCGAACGGCGCCTCGCAGGCGATCCTCGACGCGCGCTGCCTTGCGGATGCGCTGGTGCGTGCCGAGCATCCGCGCCAGGCGTTGCTCGAATACGAGAAGAAGCGCCTGCCGATGACGGCCGAGATCGTCCGCTCCAACCGGCGCGGTGGTCCTGAAGGCGTCATCGACGCCGTCGAGCAGCTCGCGCCTGACGGGTTCGACAATGTCGACAACGTCCTGAGCTATTCCCAGCGCGAGGCGATCGTGCGTGGCTACGCCACCAAGGCCGGCTTTGCCGCCGTCCCGGGACTTGCGGCGGTACGCGCCTAAGACACGCTGCTAGAGCGGTTCATGAATTTATTGAATCGGAAGGGATTCCGGATCTGGGGCGAATATGATTCAAGATGCTGGCTGGGCTGGAGGCCAGCATCCGATGGTGCGACCCATT